>JBJDZG010000011.1:0-11562 GCA_051867875.1 Eubacteriales bacterium
AGACAGACAGACAGACAGACAGACAGACAGACAGACAGACAGACAGACAGACATACATACATACAGACAGGACCTATTTGCGCCCTGCGAACAGATAACTAAATTTTTACAGCAAAATAACGGTATTTTTATACCGCTCTTTTGAGCGCGGTTCCACCGCGTCCAAAAGAGCGGTTTTTTCAATTTTGAACTTGTACCGTCATAAGATGGTATTAAGATAAATTTTACACAAAAGGAGAAAGCTAAAATGAAATTAACAAAGAAAAAAGCTTTTACACTCGTTGAATTGCTTATCGTTATTGCAATATTGGCAATTCTCGCAACTGTGAGTATAATAGGATACACGAGCTTTATCGATAGAGCTAACGAATCCGTTGATACACAGTTGATTCACCAGCTCAACACGGCGGTTTTGCTTAAAGACAGCGAGCCTACAATGCAGGCAGCTCTTAACGCAGCGATTGACGCAGGCTTCGACGTAGCAAAAATCAACGCTCGTGCAGAGAACAACAAAATCCTCTGGGATAGCGCGAACGAAGTTTTCTGTTATCTCGACGGCGACAGCCTTGTATATGTTCCCGAGACAAATAAGGTAACTCCCGAAAAATGGGAGCTTTGGGAAATTGTAACAGACGCAAGCGCAGTTGCAACCTCCGAACACTCCGTATATTGGAACGGCGGCGCCGTTGATGCCCTCACCGTTAACGGCGTAGGCTTCGACGCAGGTACGTCAAGCGTTGCAAGCGTAACATATAACGGCGCTTCAGAAGCGAGAAATGTTGTTGTTCGTACTAACAGCGAGGCGACAACTTTGAATATTACTGTTTACGAGTCTGCCGATAAGAGCCAGAGCGACACTGTATCGGTGTACGGCTTGACCGGCTTGATTGATGTTCAGAAAGGCGGTAGTCATTCTGTCCATAGCTATGGCTATGTAGGTTTCGTTACTGTCCGTGAAGGCAAGTTCCTTGCAAAAGGCGGCGAGGTCGAAGCGACATATCTTCCCGATGTTGATAATGCAAGCGCTAATGAAGACGGCGGTAGCATCGGTAGTGTCTATGTAATTGGTGAAGAAGATAAAGAAAATGCTCAAACAAACGTAGCCGAAGAAAATGTACACTATCTGTATGATGGAACCAGCACAGATGCAACAGAAATTGAAAATGCTATTGAGTCTACTATAAATAATTTGCAAGCAGAGGCACAAGCTTCGGTTTTAACTACGGCTGCGGAAAACGGTTTTTCAGGGATTACCGGTTCCATTAGGGGCGTTGCTCGTATTGGCTCCACGGGTTATGAAACTCTTGCCGATGCAATTGCTGCGGCTTCTACCGACAAAACAGTAATCGTATTGTTGCAGGATATTAATTTGTCGGCACCCTTGGCAATCGGTAAAGATCAGAATATCACAATTAATTTGAACGGTTATGGAATTTATTCAAACCTTAAGGGAGGAAGTTCCAAGGGCTCCGTTATAACGAACTCAAATACAAATGCTGTTTTGAGTTTTGTTGGTACCGGAACAATCGAAAGCACCTATGATAGTTCTTCTTATGGTCCGACAATTTATAGCTCCAAAACCCTTTCTATCGGTAAGAACGTTACTGTAAAAGGCGTTTATACCGGAATAAAGATTGGTGGAGGAACCGCAACTATCAGCGGAACAGTCGTTAATACGAAAGACGAATCATACATTAGTTTTCAGGCACCCATTCAGGTTAGCTCGGGCACAGTAATGCTTCAACAGGGTGCCGTTGTAACCGGAACAAAGAATAGCTTCTATGTTACTAGCGGAGTATTAACAATCAATACGACAGATCTGACCGGTGAAATTCGTTTGGACGGAACTGCAAGTTATGATCCAAAGCTGACGATAACGGAAGCTATTAATACGATGTTGAACAAGGGCACATTCATCAATGGATTAACCAAAGTTAGCGATGACGATGAATACTACCATTCTATCCGTGCATTGATGTATAAGGGTAATAATGGAAAGACTGTTACAATGCTCAGTGATTATTTCGGTTCGGGCGCTATTCCTAACGCTTCTTATTCTGATGTTCATGTTACTTTGGATACAAACGGTCATAGTTACACAACGACCGCACGCGCTGTGGTTTATGTGCAAAACTCCGGCAGTCTTACCATTACCAATAGTTCTCCCACTCGTTCTGTTCTTACTGCCTCCGGAGAACCAACTTCAAAAACAAGCGCGGCAGCGGCATGGGTATATGATAACTGCACTTTGACAATCGGTGAAAACGTATCGCTTGAGCAAACCCATGATTCTGGCATCGGCGTGATTCTTTGGGGTGCAAATCCTGTTTTCAATTTGCAGGGCGGAACAGTAGAAGCCCAGATGTATGGTGTAACAGGAAACGGTTCAAGCACTACAAACAGTACGATTTCTATCACAAGCGGAACAATTAAAGGCGGTGCCGCAGGTATCTATCATCCCGAATCCGGAAATGTCAATGTATCCGGTGGTTCGATTATCGGCGGTGTCGGCATTCAGATGTGCTCCGGAACATTAAACATGACGGGCGGTACTATCAAAGGCGGCGGAACAGACAACCGGGCAACTAAAACGGGCGACGGCTTGATTCCCGACGGCGCGGCAATTTCCATCGTGAACAGGGCTTATCCGGGTGGTGCTCCTTCTGCAACAATCAGCGGTGCAACTGTAACGGGTGGAATTTTGGCTTATACTTGGTCTAATAATACGGTAAGTGAAGAAAAGAATTTGGAGTCTGTCGATACGTCCAAGACTTATACAATCGTGTATGATTCCGGTTGGACCGGTTTGGAATGAACCCAAATACAGTCGCTAACACTTACGGATTTTCCTACCGAAAACTCCTCGGTAAGTTTAAGTAGAGATAAAATATAAAAAACCAACGTTTTTTGCCCCATTGGACGCACTCCAATGGGGGATTTTTTTGCGCCGCTCGCGGTGCTCTCACGCAAAAATCAAAAAATAAAGGGCGTGCCTGCTTGCATGCCCTGATTTTGCGCGGTGTTGCGCTAATGTTCTTGATTTTTCTGATTTTTCGCCAAATTGACAACCTCTATGCCGTTCTCTTTCGCGTAATTTGCGGTGTAGTACGAGCCGCCGCGCCTGTATCTGACGAACGCTACGCACCTCTCCGAGCCGTCCACCAGCGCGCGGTTGCGGCGGTGCATCACGCTGCGGTCGTAGCGGTCGCTGATGAATTTCACGCTGTCCGCGCGTTCAAGCGTTACATAATATGCGCGTTTTTCGTGATTTTTATAATATTTTTCCTGGTTTTTGTGCGGAAGCACGAGGTGGAGCTTAATATGCCCGTATTTTTCCCGCATTTCAAGCACGACGAGCGCCGCCATTGTGTCAAATCCCCTCGCACCGCCCGCGCGAAAGTCGGTAAAGCCCTCGTTAACTATCAAATTTTCAACGTAATTGCGAAGCTTCACGGCAAGCGGAGCGTACATTTCTCTCGGAATATCTCTGTGCCCCGTGAAACAGCATATTTTGGACATAATATCACCGCCTTTTAATAAATAATACCACAAATTAGAAAAAAAGTCAACAAATATTGCAGTCATTTTTCTGCTTTTTGCAAATAATAGAAAAATGAAACAAAACAAAAATTCTTTTTTCGACAAAAATGTGTGTAAAACTCCCGTGATTTCCCCATATACCTGTGGAAAACTCTGTGGGAACTGTGGAAAACCTTGCAAAACAACCCTGTTTTACAAATTGCAAACAAGTGTTCCTGTGGAAAACTTTTTTGAGCCGGAAAAATACTTTAACTTTTCTATTTTTACAAAATTTTCATTATTTCGTAGTATTATCCAACTTTTCACCGTATTTTTCACGAACCCTGTCGCTCACCCCGTCCCAGATTAAGCCCTCTTTTTCGCGTAGCTGTGAGTAGAGCGACCGCGCGCGTTCAAGTCGGCGGTAAACCGTGCGCTCGTCGCAAAAATATTCGAGCGCGGCGCGCGCGACGCGGCGGCTCACCTCGTTTTTATTGAGGCGCGCGCCGGGGTCCCCGAAATACACGTCGCGGACCGCCTCGTAGACCTTCTCTTCCCCGCCGAGCCGAAGCAGTCGGAGCGCGTCGTACACTGCCAGCATGTCGAGCTTCGCGCGCCGCGACGGGCACAGCGCGTCGATGCGGCGGTACGCCTGAATCGGATTTATCCGCTCGCCGTCGAGCCCGAGCCGCGCGAACTTGCGGAACGCGCGGATTGTTTCTTTTCTCTTCTCGTCTTTTTCCATTTTGCCCCCGTTGCGTTAAAAATTTTTGGCGAATTGGGCTTGCACTTTGCCCCTTGGGATTTAAGCCGTTTTTGGAGAATTGAGCTTGCGCTTTTCCACCCTTGGCATTTGAGTCGTTTTTCGAGCGCGCACGCGCCGCCCGCCTGCTAATTTTTCTCTCCCGCACGCGCCGCCCGCCTGCGAATCCCCCCGCGCACGCGCCGCACGCTTGCGAATTTTCCCCGCCGTACGGGCGTTTTCGGCTTGTTTTTTTATATTATAGAACATTTGTTCGTAAATGTCAACCCGTTTTGAAAAAATAACGAACAAATTTTCTGTTTTGTGCGGTATGGATTGATGACGGTGGGGCGCGCAGCCCCGCCTCGCCTTCTACATTTGCCGTGTTCGCACCGCACCTATTCTTTTGCTTTATTATGTTATTTGTATTGCAAAACGGGGCGTCGGGGACGTCGCCCCCTACGATTGTTGCGTGCGCACCGCACCAAACCTGTTGTTTTGCCCCGCTTTGTAACGGCGGGAGCAAGCCCCCGCTCTACGATTAAGGTGTTCGCACATCGCACAATCATAACGGGGCGTCGAGGACGTCGCCCCCTACGATTGTTGTGCAGACGCCGCACCCATTCTGCGTTTGTCCCCGCTTTGTAACGGCGGGAGCAAGCCCCCGCCCTACGGTTGAGGTGTGCGCACAGCACCAATTCTGCGTTTTCGCCCGCCTTTTGTAAAAGGCGGCGCGGGCGGTGGGGCGCGTAGCCCCGCCTCGCTCTCCGCAGAGAGCGAAACTCTCACTCGGCGTCTCTTTTTGTTAGCTTTTTCTCTGCGCCTACGCTTGCAGAGAAAAAGTGGCTGACGAGTTTCGGTATCTTCACGGCTACCCGTGTCTGATGAACCCTTACGCACCTACTCTATCGTTTTTCCCAACATCGATTTTTAATATAACCCGTAGGGGGCGACGTCCTCGACGCCCCGAAAAACCCAAAAAAGAGAGCTACCCCGTTAAAATTGTTGATTAAATTGTCTGACAATTGTAATGTTTTACGAATGTCGCGGTTATGCAACACTTTTTTGAAAAAAACGCTCTCTGCGCGATTTAAGTTTCAATAACTTCTTGCAAAAGGTAGAATAATTTGTTATAATGTATTATCTTTTTTCATAGATATAGGAAGAAATCCTATAAAGGAGGCAATTATGGCAATTAAAAACGAATACATTTTGAATCTTATTGAAGAGGTAAAGGCGAGAAACGCGGGCGAGAGCGAGTTTCATCAGGCGGTTTACGAGGTGCTTGAAAGCCTTGAACCCGTAATCGAGCGCCACCCCGAATACATAGAGTGCGGAGTGCTCGACAGCATCGTCGAGCCCGAGCGTA
This sequence comes from Eubacteriales bacterium, assembly GCA_051867875.1. Lineage (GTDB taxonomy): Bacteria > Bacillota > Clostridia > Oscillospirales > CAG-272 > RGIG4608. Next base: position 5,631 of record JBJDZG010000011.1, read on the forward strand.
TTATAAAATTCCGCGTTCCGTGGGTTGACGACAGCGGAAAGGTCCGCATCAACCGCGGTTACAGAATCCAATTCAACAGCGCGATAGGTCCATACAAGGGCGGTATCCGTCTGCACCCCTCTGTTAATGAGAGTATTATTAAGTTTCTCGGCTTTGAGCAGACCTTTAAGAACTCGCTGACGGGGCTTCCCATCGGCGGCGGCAAGGGTGGCTCGGATTTCGACCCCAAGGGTAAGAGCGATATGGAAATTATGCGCTTCTGTCAGAGTTTTATGACGGAGCTCTCCAAGCATATCGGTGCGGACACTGACGTTCCCGCAGGCGATATCGGCGTCGGAGCGCGAGAGATAGGATATATGTTCGGTCAGTACAAGCGGCTTCGCAACGAATACGCGGGCGTGCTCACGGGCAAGGGCTTGACGTACGGCGGAAGCCTTGCGCGCACGGAGGCGACGGGCTTCGGACTTTGCTATTTTGCCGACGAGATGCTCCGCGACGCGGGCAGGAGCTTTGACGGCGCGAGAGTCGTTATTTCGGGCTCGGGCAACGTGGCTATTTACGCCGCTCAAAAGGCTATGGAGCTGGGTGCTGCGGTCGTTGCCATGTCCGACTCGTGCGGTTACGTATACGACGAAAACGGTATAGACCTTGAGCTTATGAAAGAAATTAAAGAAGTGAAAAAGGCGCGCATTTGCGAGTACGCAAGGGCAAGAGAGGGCGCGGAATATCACGAGGGTTGCAGAGATATCTGGACTGTGAAATGCGATATCGCACTTCCCTGCGCCACTCAGAACGAGCTTGACGGCACGAGCGCCGAAATTCTCGTAAAGAATGGTTGCTTTGCCGTTGCAGAGGGCGCAAATATGCCCTCAACTCCCGAGGCCGTTTCCGTTTTCCAAAGCAACGGAGTGCTTTTCGCACCCGCGAAGGCGTCCAACGCGGGCGGTGTTGCGACCAGCGCGCTTGAAATGAGCCAGAACTCGATGCGTTGCTCGTGGACGTTCGAGGAGGTTGACGAAAAGCTTCGCGAAATTATGAGAAATATCTACAAAAACTGTTCGGCAAGCGCCAAGGAGTACGGAATGGAAGGCAACCTCGTCGCAGGCGCGAACATCGCGGGATTTTTGAAGGTCGCCGAAGCAATGAAGGCGCAGGGCGTGGTGTAAGGTTCGTTTGGAAAATAATTTATTTTTTGTTAAATTATGTTTACAAATCGCACGGTCGGTGCTATAATGAACCTGTCAATAGATATCCGAGAGGAGAAATTAAAATGAAAAAGATTTTATGCTTTGCAATGATTCTTTTGTTGTCGGTAAGCCTTGTTTCCTGCTTGGACGGAATATTAAAAGAATCCGTCGGCCTTGAATTTAAGCTGAACGGCGACGGAGAAACGTACAGTGTAACGGGACTCGGCACTTGCACCGATACGGATATAGTAATTCCCAAAACATACAAAGGAAAAACCGTAACGAGTATCGGCGATTCTGCGTTCGACTACTGCCGCACACTTACAAGCGTAACGATACCCGACAGCGTAACGAGTATCGGCAATTTTGCGTTCTACGACTGTACCTCACTTACAAGCATAACGATACCCGACAGTGTAACGAGTATCGGCAACAATGCGTTCGAGTACTGTTACTCACTTACAAGCGTAACGATACCAGACGGCGTAACGAGTATCGGCGATTCTGCGTTCGAGTCCTGTAGCAAACTCACAAGCGTTACAATCGGCAGTGGCGTAACGAGTATCGGCGACAAAGCGTTCCGGGGCTGTCACGCACTTCCAAGCGTAACGATACCCGACAGCGTAACGAGTATCGGAGATTCTGCGTTTTTAGAGTGTAACAAACTTACAAGCGTTACAATCGGCAGTGGCGTAACGAGTATCGGCGACAATGCGTTCGAGTACTGTAGCGCACTTACAAGCGTAACGATACCCGACAGCGTAACGAGTATCGGTGGCAGTGCGTTCTCCGACTGTGCCGGACTTACAAGTGTAAAAATAGGCAACGGCGTAATGAGTATCGGGGGCAGTGCGTTCTCCAACTGCGCCGGACTTACAAGTGTAGAAATAGGCAACGGCGTAACGAGTATCGGCGGCAGTGCGTTCTACAACTGTAGAGGACTTACAAGCATAACGATACCCGACAGCGTAACAAGTATCGGTGTCGGGGCGTTCTACAACTGCACCGGACTTACAAGCGTAACAATCGGCAACGGTGTAACGAGTATCGGCGAGAGTGCGTTCTACTGCTGCACCGGACTTACAAGAGTAACAATTGGAAACAGCGTAACGAGTATCGGCGAGAGTGCGTTCTACGGTTGTAGAGGACTTACAAGCGTAACGATACCCGACAGCGTAACGAGTATCGGCGACAATGCGTTCGACTCCTGTAGAGGACTTACAAGCGTAACAATCGGCAACGGTGTAACGAGTATCGGCGGCAGTGCGTTTTGGGAATGTATCGGACTTACAAGCATAACGATACCCGACGGCGTAACGAGTATCGGTGGCAGTGCGTTCCGGGGATGTCACGCACTTACAAGCGTAACAATCGGTAACGGCGTAACGAGTATCGAAAGAAGTGCGTTTTGGGAATGTAGCGGACTTACAAGCATTACCGTTTCTGACGGCAACACCGTATATCACAGTGCAGGCAACTGTTTGATTGAAACGGGAAGTAAAACGTTGATTGCAGGCTGTAAAAACAGCGTAATTCCTGATGACGGCAGCGTAACGAGTATCGGCGATTATGCGTTCTGGTACTGTAACGAACTTACAAGCATAACAATCCCCGACGACGTAAAGAGTATCGGTGAGTGTGCGTTCTTTTGGTGTAGCGGACTTACAAGCGTAACAATCGGCAATGGCGTAACGAGTATCGGCATTTCTGCGTTCTTCGGTTGCGCCGAGCTTACAAGCGTAACAATCGGCAACAGTGTAACGAGTATCGGCAATTCTGCCTTCTCCAATTGTAGCAAACTTACAAGCATAACCATTCCCGACAGCGTAACGAGTATCGGCGAGTTCGCATTCTCAAACTGTATCGGACTTACAAGCATAACGATACCCGACAGTGTAACGAGTATCGGTAGGAATGCGTTCTCCTATTGTAGAGGAATTACGAGCCTCACAATAGAAAATGGCGTAACGAGTATCGGCGAGTGGGTATTCTCAAACTGCAGCGGACTTACAAGCGTAACGATACCCGGCAGCGTAACGAGTATCGGCAACGGTGCGTTTGAGAATTGTGACGGACTCATAAGCGTAACGCTCGTCAGCGGTGTAATAAGAATCGGTGAGAGAGCGTTCGAGGGATGTGACGGACTTATAAGTATAACGGTACCCAATAGCGTAACAGGTATCCGTGAGAGAGCGTTCGAGGGTTGTGACAAGCTTGCGGATATCCACTATAACGGCACGAAAGCCGAGTGGAATGCAATCAAAAAATATCATACTTGGAACGAAAGTACAGGAAACTACGTAGTTCACTGCACAGACGGCGATTTGAGCAAAGAATAATCAAATAAATGAAACCTCCGCCCCGATTTATAAAATCGGGGCGGTAATTTTATACGTTGAAATGTTTTGCGCGCTCGTTTTACCGACCCCCCGCGTTTGCAAACCGAATTTTTCAAAAAAATCAACTTTGACTTGCAAAACGCGCGAGGATATAGTATAATGATATGGAAAATGGTGAATTGTGCGGATAAACGCAAAATCCGATAATTCCGCGTTCGCGGCAAACATTCCGTTTTTGGGAGGGCGTTTTATGAAATTTGAAGAGTTTGGAAAAGAAAATGCTTTGAAAATGATTTTTCTGCACGGCGGCGGACTTGCTCCGTGGAGCTTTTATGCGGTTGCACAAGCGCTAAAAGAAAAATACCATGTTCTGATTCCCGTGCTCGACGGGCACAACGGCGCCGACCGCGATTTTACCTCTATTGAGGACAACGCGCGCGAAATCATTGATTTTATTGACGAAAATTTCGGCGGCAGCGTCTATCTTATCGGCGGTCTTTCGCTCGGAGCGCAAGTTCTCGTTGAAATGCTGTCGCAAAAGCCCGATATTTGCAGATATGCAATTATCGAAAGCGCGCTCGTTCTGCCGATGAAAGTTACCGAAATGTTGATAAAACCGACTTTCAAGATGAGCTATCCGCTTGTCAAAAAGCGTTGGTTTGCAAAGCTTCAGTTTGACTCGCTCCGCATCGGCGCGCAGTTTTTTGACGCGTATTACAGGGACAGCTCGGCGATAACGGAGAAAAATATGATTGCTTTTCTGGAAGCAAATGCAGACTATAAACTTAAACCTACCCTTTCGGAATGCAGAGCAAAAACGCTCGTCCTCGTCGGCGAAAAGGAACAGCGTATTATGAAAAAATCCGCCATCATCTTGCATCAGACGCTTGAAAATTCATCGTGTGAGACTCTTCGGGGCTTTTACCACGGCGATATCAGCATAAATCACCCCGATATCTACGCAGAAAAACTGCGCCGATTGATTGATGACGGGCAAGCGTAACGCATTCAATGAAAATTCATAATTATATAAAAGGAAACGAAAATGAAAGAAGTATTACTTTGCAAATACGGCGAAATCGTGCTCAAAGGCGCGAATCGCGCATATTTTGAGGACGTTCTCTGCAAGGAATTGCGCAAGAGAGCTAAAAAATGCGGAAATTTTGAGGTCAGCCGTGCCCAGTCAACCGTTTATATCGAGCCCCTTGACGAGTTCTGCGATATGGATATGATGCTCGCAGAGGCGCAAAAGGTGTTCGGTATCGTCGCCATCGCCCGAGCGCACGTGTGCGAAAAAACTCTCGACTCCATCTCGGAAAGCGCACGCGAATATATAGTTGAAGAGATAAGAAAATATAAAACCTTCAAGGTCGAGGCAAAACGCTCCGACAAGCGCTTCCCTCTTGACTCCATGGACCTCGCACGCGAGATTGGCGGTGTCATTCTCAGCGCAAATCCGAGAATGAGGGTTGACGTAAGAGAACCGGAGGTCGTCGTTAAGGTCGAAATCCGTGAGAGAATGGCTTATATCTACGCGGGAATCCACAAGGGCGCGGGCGGTATGCCCGTCGGCACGAACGGAAAGGGACTTTTGCTTCTTTCGGGCGGAATTGATTCCCCCGTTGCGGGCTATATGATGGCAAAACGCGGTGTGAAAATCGAGGCGGTTCATTTTGAGTCGTTTCCCTACACCAGCGAGCGCGCCCTGCAAAAGGTGCTCGACCTCGCAAAGCTCGTCGCGGACTACTCCGGCGACATTTACGTTCATATAATTTCGCTCACGAAAATTCAGGAAGAGCTCGTCAAGCACTGCGATGAGGACTATTTTACGCTCCTTTTGCGCCGTTATATGGTTGCGCTTGCCAATAAAGTGGCTGAACGCTATAATTGCGGTGCGCTCATTACGGGTGAGAGTGTTGGCCAGGTAGCAAGCCAGACGATGCAGGCAATCGCTGTAACGGACGCCGTCGCGGATATCCCCGTTTTCCGCCCCTGCATAGGCATGGATAAGGAAGAAATCATTCAGATTGCCCGTAAAATCAACACTTTTGACACTTCTATTCTTCCCTACGAGGACTGTTGCACGGTGTTCACACCCAAGCATCCGAGAACAAAACCCGTGCTTGAAAAGGTGCTCGCAGAGGAAAATAAACTCCCCTTCGACGAGCTCGTCGAGAAGGCTTTTGCGACTATGAGAACCGAGAGAATGAGTGCGGAATAAGCAGAGAATGAGTATACTGTGAGTATACCAAATCTTTTGTTTGCGTTAAAAGCGGGGCGTCGAGGACGTCGCCCCCTACGGTTAAGGTGTGCGCACCGTGCCCTACAAATGTTGAAAAACGGGGCGTCGGGGACGTCGCCCCCTACGGTTGTTGTGTTTGCGTCGTGCCCAAGCGGGCGTTTTGC
>JBJDZG010000012.1:0-64124 GCA_051867875.1 Eubacteriales bacterium
GCTTCGGCGAGATGGAGGTCTGGGCGCTTGAAGCCTACGGCGCAGCTTACACTCTTCAGGAAATCCTTACAGTCAAGTCCGACGATATCAACGGACGCAGAAAGGCTTACGAAGCAATTATCAAGGGTCAGAACATTCCCACTCCCGGAGTTCCCGAGTCCTTCAAGGTACTTGTTAAGGAGCTTCAGTCCCTTGCACTTGACATTCGTGTGCTTGACGAGGACGGCAACGAGATTGAACTCAACACACTCTGCGCTGAGGAAGAAACTCCCGTTTACTCCACAAGAGCGTTCAATCTTTCCGCTGAGGACGACGATTTCGAGGAATATATTGAAACGGACGACGTTTCCGATAATTTCATTATCAGGGACGAGGACGATACAACAGGCAGCGGTGATTTGTTCGGTGACGTTTATACAGACGACTATTCCGACGATTACGGCGATGATGATAACTAATTTGGGAAAGGAGATATTACTTTGGAACACAATGAATTTAATTCCATAAAAATAGGTCTTGCATCTCCCGAAATGATAAGAGAATGGTCCTACGGCGAGGTTACGAAGCCCGAGACCATTAACTACAGAACACTTAAAGCAGAAGTTGGCGGCCTTTTCTGCGAGCGTATCTTTGGTCCTACCAAGGACGGCGCTTGTATGTGCGGTAAGTACAAGAATATGCACAACAAGGGCGTTCACAAATGCGAAAAGTGTGGTGTAGATGTTACAACCAAAAAGGTAAGACGTGAAAGAATGGGACATATCGAGCTTGCAACTCCCATCTCTCACATTTGGTATTTTAAGGCTATCCCTGCGAGAATGCCCCTCGTTCTCGATATTTCTCCCAAGCATCTTGAACAGGTGCTCTACTTTGCGGAGAACGTAGTGCTTGACGGCGGCGATACCCCTCTTCAGAAGGGTATGGTACTCGGCGAGAAGCAGTACGCCGAGTATCGTGAAATGTACGGTAATGCGTTCAGAACGGGCATGGGAGCAGAGGCTATTAAGGAGCTGCTTGCGGGCGTTGATATCAACGAACTTTCCGCAGAACTCAAAAGAGAGCTCCTTACAGCCAAGGGACAGAAGAAAACGAGAATCATCAAGCGTCTTGAGGTAGTTGAGGCGTTCCGTAAGTCCGGCAACAAGCTTGAATGGATGATTCTTGACGTTATTCCCGTCCTTCCTCCCGATATTCGTCCCATGGTACAGCTCGACGGCGGAAGATTTGCTTCCTCCGACCTCAACGAGCTCTACCGCAGAGTCATCAGCCGCAACAACAGACTTAAAAAGCTCCTTGAAATCCGCACGCCCGAAATCGTTATCAGAAACGAAAAGCGTATGCTTCAGGAAGCAGTTGACGCACTTATCGACAACGGCCGCCGCGGCAAGCCCGTAACGGGTCCCTCCAACCGTCCTCTCAAATCTCTTTCCGAGATGTTAAGAGGTAAGCAGGGACGTTTCCGTCAGAACCTTCTCGGTAAGCGTGTTGACTATTCGGGCCGTTCCGTTATCGTCGTAGGTCCCAACCTCAAGATTTATCAGTGCGGTCTTCCCAAGGAAATGGCTCTTGAACTCTTCAAGCCCTTCATCGTTAAACGCCTCACGGAAATGCAGAAGGCTACAAACGTAAAGGACGCACAGAAGAAGATTGACAAGGCATATATGTATCCCGAAGTCTGGGACGCTCTTGAAAACGTTATCAAGGAGCACCCCGTAATGCTCAACCGTGCACCCACGCTTCACCGTCTGTCCATTCAGGCGTTCGAGCCCGTGCTCGTTGAGGGACGCGCAATCAAGCTTCACCCCCTCGTATGTCCTGCATTCAACGCGGACTTCGACGGCGACCAGATGCCCGTTCACGTACCGCTTTCAGCAGAGGCTCAGGCTGAGGCAAGGTTCCTTATGCTCTCTGCAAATAACCTTCTTAAACCCGTTGACGGACGTGCAGTTACGGTTCCGTCACAGGATATGATTCTCGGTTCTTACTATCTTACTATGGATAAGCCCGGCGAGCCCGGAGAGGGAATGGTATTCCGCAACTTTGACGAGGCTGTTATGGCTTACGAAAACAAGGTTCTCGGACTTCACGCTCCCATAAAAGTAAGAGTTGAAAAGGAAATAGACGGCGAAATCCGCTCCAAAGTCATTGACGCAACGCTCGGACGTCTTATCTTCAACCGAGCTATTCCTCAGAATCTCGGCTTCGTTGACAGAACCGACCCCGAAAAGGCGTTTGACCTTGAAATTATGTTCGTCATCAAGAAGAAAGAGCTCGGTCAGCTTATCGACAGATGTATCAAGTACAACGGTACTCCCGTCTGCGCTGATATGCTTGACAGCATCAAGGAAATGGGTTACAAGTATTCAACTCGCGCTTCCTTCTCAATCTCCGTTTACGACATGACGATTCCCCAGGAAAAGAAGCCCATGATTGCAGAGGCTGAAAAGAAGGTTGAAACCATTCGCAAGCACTACAACCGCGGTATGCTTTCCGAGGAAGAACGCTACAACAGCGTAGTCAAGATTTGGGAACAGACGACCAAAGACGTTACGGATGCTCTCCAAAAGAGCTTTGACACATACAATCCCATTAAGATAATGTCCGACTCCGGTGCCCGCGGTTCTATACAGCAGATGCGTCAGCTCGCAGGTATGCGCGGACTTATGTTTGCGGCAAACGGTAAGACTATTGAGCTTCCCATCAAATCCAACTTCCGTGAAGGTCTTAACATTACCGAATACTTTATGGGTGCGCGCGGTTCGCGTAAGTCACTTTCCGATACGGCTCTCCGTACGGCTGACTCCGGTTATCTTACACGCCGTCTTGTTGACGTATCTCAGGACGTTATCGTTACCGAAGAGAAATGCGATACGACGAAGGGTGCTTGGGTAAGTGAAAACGTTGACACGAAAGAGGGCAACATTCTTGAAACGCTCAGCGACAGAATCGTAGGCAGATACACCATAGGCGAAATCCGCAACCCCGAAACGAACGAAATTATCGTCGGCGACGACGAGATGATTTCCGACGAGCAGGCAAAGGCTATCGAAAAAGCAGGCATCAAGAGAGTATATATACGTTCTCTTATCCAGTGCCATGCTAAACACGGCGTTTGCGCTCACTGCTACGGCGCAGACCTTGCTTCCGGCAAGAAAGTAAGCGTCGGCGAGGCGGTCGGTATCATTGCCGCACAGTCCATCGGTGAACCCGGTACACAGCTTACGATGCGTACGTTCCACTCCGGCGGTGTCGCAGGAAGCGATATCACGCAAGGTCTTCCCAGAGTAGAGGAGCTCTTTGAGGCTCGCCAGCCCAAGAAGGCTGCTATTATGACTGAACACAGCGGTATTGCTCATGTTCAGCTCGGCGAAAACGCTAATGTTCACGACGTCTTTATTACAAGTGAAGAAACGGGTGAGCAGGTTAAATATGCTATTCCTTACGGTATCAAGCTCGCTATCGTTGACGGTCAGCACGTAACTCGCGGTCAGGCGCTTACAGAAGGAAGCAAGGCCCCCGCGGATATCCTTCGTATTCTCGGACTTGATGAGGTTTACTCCTACATCATCACCGAAACACAGAAGGTTTACAGAGGTCAGTCCGTTTCCGTTAACGACAAGCACATTGAGATAATCGCCCGTCAGATGACGAGAAAGGTAAGAGTTGAAGACGCAGGCAACACGGAGCTTCTCTCCGGCTCGGTCGTTGATATCTCCGAGTTTGAAGCCGAAAACAACAAGGTTCAGGCTCGCATTGACGCGGGCGAAATCGACCTCGTTCTTGCAACTTCAAGCCCCGTGCTTCTCGGTATCACGAAGGCGGCTCTTGCAACAGAGTCCTTCCTCTCTGCCGCTTCCTTCCAGGAAACGACGAGAGTTCTTACGGATGCTGCTACAAACGGCAAGATTGACCACCTTCGCGGCCTTAAGGAGAACGTTATTATCGGTAAGCTCATTCCCGCAGGTACGGGCATGAAGTGCTACCACAACATTAACGTAAGAGCGGTTGAAGCTCCCACTCCCAAAGCAGCGGAAGAATTTGAAGCGGTTGAAACTGCCGATTAATCAATCAAAAAATCCCCAACACTCCGAAAAAGCGGAGTGTTGGGCTATTTTTAGGTGAAAAGTTATAAAACTTTGTCTAAACACTACAAAAAATGAGAATAATTTTTGTATATATTATGCAAAGTGCTAAAAAATGCGAAAAAAATAATTTTTCTTGACAAAGCGATTGAAAAATGCTATAATAAACTGTAATTGTTTGCGAATTTATAAGCTTTTGCAGACGGTTTTATTATGACAGTATCACGCCTTACGGTGTGTCTGTATAAACATTAAATTTTTGAAGAAGGAGGAAGAAAATGCCAACCTTTAACCAGCTTGTAAGACAGGGACGCAGTGAGAAGGTTTACAAGTCCAAAGCACCCGTGCTTCAGAAGGGCTTTAACACACTTCACAACGAGCCTACCGACCAGCACGCACCTCAGAAAAGAGGAGTTTGCACGAAGGTATCTACGACAACACCCAAGAAGCCTAACTCTGCTCTTCGTAAGATAGCGAGAGTAAGACTTACAAACGGTCTTGAAGTTACTACCTACATTCCCGGTATCGGACACAACTTGCAGGAACACTCCGTTGTCCTCATCAGAGGCGGAAGAGTAAGAGACCTGCCCGGTGTACGTTATCACATTATCCGCGGTACACTCGACGCACAGGGCGTTGCGAACCGTAACCAGAGCCGTTCCAAATACGGTGCAAAGAGACCGAAGAAGAAATAATCGGTCAGACAACAAGGTATAAAGCAAAATATTCGCTCGTCCGAAGAGCTGCATAAATTTAATGTTTAAGGCAGACCACGCCGACGCGCATTGACAGAAGAAATGCTTTTGAGTACCAATGATTTCATAACTATTAATGAAGGAGGGAAGTAAAGTGCCGAGAAGAGGTAAAATTTCCAAAAGAGACGTATTGCCGGATCCCCTTTACGGATCCAAGCTTGTAACAAAGCTTGTCAACAACGTTATGCTTGACGGTAAAAAAGGAGTAGCACAGAAGATTGTATATGATGCATTCGACATCATCGAAGCAAAGACGGGAGAAAATCCCCTTGAAGTATTCCAGGCTGCTCTTGAAAACATTATGCCTGTACTTGAGGTTAAGGCTCGCCGTGTAGGCGGCTCTACCTATCAGGTGCCCATGGAGGTAAGAGCTGAAAGACGTCAGACTCTTGGTCTCCGTTGGCTCGTTGGTTATTCCAGAAAACGCGGTGAGCGCACAATGGCTGAGAAATTGGCAGCTGAGATTATGGATGCTAAGAACAATGCCGGTGCCGCATTCAAGAAGAAGGAAGAAACACACAGAATGGCAGAAGCAAACAAGGCTTTTGCACATTACAGATATTGATTTTGAAGGAGACTTACAATGCCAAGAGAATACTCGCTTGAAAAGACAAGAAATATCGGTATTATGGCCCATATCGACGCAGGTAAGACCACAACCACTGAGCGTATCTTGTTCTACACAGGTAAGACTCATAAAATCGGTGAGACACACGAAGGTTCTGCTACAATGGACTGGATGGTACAGGAGCAGGAGCGCGGTATCACAATCACCTCCGCTGCTACTACCTGCTATTGGGCAAAATCCGAATTTCATAACGATGCAGCCGCAACGAAGGCTAATACGCATCGTATAAACATTATCGACACTCCCGGACACGTTGACTTCACAGTTGAAGTTGAGCGTTCACTCCGTGTACTTGACGGTGCAGTAACCGTTCTCTGTGCAAAGGGCGGTGTTGAACCCCAGTCTGAAACCGTTTGGCGTCAGGCTGACAAATACCATGTTCCCCGTATGTGCTACGTAAACAAGATGGACATTAACGGTGCGAACTTCTACCGCGTCGTTCAGATGCTTAAGGACAGGCTTCATGCCAATGCGGTTCCGATTCAGCTCCCCATCGGTGCTGAGATGGAATTCAGAGGCATTATCGACCTTATGGACATGAAGGCTGACGTTTACTACGACGAACTCGGTAAGGATATGAGAATTGAAGAAATCCCCGCTGATATGCTTGAACAAGCCGAAAAGTATCACGAAGCAATGGTTGAGTCCATTTGCGAAACAGACGAGGACCTCTTCATGAAGTACTGCGAGGGTGAGGAGGTTACCGTCGCAGAGCTTAAAGCAGCGCTCAGAAAAGCTACAATCGAAAATAAGATTGTTCCCGTTATCTGCGGAACGTCTTACAGAAACAAGGGTGTTCAGAAGCTCCTTGACGCTATCGTTGAGTACATGCCTTCTCCTCTTGACATTCCCGCTATCAAGGGTGTAAACCCCGATACGGAAGAGGAAACGGACAGACCCGCAAGCGATGAAGCTCCTTTCTCAGCTCTCGCATTCAAGATTATGACAGACCCCTACGTTGGTAAGCTCTGCTTCTTCCGCGTTTACTCCGGTAGCGTAAATGCAGGTACTAACGTATACAACTCCTCAAAGAATAAGTACGAGAGATTCGGACGTATTCTTCAGATGCACGCCAATGACCGTAAGGATATTGACGTTTGCTACTCCGGTGACATTGCGGCTGTCGTATCTACAAAGTATACAACAACGGGTGATACGTTCTGCGACCCCAAGAATCCCGTAATTCTTGAGTCCATGGAATTCCCCGAGCCCGTTATCAGTGTTGCTATTGAACCCAAGACTCGCGCAGGTCAGGAAAAGATGGGCATCGCTCTTGCAAAGCTTGCTGAAGAGGACCCCACATTCCGTACCTACACGGACGAGGAGACCGGTCAGACAATTATTGCCGGTATGGGTGAGCTTCACCTTGAAATCATCGTTGACCGTTTGCTTCGTGAGTTTAAGGTAGAAGCCAACATCGGTAAGCCTCAGGTTGCATACAAGGAGACCGTTCGCAAGAAGGTTGACCACGAATGCAAGTACAAGAAGCAGTCCGGTGGTTCCGGTCAGTACGGACACGTTAAGATTACTCTTGAACCCAACGAACCCGGCAAGGGTTACGAATTTGTTAACGCAGTTACAGGCGGTGCTATTCCGAAGGAATACATCGAGCCCGTTAACCAGGGTATTCAGGGTGCTATGCAGAACGGTGTTCTTGCGGGCTACAACGTTGTTGACGTTAAGGTTACTCTTTACGACGGTTCTTACCACGAGGTTGACTCCTCTGAAATGGCATTCAAGATTACAGGTTCTATGGCATTCAAGGAAGCAATGCGTAAGGCAGACCCCGTTCTTACAGAGCCCATCGTTAAGGTTGTTACTATTACCCCCGAGGATTACCTTGGCGACGTAATCGGTGACATCAACTCCCGCCGCGGACAGATTCAGTCCATGGAGCCCGGAAACGGTGCTACGGAGATAACGTCTTTCGTTCCCCTTTCCGAAATGTTCGGATACGCAACAGACCTTCGTTCCAAGAGCCAAGGTCGTGCTCAGTACTCTATGGAGCCCAGCCACTTCGCAGAAGTGCCTAAGTCCATTCAGGAAGGTATTATTACTTCTCGTGCTAAGAAGTAAAATATAAAAATAAAAAAACAAAAAAATTATTTCATTATAATGGAGGATTTTTACAATGGCAAAAGCTACATTTGAACGCACAAAGCCCCACGTAAACATTGGTACCATCGGTCACGTTGACCACGGTAAAACAACTCTTACTGCTGCTATCACAAAGACACTCTCCCTCCTTAACGGATCCGAGTTCCTTGATTACAGCCAGATCGACAACTGCCCCGAGGAAAGAGCTCGTGGTATCACAATCAACTCTCGTCACGTTGAGTACGAGACAAACAACAGACACTATGCACACGTTGACTGCCCCGGACACGCAGACTACGTTAAGAACATGATTACAGGTGCTGCTCAGATGGACGGCGCTATCCTCGTTGTTGCAGGTACAGACGGACCTCTTGCACAGACAAGAGAGCACGTTCTTCTTGCTCGTCAGGTAGGCGTTCCCGCACTTGTAGTATTCATGAACAAGACAGACCTCGTTGATGATGATGAGCTTCTCGACCTCGTAGAGATGGAGATCCGTGATCTTCTTTCTTCCTACGACTTCCCCGGCGACGATATCCCCGTAATCCGCGGTTCTGCTCGTAACGCTCTTGAAACATCAAGCACAGACCTTTCTTCTCCCGAGTTCGCTTGCATTCTTGAACTCATGGATGCAGTTGATAACTACATTCCCACTCCCGAGCGTCAGGCTGACCTTCCTTTCCTTATGCCCGTTGAGGACGTATTCTCCATCTCCGGCCGTGGTACAGTTGCTACAGGTAGAGTTGAGCGTGGTACAGTTAAGGTTGGCGACGTTGTTGAGATCGTTGGTCTTACAGAAGAGAAGAGAAACACAACAGTAACAGGTGTTGAGATGTTCCACAAGCTCCTTCCTCAGGCTGAGGCAGGCGACAACATCGGTGCACTTCTTCGTGGTGTTGCTAAGGACGAAATCGAAAGAGGACAGGTTCTTGCTAAGCCCGGCTCCGTTCACCCCCACACAAAGTTCGTAGGTCACGTTTACGTACTTACTGAAAAAGAGGGTGGCCGTTCCAAGCCCTTCTTCGCAGGTTACAGACCTCAGTTCTATTTCAGAACAACAGACGTTACAGGTACAATCCAGCTCCCCGCAGGCGTTGAGATGTGCCGCCCCGGCGATAACGTTGATATGACAGTTGAGCTTATCACACCTATCGCTTGTGAGAACGGTCTTCGTTTTGCTATCCGTGAGGGTGGTAGAACAGTTGGTTCCGGCGTCGTTTCCGAAATCATCGAATAATTTAGGACTTATTAATTCTAAATAAACGAAAAAGGGGCTGCTGTGAATGCAGCAGCCCCTTAAAAAATGAATATTTTTTCATTATTTTAATAATATATCTTTGGGGTTTGGTGAAATTCCATACCGACAGTATAGTCTGTGAACGCCTGCGGGCGCCGAGCGGGTGAAATTCCCGCACCGACGGTAAAGTCCGGATGAGAAAAGATAAAATTATAGGATAATTATATCTTACCCGACCTGTTTTTACGGTCGGATTTTTTTATCTTACCTCACAATTTTGGAGGAAGAAAATGAAATCAGCAAAAAATTATGCACAAAGCACTAAAAAACTTACTATCATAGCGATATTTTGCGCTATGGCGTTCGTCGTTTCCGTCATTTTACCGATAAAAGTGATGTTTTTAACTCTCGATTTTAAGGACAGCATTTCCACTATTTGCGGACTGTTTTTCGGCCCTTCCGCGGGACTTTTCTGCGCGGCGGTCGTTCCGTTTATTGAATTTACCGTTTCAGATACGGGCGTTTACGGACTTATTATGAATTTTTTGAGCTCTGTTACCTTTGTCGGTATCTCGACGCTCATTTACAAATACAAAAAGACAATTTCTGGCGCTGTGATAGGACTTGTCAGCGGATCGTTTGCTATGGTTGCGGTTATGCTCGTGGCAAATCTGTTTATCACCCCTCATTTTATGAATGCGACCACCGATGCCGTAATAGAGCTTATTCCAAAGCTGATTTTACCCTTTAACCTCGTTAAAACCGTGCTCAACGCAAGTGTTGCGATGCTCATTTACAAGCCCGTTTCAAAGGTGCTCAAAAGAATGGGCGTTTCAAAGAGTTTTGGCGGAAAAGCGGCGGAGGACGGCGAAAAACAGGCAACCGAAGCGGTTGCAAACAGCAAAAACAGAAGCCTTCTCGTAACTATTATCAGCGTTGCCGTAATAACGGTTGCTCTCATCATTCTCTTCGTAGTACTCGGCGGAAAGATTGGATAATATACATAAAAATGAATAAAAATACACATTTCGAATATTATGCGAAATGTGTATTTTTTTATAAAAACCTATTGCAAAATGTAATATAGTGTGATATAATAAGACGGTTAAAATAATATGTGTTGTCGAAAAATCATATATAACTTATCCAGAGTGGCGGAGGGACGTGCCCTGAGAAACCACAGCAACCTACTTTTTGCAAGGTGCTAATTCCCGAGAGATGAGATGGAATTTTCTTTTTGCTCCCTCGGTATGCCGAGGGCTTTTTTAGTTGTGATGATATTCGTCAACAGAGATTTAATTTGAATTTGAAAGGAATTTGAAAAATGAAGAAGGTACTTTTTACTTCCGAATCCGTAACCGAAGGACATCCCGACAAAATATGCGACAAAATTTCGGACGCGGTGCTTGACGCGCTTCTTGCGCAGGACCCCGAAAGCCGCGTTGCTTGCGAAACCTGCTGTACCACGGGACTTGTAATGATTATGGGCGAGATTACCACGAAGGCGACTGTTGACTATCAGAAGATAGTCCGCGAAACAGTAAGAGAAATCGGCTACGACCGTGCGAAATACGGCTTTGACTGCGACAGCTGTGCGGTGCTCAGCTCCGTTCACGAGCAGTCCCCCGACATAGCTCTCGGCGTTGACCGCTCGCTTGAAGCCAAGAACGGCGAGATAGTTGACAAATACGACACGGGCGCGGGCGACCAGGGACTTATGTTCGGCTTTGCCTGCGACGAAACCCCCGAGCTTATGCCTCTCCCCATCTCTCTTGCTCACAAGCTCGCAAGACAGCTCACCGACGTGAGAAAGAATCACACTCTTGAATATCTCCGTCCCGACGGAAAAACTCAGGTAACGGTTGAATATCACGACGACGTGCCCGTTCGCGTTGATACCGTCGTTATCTCCACACAGCACTCTGACACCGTTTCGCTTGAAACGATACGGGAGGACCTTATAAAGAACGTTATAGAGCCCATCATTCCCGCAAACCTCATCGACGGTGATACCAAGATTTACGTCAATCCCACGGGACGTTTCGTTGTGGGCGGACCTGCGGGCGACAGCGGACTTACGGGAAGAAAGATAATCGTTGATACTTACGGCGGATATTCCCGTCACGGCGGCGGCGCTTTCTCTGGTAAGGACCCGACGAAGGTAGACCGTTCCGCTTGCTATGCGACGAGATATATCGCTAAAAATATTGTAGCGGCAGGTCTTGCCAAGAAGTGCGAGGTTCAGCTCGCTTATGCTATCGGCGTTGCGAAGCCCGTTTCCGTTATGATTGACACGTTTGGCACGTCAACAGTTGACGAAAAAGCTATTGCAGAGGCGGTGCAGAAGCACGTTGACCTTCGTCCTGCGGCGATAATCGACCGTTTCGGACTCCGCCGTCCCATTTACTCCGCGCTTGCGGCTTACGGACACATGGGCCGTGAGGACCTCGGTGTTTCCTGGGAAGCAACCGACCTCGCACCGGTACTTAAAGCAGAGCTTTTGAAATAAGATAATAAATATATAAGTATAGGAATGACCTCAAATTTTTATTTGAGGTCATTCTGTAAAGAACGAAAGGGGGCGGCGCCGTGAAGACTTACGAGAATATGGATGAACAGGGTGTATCAATGCTTGAAGGCTCGGTTGAGCGTGTTATTTACGCGAATGAAGAAAACGGATACAGCATTATCGAAATGGCACTTGAAGACGACGAGCTCGTAACGGCTCTCGGCATAATGCCCTATATCGGTGAGGGCGAAACCCTCAAAGTCTACGGAAAATGGGTGCACAACCCCAAGTACGGCAGGCAGTTTTCCGTTTCAACCTACGAAAAGGTTATGCCTGCGGACGTCGTGTCGATTGAGAGATATCTCGCGTCGGGTGCGATAAAGGGAATAGGTCCCAAAACTGCGCACAAGATTGTTGAGGTCTACGGCAAGGACACATTTGACGTTATGGAAAATCACTGCGAGTGGCTTGCCGAGATTTCGGGTATAACACTCAAAAAAGCAGTTGAAATAGGCGAAAATTTTCAGAAAAGCGCAGGAATGAGGAGCACGATGATGTTCTTCCGCGAGCATTTCGGTGCGGCTCTGACCATGAAAATATTTAAGAAATGGGGCTCGGGCTCGGTTGAGAGGGCAAAGGAAAATCCCTATATTCTCTGCGAGGAGATAGACGGAATAGGCTTTGAGAGGGCTGACAATATGGCTAAGAAGCTTGGATTTTCCGCCGACGGAATAGAGAGAGTATCAAGTGGTATCATCTATATGATGAAGTACCGAATTACCCAAAACGGCCACGTTTGTCTTACCGAGGACAAGCTCATCGGTGCTGCGTCGAAACTTCTTGATGTTGACACGTCGACAGTGGAAAAGGCGCTTTCGGAGCTTTACAAGCAGGAAAAGCTCCGCGCCGTTATCTATGACGGCATTAAATTCGTTTATGAAAAAGAGAGCTACGACGCGGAAAAATACATCGCGCGCAAGCTCGATATGCTTGACAGGGTCTGCGCGTCGGTAGATGCGTCGGACATGGAAGCGTTTATAAAGAAAGAGGAGAGAAGAAGCGGAATTTCGTATGCTCCCTTGCAGAAGCGTGCGATAAAATCTGCGCTTGAAAACGGTGTTATGGTGCTCACGGGCGGTCCCGGAACGGGAAAAACCACCGTTGTGCGTGCGCTTATTGAGATTTTTGACAGCATGGGCTTTGACGTCGCGCTCTGCGCGCCCACGGGCAGAGCCTCGAACCGAATGAGCGAGGCGACCTCGCGCGAGGCAAAGACCGTTCACCGTCTGCTTGAAATGGATTTTTCCGACAGCATTTACGGAAAATTCAACCGCGATGAAAACAACCTTCTTGAAGAAGAGGTCATTATTGTTGACGAGGCGTCGATGATAGACCAGAATCTTATGTGCGCGCTTCTCAAGGCGATAAAGCCGGGCGCAAGGCTTATTATTATCGGCGACTCCGACCAGTTGCCCTCTGTGGGCGCGGGAAATGTGCTCCGCGATATTATCGACGGCGGCCGCTTTGCGACTATTCGCTTAAACGAGATATTCCGTCAGGCGAGCGAGAGTCTTATCGTTACCAATGCTCACGCGATAAACAACGGGCTGATGCCGGATTTATCGGTCAAGGACAAGGATTTCTTCTTCCTTGAGAGAAAGAGCAACGCCGAAATTGCAAAAACCGTAGCTGACCTGTGCAAAAACAGGCTTCCGAAGGCTTACGGCGTCAAGGCGACGGGCAATATTCAGGTCATCTCCCCCTCGCGGAAGGGCGAGGCGGGCACGGAAAACCTCAACGTTTTGCTTCAAGCGACCTTGAACCCTAAACAGTTCGGCAAAAAAGAATACAAATACCGTCAGCTCATCTTCCGTCAGGGCGACAGAGTAATGCAGACGAAGAACAATTACGACCTTGAATGGACGCGCGACGACGGCAAGACGGGGAACGGCGTTTTCAACGGCGATATCGGCTTTATTTACGATATTGATTTTACGGAGCAGTCGATGGAGATAATCTTCGACGACAAGAGCGTCAGATACGATTTCACCTACCTTGAAGAACTCGATTTGGCGTATGCGATAACCGTTCACAAAAGTCAGGGCAGTGAATATCCGATAGTAATCATTCCCGCATACCGTGCGCCCGAGATGCTTTTGACGCGAAATATGCTCTACACCGCGGTTACGAGGGCGCAGAGCATAGTTATAATCGTCGGAGAGAGGGAAATAATATCCACGATGGTGCAGAACAACCGTCAATCCCTGCGCTACACGGGGCTTTCAAAGCTATTTGAGAAATAAAGCGTTATGGAAATAAGAAATGTAGTAAAAAAGGGCAAAAATTTGCTTTCAAATCTGCTTTTTCCGCCGAAATGCGCCAACTGCGGAAGGCTTCTTGACATAGAGCTTACCGAGAAACAAATTTCTCCGCTTTGCCCCGATTGCCGAGCGCATTTTGAGAGTGAAAAGGCTTTTGAGTGCGATAGGTGCGGTCTTGCAATGCCGTTTTGCCGCTGTATGCCGAAAAATATGGAGAGGGCGCAGTGCACGGCGCTTCTTAAACTGACGGCGTACAGACCGAAGGACAGTACGATGCAGGTTCGGAATTTTCTCTATTCCGTCAAGCACTCTAACGAGAGCGTGAGCTTTGAATTCTTTGCGGAGCAGATGCGACCTCTTATCATAACGGAAATGCGTGCGAGCGGTCTTTCGGTTTCGGATTGCGTTATCACGTATTTGCCCCGCTCGCGCAAAAACAAGGCGGAGGCGGGCTTTGACCAGAGCTTTATGCTTGCCCGCGCGCTTGCCGAGAATATGGGAATAGCGTTTGTGCCCTGTTTTAAGAGAAGAATTGCGAGCCCCGAGCAAAAGAAGCTCAACAGAGTTGAAAGAAGGCTCAATATGAACTCCGCCTATGCTCCTCTTGACGTTTCGGAGCTTATTGCGGACAAGACGGTTATTCTCGTTGACGACATCGTAACGACGGGCACGGGAATGGCGTCGTGCGCTCGCCTTGCGTACGCCATGGGAGCTTACGCCGTGCTCGGCGTGTGCATTGGAAGAACGGTAAATACTAAAAGAAAAAATAAAAATAAATCAATAAAGTAATTGATTATTTATCGCAGTTGTGATACAATGACTATATACTTACAAAGGGGGGAACGGAATGGCAAAAAACAACTTTTTTACAACCGATATAGGCATTGACCTCGGAACGTCAACCGTTCTCGTCTACGTTAAAGAAAAGGGAGTCGTGCTTTGCGAGCCGAGCGTCGTTGCCATTGACAAGACAACGGACAAAATAGTTCGCATAGGCAGGGAAGCGGAGCAGATGCTCGGCAGAGCTCCCGAGAATATTTCGATAGTAAGACCTCTTAAAGACGGAGTTATCAGCCAGTACAACGTAACTCTTAAAATGCTTCAGTACTTCATTCACCGCGCCTGCGGTACGACGCTCGTCCGTCCGCGTGTTATGATTTGCGTGCCCTCGGGCATAAACGAAGCAGAGGAGATGACCGTTATCAACGCCACAAACCAAGCGGGTGCGCGTCAGACTCTTCTCATTGACGAGCCCATTGCGGCGGCGCTCGGTGCGGGCATTGATATAAATGCACCAAAGGGATATCTCGTCGTCGATATCGGCGGCGGAACTACCGATATTGCGGTGATATCATACGGGGGAGCAGTCGTTTCGCAGTCGATAAAGATTGCGGGAAACGATTTTGACGAAGCGTTAAGAGCTTATATGAAGGACCGCTACAAGGTGCTCATCGGCGAGAGAACCGCCGAGATGATAAAAATAAAGGTCGGCGCGGTACACGGCAACAATTCCGACAAGCCGACTCAAATGAGCGTCAAGGGCAGGTGCCTTGTCAAGGGATTGCCGAAGGTAGTTACCTTCAACGCAAACGAAACCCTCGGTGCACTCTCCGTTCAGCTCGATATGATAATCGACGCCATTTCGCTCGTCATTCAGAAAACTCCCGTGGAGCTTCTCGGCGACATTTACAAAAACGGCATCGTGCTCACGGGCGGCGGCTCAAAGCTGACGGGACTTGATAGGCTTATCGAGGATACTATCGGCATTCGCACCTATCTTGCGAAGGACCCCGTTGCCTGCGTGGTAAATGGCACGGGAAAAGCACTTGAGGAGCTTGAGAGCGGTGCTCTCGGATTTCTCGGAAGCTTCGGAAATTAAGAGGCGGGCTGCTTGACTTATAAAGGCTCGCCTCATAACTATATAGATTTGAGGTATAACGGTATGCAAAATATAACTAAGGGCTTTGAGCCTTCCCGCGTGCTCGGATATTTTGAAGAAATTTGCAAAATCCCCCACGGCTCGGGAAATGAGGAGCAAATTGCAAAATACATTGAGAATTTTGCCAAGGAAAGGGGACTTTTCTGCGTAAGAGATGAGAGCAACAACGTTTTCATAAGAAAGGAAGCCACGGAAAAATACAAAGACGGGGGCGCGTATCTTCTCCAAGGACATACGGATATGGTCTGTGCAAAAATAAGCTCATCACAGCACGATTTTGAGCGCGACGGGCTCGACCTCTATATTGAGGACGGTTTTTTGCGCGCGCGCGGAACTACGCTGGGCGGCGACGACGGAATTGCGGTTGCGATGATGCTCGCTCTGCTTGACGGCGAGCCCCAAGAGCACCCGACGCTCGAATGTCTTTTCACGGTTGAGGAAGAAACGGGGCTCGGCGGAGCGAAGTCGTTTGACTACTCGCTCGTAACGGCAAAAAGAATGATAAATCTCGACTCAGAGAGCGAGGCAGAGGTATGCGCGGGCTGTGCGGGCGGTGTCAGAAGCAAGATTAGCTTCACTCCCGCGACGGAGCTTTCAAGCGGGGACGTGATAACGCTTTCCGTTGACGGACTTTTCGGCGGTCATTCGGGTGTTGAGATAAACTGCGGAAGAACCAATGCAATAGTTCTTACAAGCGAGGTTTTGCGTGAGATTGCAAAGAAACAGAGCGTGGCGCTCGTCTCCCTTGTCGGTGGCGAGAAGGACAACGCCATACCGAGAATGTGCAAGGCTTGCTTTGCGGTTGAGGACGCAGATTCTGCCATAAAGGTTGTCGAGGAGCTTGACGCAGGTATCCGCGAAAGACTTTGCGAGGCGGACAGAAACCTCACGATTTCGCTGTCTGTTAAGCGCGACGTTCAGAGTATAAAGACTCTTTGCAACAGCGAAAAAATACTCGATTTCCTTGGAAATATCAAGGTCGGCGTTCTATCCATGAGCGCGCATCTTGAGGGACTCGTTGAGTTTTCGCGCAACCTCGGAGTTATTGAAATTGATGAGGACAAAGGCTATATTACCTATTCCTCGCGTTCTTCGAAAGAGGAGCAAATAGAGCTTTCCATTACGGAAGTTGATGCAGAGGTGCAAAAGCTCGGCGCGACGGTACAGCATACGGGCAGATATCCCGGTTGGGATTTTCTTCCCGACAGTGCATTGCGCGATAAATACTGCGAAAAATACGAGAGTCTCATGGGCTCACCTGTCAACACCGTCGTCATTCACGCAGGACTTGAATGCGGTATTATCAAATCAAATATTCCCGATATGGATATTATCTCGATAGGTCCGAATATGAGAAATATCCACACGCCCGACGAAGCGCTTGAGATTGCTTCGTGCGAAAGACTTTTTAAGGTGCTGTGCGCGGTAATAGTAGACTGACGCCCGATTTTCATAAATTTATCTTTGGAGCAGATTGCTTTTGCAACCTGCTCCAAAGCATTTTGGCAAATATCCTTGCACCTTTGGAAATTTTGGCGAAAAAAGTCAACAAAAAATTGCTGTAAAGATAAAAAAAGGGCTACACAAAAGGGATAATATATGCTATAATATAATATAATTATAAGTTTAAGCTTTTTCGAGGACTTTATGAAAGATAATAATTTCAGAAACAGCAATAAAAATAAAGGCTTTAAGGGCGAACGCAGGGAAGAGGGCTCCTACAAGGACAGAACGCCCGCAAAGAAGCAGTATTATAAAGAGCCCGTCGAAACCGACGAGGACGAACTCGGCGGTCTTGTTATAGGAAGAAACGCCGTCCGCGAATTGCTCAAAAGCGGACGTGCGGTGGACAAGCTCCTTGTCAGCAAGGGCGATCGCGAGGGCTCAATAGTCGTGCTCGTCGCAGAGGCTATCGAGCGCGGAATACCCGTAGTTGAGGTTGACCGCGCAAAACTTGACGGTATGAGCGGTATCTCCCAGCATCAGGGCGTTATAGCTATGGCGGCGGAGAAGGAATACTGCTCCGTCGAGGATATTATAGCCATCGCGCGAGAGAGGGGCGAAGCACCGCTTATAGTCATTTCCGACGGTATTACGGACCCTTATAATCTCGGTTCGCTCATCCGTTGCGCCGAGGGCGTGGGCGCGCACGGACTTATCATTCCCAAACGCCGCGCATCGGGACTTACTCCCCTTGTCAGCAAGGCAAGCGCGGGGGCTATTGAGCACCTTGCGGTAGCGAAGGTGTCAAATATTGCACAGACCATTGAGCAACTAAAAGAGCATAACATCTGGGTATATTCCGCAGAGGCGGGCGGCGTCGCTTACTACGACACCGATTTTTCAGGCGGCTGTGCCATCGTTTTCGGAAGTGAGGGCGATGGTATCTCAAAGCTCGTTAAGGAGAGAAGCGATTTCATCGTTTCAATTCCCATGTACGGACACGTTAATTCCTTTAACGTCTCCACCGCCGCATCGGTTATTCTGGCGGAAGCGTCAAGACAGCACAGACAGAAAAAATAATTTTTGGGGAGAATTTTCAGAAAAGGAGGTAATTTGAGTGCAGGATTACAAAAATGACGAAGCGCAGAGCATACTTGAAGGCTTAAAAGAGCAGGCGAAGAAGAGCGTACCCGAAGAATACGGAAAAACTCAAACTACCGAAAGTTCTGTTTCTTCCGACGAAGATATAAAGAGTATGCTGAAAAAGCATTTTTCCGCGGGCAGGCAGAACAGCGCTTTTGAAATGAGCGAGGACTATTCCTTTGATACCGTCGATTTCGGTACGGTTGACGACGAGATAATCACGGGTGAGCTGCCCGTCGAGGGTACAGAGCCCGAGGATACCGAAAAGCAAGTGCCCGAGGAAATTGCCGAAGAAACCGGCGAAGAATTTGCCGAAGAAATAATCGAAAATATTACAGAAGAAAATACGGAAGAGCCCGCCGAAGAGGAAGCTTCGGACGTCAGTCCCGACGCGGAAAATCCCGCCGGGGAAGAATTTGAGGAAGAGTTTGTTGAGCAGATTTCGGCAGGCATTTACCCTGATGAAAATTTTGTCAGCGAGTCCGAGGGAAATGACTCTATTGAGCCCATCGTCGCGCAGGCGGTGCTTGAAAACGAAGAGGAGCTTGACGAAATTGCACAGCAGATAATTTCCGAGCGCGAAGAGCGGTTCGACCCCGAGCGGGAAGAGCCCGAAGAACCCGTTTTTTCAGAGGAAACGGAAGAGGAAACCGCCGAAGAACCGGATTTTGCAGAGGAAATCGCCGAGCAGCCCGTCGAGGTTGCAGACGCCGACGAGGAGCCCGTTTTTGAAGAAATATCCGAAGAAAAGGCGGAAGAAAACGCGGGCGAGCAGACCGAGTATGAGCTGACGAGGGTTATGGGGGCGCTCGATTACGAGCCCGAACAGGAGCCTTATGAGCCGACGAGGGTAATTGACGCAAAATCGCTATCCGAGCCCGAGAAAGAAGAATACGGCACGGGTGCACCTACATATTTCTATTCGCAGAAAGAGGACGGCGCCGAGTCCGTAAAAGATATGCCCGAAGCATCCGTAGCGCCCGAGGTTTCCGATGAGGACCCCATTTCCGAGGAGTCCATAAACTACGACGAGGTGCTTGAAGGTCAGCAGGGCACGGTCTTTAACAATTTCGTTGAGGACTTTACGGGCGATCTTGACGACGTCGTTTTTGAAGCTGAAATAACCGAGAGCCACGCTCCCGACAAGCAATACACCATTTTTGAGGACTGGGAACAGCTCATGAAGGACAAGGATTACGCCACCGCCGAGGACGGCATAATCCCGCCCACCAAGGAAGAGCTTGCACGCAGTGCGGAGATAAGAAAGGCAAGCGGCAATACCGACTACTTTAACACGGTAGGCACGGCAGAGCTTGACGCCGTTGACATAGCGCTCATGGTAGCACTCGGCGGTGAGGACGAGCTAAACCAGACCGTCGGATTTGAAAAAATACGCCAAGCGGTGCACGACGCAGACGAAAAAGAAGAAAAAGCCCTTAAAGGCAAGGAAATATACGGCTGTTCGGGAGATGAATACACGTCTGTATCCCAGAACGGCAAAATCAGGCAAAAATACAAGAAAGACAGAACGAGGCTCATTATACAGACATCTCTTACGGCCATTTTGACGCTCGTTCTCATCTTGTACGAGGTTACGGGTTGGATTGGACTCCGTCTTGACGGTATTTTCAATTCCGACGCAAACCCCGAAATATACGTGCTCGCGGCACTTCAGCTCCTCTTTATCTGCGGAGCGGTGTCCTACAACAAATTTATAAAGCTGTTCAGAAATCCGTTTGATTTTTCATCGACGGCGTTTATAGGCGCGATGATTATTTTGCTCGTCAACATACCGCACGACGTGCTTATTCTCGCCATTGGCTATGCGGACCCGGGGATTACGTTCCATTCTCTCTCCGCATTCCTTATGCTTATTGCTCTGATTTACGATTTGTTTGAAATTTCGGAGCAGGAGGGCGTGTTCAATATTATCTCGACGGGCGAAAAAAAGCTCGTTCTCGAGCCTTACGGAAAGCTCCGTGTCAGCGAGGAAAGCGCAGGCGGAGAAATAATCGACAAGGACAGCTACTGCATCTCGCGCGTACCGTCGCTGAACAAATTCTTTGCGAGAATATCCAAGACCTCGCCCGCAAATTCGGCAAGGCTTATTTCGCTAATACTTTCGCTATCCGTTTCCATTTGCGTTATGCTCATGCTTTTGCTTATGGGAGAAACTCTTGCGACGATAGTATTGAGCTTCGTTATCACACTGTCGTTTACCCTCGTGTGCTGTGCCGTATTTGAGACGGAATTTGCATTCTTTGTCGTACACAAATCGCTTAAAAAGTACAAGACGGGTATCGTCGGCAAGGCGAGTGTGTCCGAGTACAGCAAGTGCAATATCGTTTATTTCGACGATTTCAACGTATTTAATAAAAAGAGTGTAAGGACAAAAGGTCTTAAACTCTATGACAACAACGAGATTTACCGCGTGCTTTATCACACGCAGGCAGTATTCTCCAAGGTCGGCGGACCGCTTAAAGGCGTATTTGAATTTGCGACGACTGAAATGAAACATTCAAAGGACGTCGAGATTAAAGAAATCAGCAAAGAGGGAATAGGTGCCGTCGTTGACGGAAGAACGTCCGTGCTTATCGGTACGGGTGCCTATATGAAGAGCCACGGCATTCACCCGAGCTACACCCCCGCCGATGTCAAGGCGGAGGAGAGCGGAGAGGAGAGCATTATGTTCATCGCTCTTGCGGGCTCTCTCTGCGCCAAGCTCTACGTAACGTATCAATTCTCGTCCGAATTTGAACGCCTTGCAAAGAAGCTCACCGCTCGCGGAGTCGGCATAGGAATCCGCTCCTGCGACCCGAATATCAACGACCGCTGGGCAAAGAGATACGGAAACTTAAAGAAAATGGATATAAGCATGGTTCGTCCTACTCTCAAAGAGATAAAGCCGAGCGAAAAATCCATTGACGGCGGCGTCGTATCAACGAAAAATGTCCGTGCGCTGACGGAAGCACTTATGATGTGCATTCGTCTTGACGGATTTGAAAGCCTTATCTCAAAGATGCGCACGGTATTCGTGATTCTCACGGGAATACTCGCTTTTGCGCTCGTTCTCCTTTCGGGCATTAACACGGTAAG
Organism: Eubacteriales bacterium; assembly: GCA_051867875.1. Taxonomy (GTDB): domain Bacteria; phylum Bacillota; class Clostridia; order Oscillospirales; family CAG-272; genus RGIG4608. Next base: position 21,251 of record JBJDZG010000012.1, read on the forward strand.
CATGCTTGCCCTGACGCTTGAGGTGGCATTCTGCGCGTCGCTGATGATGCTTCTTACACATTTCTATATTAAACGTTAACGGTGAAATTAATGAATACAAAAAACAGTTCCGTTCTTAAATCTGTAGAAAAGCCCGGCAGATACTGCGGGGGCGAATACGGACAGGTAATTAAGGGCAAAAAAGATATTAAGGCGAGATGGGCGTTCTGCTTCCCCGACACCTATGAGATAGGAATGTCAAATCTCGGCGTAAGAATACTTTACGGTGCTCTCAACCGTGAGGACGATATCTGGTGCGAGCGCGTTTACGCGCCCTGGACCGATATGCAACAGAAGATGAGAGAAAACGGTATTCCCCTTACCGCTCACGAGAGCGGGGACAAGCTCACGGAATTTGATATCGTCGGTTTCACGCTTCAGTACGAGATGTGTTATACGACGGTGCTTCAGATGCTCTCTCTTGCGGGTATTCCCCTATACGCAAAGGACAGGGGGGACGAGTTCCCCATAGTCATAGGCGGCGGACCTTGCGCGTACAACGCAGAGCCCGTGGTGGATTTCTTCGATTGCTTCTCAATAGGTGAGGGCGAGGATATGCTCGTCGAGTTTACAAAGCTCTACATTGAAATGAAGGAGAGTGGCACTTATACAAAGCGCGAATTTCTCCACAGAGCGGCGCGCGAGGTCGGCGGTCTTTACGTTCCGTCGTTCTACGACGTTTCCTACAACGATGACGGCACTGTCAAAGAATACAAGCCGATTTTCGACGACATTCCCACGAAGATTACGAAAAGAATTATGACCGATATGGACAAGTCGTACTTCCCCGACAAGGTCGTAATGCCCTATATTGAAACGGTGCACGACAGAATAATGCTTGAGGTTTACCGTGGCTGTATACGCGGCTGCCGTTTCTGTCAGGCGGGAATGGTTTATCGCCCCGTCCGCGAAAAGACTCCCGGCGTGCTCAACGACCAGGCAAAATGCCTCTTTGAAGCGACGGGCTACGACGAGATTTCGCTTTCGTCGCTCTCTATAAGCGACTATTCAAGGCTCGACGAGCTGACGGACAGTTTGCTCGAATGGACGGACGACAATATGGTTAACCTTTCGCTTCCGTCCTTGCGCGTTGACAGCTTTACCAAGGAGCTTATGGACAAGATAGTTACCGTCAGAACGGGCTCTCTTACGTTTGCTCCCGAGGCGGGAAGTCAGAGACTGCGCGACGTTATTAACAAAAACGTCTGCCGTGAGGACCTTTTGCGCGCGGTGAATGTTGCCTTTGATGCGGGCAAGACGAGCGTTAAGCTCTACTTTATGATGGGACTTCCAACGGAAACTTACGAGGACCTTGAAGGCATCGCAACTCTTGCAAAGGACGTTGTCGAGGCTTACTATGCCAACCCCAACAGAATGAAGGGCAAGGCACCGAGCGTTACGGTCAGCGTTTCCTGCTTTATTCCGAAGCCCTTCACACCCTTCCAGTGGGAAGCTCAGGACTCTATGGAAGCCTTCGTCGAAAAGCAAAAGTTTCTTGAAAGTAAGATAACGGACCGCAAGATAAGATTCGTTCATCACGACGCAAGAGTTTCGCATATCGAAGCGGTACTTGCGCGCGGCGACCGCCGTCTTGCTCCCGCTATGGCGCTTGCGTGCGAGCGCGGATTCTGCTTTGACGCGTGGGACGAATTTTTCCGATACGACGAGTGGATAAAGGTGTTCAACGACTGCGGTATCGACTACAATTTCTATTCAAACAGAGAATGGGGCGAGGACGAGGTGCTTCCTTGGGACATTATCGACTGCGGTGTTACAAAGTCGTTCCTTATGCGTGAGCGCCACAACGCCTACATGGAAAAGACCACGCCTTCCTGCCGTGAAAAGTGCAGCGGCTGCGGTGTAAATAAACTCGGAGGTGAGAGAACATGGTGTCCGAAAAAGGATTAAAGCCTTATTCAAAAAACGACTATCCGATGCTCGATACTCCGAAATTCATAAGATTCAAGTTCAGAAAGGTCGGCGATTTGCAGTACATATCCCATCTTGACCTGCAAAAGACGATGGGCAGAGTCCTTATCCGTGCCAAAGCTCCGCTTTGGTACAGCAAGGGCTTTAACCCCCACCCGAAGCTCATTTTTGCGCTTCCGCTCTCCGTCGGTACGCAGAGCGAGTGCGAGTATCTCGATATAAGAGTCGAGCGCGACGTACCGCCCGAGGTGATGCTCGCGCATATAAACGCCGAGGTAACGGACGAGCTTTGCTTCCTTGAAGCGTACTATCCCGAAGCTCCCTTGGAGGACATTTATTTTGCGGAGTACGATTTTGAGATAATCAGCAAGAGCGCGTGCCCTGATTTGGCGGAGAAAATAGACGAATATCTGAACGCCGACGAGGTGCTTATTTCAAAGAAAGTCAAGAGTAAGGACAAAAAGATAAGTTACAAGGACGTTGATATTGCGCCCTACGTAAAGCGTGCAGAGGTGCGCTTTGACGGCGGAAAAATCAAAATCAACGCCGTTCTTTCCGCATCCATAAACCAAACGCACCCGCATATAAATCCAGAATCTCTGATGAAAAGTATTCGTGAGCGTTTTTCCATCGTTCCCGACGGCGTTGCGGGCGAGGAATACAGCATAATGCGCCGACGCGTCTTTTTTGAAGACGGAGAGACGGAATTCAGATAGGAGCTCGGTATGTATATCTGGGTTGGAATTGACGTTGAAAGAGAGCTCATAGAAGTAAGGCGGGCGCTGGACGCGACCTTTGAGAGCATGGAAATCTCAAACGCGAACTGCAAACTGCCGCTGCATATCTCTCTTAAAATCTCGTTTGAGATACCGAACGATATTCTTGATTCGGTGATTTCGGATATTGAAGAAATTTATAACCGCACCGAGCCTTTCGATATTGAAATTTCGGGTATCGAAAAATACGAAAATATCGTGTGGATAAGAATGAGGGAAAACCGTGCTCTCAAGAGCCTTTCCTACAAGCTCAATATGATGCTTAAGGACAGGTACGGCATAGGGCTGCACGAGTACGACCTCGATTATAAATTTCACACTACGCTCTTTATGGACGGCGATGGCGAAAAGATTGACAAAGCGTTCTCGCACGTGTCAAATCTTACCCTGCCCAAAGCTCTGCGCGCCGATAAATTTATCATTGGAAAGAGCGAGAGCGGACGCGACGGAACGTATTTTGTTTATAAAGAGATACAAAAATAAAAAATCGAAGCCAAGGCTTCGATTTTTTGTTATATACTTGCTTCTGCCTCTCTGCGCTTCAGCTCCTTTGAGAAAAGGAGCATAATTACGACGGAGAGCAGCGTTGTAAGAACCATTGTGATGGGCGAGTTGAGCCAAAGCCCGAAAAGACCGAGTGAGCGGAGCGCGAAGATGAGCGCCATGGGGAACACAAACGCGCTTCCGACGGATATGAACGTTGCGTAAAGCGGTTTTTCGACGGCGGTCATATAGCTTTGAGTCGCAAACGAGAACCAGAATATAAGCCGCGAGAAGGCGTAGATTTTGAGTGCTTCAACCGCCTCCGAAAGGAAGGCTGTGTCGGTGCTTTTCGTAAAGAGGGACACGAGAAGCTCGGGGATAGTCCACATCATCACAAAGGACACGACGGACACGACGGCGCCGGCAGCGAAGGTGCATTTTGAGAGAGATTTGACTCTGTCGTAGCGTTTAGCACCCCAGTTATAGCCAATCGCGGGCTGGAGCGAGTCGCAGATTCCGTAGATGAGGGGCTGAATTATCTCTCCGACGTACATCAAAATGCCGTAAATGGCAACCGCGGGGTCCCCTCCCATTGATATGAGTGCCTTATTCATAGCGATTGAGGTAACTCTGCCCGAAATATTGTTAAGAAATATGGGCATACCGCATTTTATAATTTGTTTCGCCGTTTTCGCCGAGAAATGCGGCCTTGTGAGCTTTAATTGAAATTTGCCGATGGCAAACGGAACGAATGCAGTAAGCGCACCGCCCGTAAGGCACAGACAGCTTGCAAGTGCCGCTCCCCAGATATCAAATCGGAACGCGAAAAGAAAGATAAATTCCGTTACGGCAGTCGCTATCGACATCACGACGTTAATCCACATACTGAATTTGACCTTGCCCGAAATTCTCAGGTAGTTGTCAAAAGCGAAAACCGAAGTAATCACGGGCGAGAACACCGCGTAGACGCGAATGTACTGCACCGCGAGGCGCGACGCCTCCTCACTCGCTCCCATAAATCCGATGATATATGGCGAGCCGAAGAAGAGAAGAAGCCCCATAAACGAGCCCGCGCCCACTATCATCAGAAGAGCGCAGGTGAAAATATTGTTTGCTTCCTTTTCCTCACGGCGACCGAGGCTTATCGAAATGGGCACGGCGGAGCCGACTGCCACGAGGTCCGAGAGAGCGAAATTTATGATTACGAAAGGAAACGCAAGATTTATTGCGGCAAACGCGGTATCGCCGAGTATCTGCCCGACGAAAATACCGTCGAAAAGTCCGTACAGAGCCGACGCGAGCATACTTATCGCGCCCGGAATGGCGGCGATGAAAAACAGCTTCAGCGGTCGGGTTTTAAGAAACAGTTCTTTAGAGTCCATATACCTTCCTTGAAAAATTAGTTCCTATTGATTATACAATAATTTTTCGCAAAAGTCAATGGAATATAATCAAAAGACACTTTCTATTATTTTCTTGCATCCTCTCGGCGAATAGCGCCAGATTTCTATCCTGTTTTGCGTTTCGGGGTTAATATAGTATTTTAACGGCGTTATCGGCGCGGGCGAGAGATTTGAGTCTATCAGCACGAGCTTGATTTTCATTCTGTCGGGCAGAATGCTTTTGATATATACGGAAATGGTGTCGCCGGTGCGGAGATTCTGCAAGGTAGGATTGTCGTCGCGGAGCTCCGCAAGCCCCGCAAGATTTGGGGCAAGCTCGACGAAAACTCCGTAGCTCTCAACGCTTCTTACTATTCCGTTGACCGTCTGACCGACGGAAAACTCGCGCGCGTTTTCTTCCCACGTGCCGAGAAGCTCTTTCAAGGTTATGTATATGCGTCCGGTTTGCACGTCATTGGATTTTACCACGACGGAGAGGTTTTGTCTGTTTGCAAGTCTGTCCGACGGGTGAGATATGCGCGAGACAGAAATGCAGTCAATGGACAAGAGGGAAACGATACCGCAGCCTATGTCGGCGAACGCGCCGAAGGTGTCAAGATGAGTGACAGTTGCGGGAATGATATCGCCCGGCAAAAGCGACGAGAGATAGTAATTTTTGCACTCTATCTGCGCGCTCTTGCGCGAGAGAACAGCTCTGTATGTATCTCCCACCGCCTCAAGCCCTATGACCTTGAAGCACACGGGCTTGCCTACACGCGTGATTATGGCTATATCCTTGACGGGCTCGCCGGACGCAGAGAGAACGCACTCCTCTTTCGGAATGATTCCCTTTATGCCGAAGAGGTCAACGTGCAAATTCAGCTCCTCGTCGCATTTGGTTGCCATAGCTTCGAGTATTTTTCCCTCGTTCATGGCGCGTCCAAGTCCTGAAATACTTGATATATATGAAGTGTTTTCCTGTGTGTAGATATGTGAGCCCTCGGGCAAATACTCTGTTTCAAACATTTTTCATTCTCCTTTTAATCCTTTACGCCTAATTTATTTGAGCGCTCAAAAAAATATTCCGAAAAATTTTGAATTGTAAAACGAGAAAAAACGAGCAAATTGGGTAAAAATGCGAGAAAACGAGAGCTTGCGCCAAGATAAATTGAAATTGCAAAAAAAGTTTTCAAAAAAGTATTGACAATGAGCGAAAATGATGATATAATGTGCAAGGTCAAAAAAGAAAAAGCTTGTAAATCAAGCTAATTACAAAAATTTTGGAGGAATTATTAATGTCTACTTTTTTTGCAAAAGCAGAAACCATTGAAAGAAAATGGTATGTTATAGACGCTGCTAATAAGCCCCTCGGAAGAACTGCAGTTGCTGCAGCCAACATTCTTCGCGGCAAGCACCGTCCCGAATTTACACCCAACGCCGACTGCGGTGAATTCGTAATTATCATCAACGCTGACAAGGCTGTTCTTACAGGCAAAAAGCTTGAACAGAAACACTACTATCATCACTCCGGTTACATCGGCGGTATGAAGTCGGTTCAGTACAAAACACTTATGGCTACAAAGCCCGAACTTGCTATGACTCTCGCAGTTAAGGGTATGCTTCCTCACAACTCCCTCGGAGCAAAGGCAGCTACACGCCTTAAAGTCTACGCAGGTGCAAACCACAAGCACGAGGCTCAGCAGCCCGTGGCTTACGAAGTTTAATGAAAGGTAGGACGACAGATATGTATACAAGCTCAAAGCCCTATTTTTACGGAACAGGTAGAAGAAAGAAATCCGTTGCACGCGTTCGCATAGTTCCCGGAACAGGCGTTATCACAATCAACGGCAAGGACATCGACCAGTACTTCGGTCTTGAAACACTTAAGCTCATCGTTAACCAGCCTTTCGGCGTTACAGGTACTGAAGGCAAGTTTGATATCATCGCACTTGTAAACGGCGGCGGTATCTCCGGTCAGGCAGGTGCTATCCGTCACGGTCTTGCAAGAGCTCTCGTTGCAGCTGACGAGGCTAATAAGCCCGCTCTTAAGGCAGCAGGTCTTCTCACTCGTGACCCTCGTATGAAGGAAAGAAAGAAATACGGACTCAAGGGCGCTCGCCGTGCTCCTCAGTTCTCAAAGAGATAATTATTTCTTATTGGATATTATCAACAAACCCCGAAACTTCAAGGTTTTCGGGGTTTTCTTTTTGCCAATTTTTCGATTTTGGTGCAAATGTGGTGCAAATCGACTTCAAAACCTACTTTTTAGACGCAAAAATCATATAAAAACTGTCAAGCGAGTTCAGTGAACTCGCTTGATTTTTTGTTGAACTCTTTTATCCTTCGTGGGTGTTTGTGCCGTGATGCGTTTCGCTATTAAGAATGACGCAAGCGGTTGTTTTGAACGTTCTCATCAAACTTTCTTTGAGGAGTTGATTTTGACTTTCTTGATAGCTGATGTAAAAGACTCCCGTTTCGTCTGACTTTTGCTCGCAGACGGCGCAGCTTATGATATGGGAAGAAGCGGAGTAGCATTTTCCTATGTTATGAATAGCGATTCCACTTCTTATCTTACCGAAAATCAGAGGGAGCTTGCATACGAGGCGGTAAAGGCGGCGTCTGATACTTCTGCAAAAGAGCAGGATTCTAAGATTAAGAAATCAGCTAACGGAAAGACCGGGCGTAAGATAGGAACAGTTAAGGGCGAGGGAGTAACTATCTCGGACCTTAAAAAAACCTTTAATGATACGCAGAATAAAGCTTATAAAACACTCACTACTATTGCAGAAGTTACAGGCATTGACATTGTACTGTATAAATCTGAGGCAAACGCTGACGGTGTATTTCAAGGTGCTCAGGGTAAATTTGATTGGTCTGACGATAAACTATATATAGACATTAACGCAGGTCTTAAAGATATAAACAGCGTTGATGACCTTGCAAAATACGCTATGCTTCGCACTTTTTCCCACGAATTTACACATTTTATTGAAAAATACAATTCAATATGGTATAATGAGTTTAGAAAAGTGGTGTTTGAAGAACTCACAACACGAGGAGAAAACGTTCACGATTTGATTGAGGAAAAGCAGGCAATGACAGAGGGAATGACCTATGAGCAGGCAAGCCGTGAAGTAGTTGCAGAAGCTATGACCGATATTCTTCCCGACTCACATTTTGTCGAAACTCTTGCAAATGAGCATAAGAATGTATTTGATAAGCTTCTTGAAAAGCTCAAGGAATTCCTTGCTGACATAAAGGCTTACTTCAATTCTATCGGGCACAACCGTTCAAAAGAGGCAAATGCACTCAAGGAGCAGGTTGGAGAAGCTGCGCATTATGTGGATAACATTGTGAAGCTCTTTGACAAGGTCGCAGTAGAGGCTGTGGAAAACTATCAAAAGACAGTTGCTATTGATGAAACTAAAAATAATCCTGCAAAGATTACAAGTACAGAGTCAATAAATGCTGACAAAGATTCACAAAATGACATTAAAACTTCAAAAACCGAAAAATCACTCTATGATAAATACAGTGATATTAAGAAAGAATACCCGAATAATATCGTGCTTTATCGTGTTGGAGATTTCTTTGAGGTCCTTGGTGATGATGCGAAAGCTGTTTCTAAATGGGCAGACTTGACATTGACAAGCAGAAACGACCCCAACGCAGGTCGTGTTGATATGGTCGGCTTCCCATACCATAAACTTGAAAGCTTTATGGACAAAATCAGAAAGCATCAGGACGTTACTCTTGTTCAAGAGGAAAATGGAGAAACAAAGGTTTACCCTATGGCTTCATTGGAAACTAAGAACACCGCAAAGACAGCGGAAATAACAAATAATACTAACGGAGGTATTACAAATGCAGAACGAGAAGAACAGCAAGCACATTCCACGAGCGTTGACACAGGAAGAAATTCAGGCGTTGAAAGTTCATCGGGAAGAACACAAAAAGAAAATGGAAACCGACCCCGAGTACAAAAAACAATGGGAGAAGAAAACGGAGATTTTCAGGAAAACGACTCTGTACAACGACTGCATAGACTAAAAAATGACTATGCTCGGGTTTTAGATACCAATAATTATATAACTCCTGAACAAAACTCTGACTTGCATAAGGCTCAAAGCGAGTTAACAAACGAATATGGTATTGAAACTCATATTGTTAAGAAGTCAGCTTGGAAGTTTGAAAAATCTAAAGCTGTAACATCGTCCGAGGGAAAGGTTTATATCGCCGAAGATATAGGGTATTATGACCTTAGAACTACGCCAACTCACGAGGGAACACACGCTATGAAGCGACTCGGCTTCAGTCCTTATTTAGAGTTTATCGGACGTACGCCTGATGCGTTGAATGTAGCGTCAAAAGAATATCTTGACCTTATGGAAGCTATTGAAGAACATACAGGTATTGATGCTTTGGATATGAACGAAAAAGAGCGTGTTGATGTCTATGATGAATTGAACGCTACTATTTACGGATTCCACAAGGGCGGAATTTTTGACGACACCAAGTTTGAATGGAGTTGGATGAAGGAGGCTTTTTCCAGCTTTGATACCTATATTAATGAGCTTTCAGCAATACACGAGCAGTTTAAGGCAGAGCGAACAGGTAAAAAGGAAACAACCACAGAGGAGGTAAAACAAAATGGCAAAAATGCTGATAACCGAGGCACAGTACAACAGTCTGACACCGATAGGCAGGGAGATCCACAAGTATTGGAAGGACTTCAAGCCGAAAATGTACAAGGAGATGTACAAAGAGGGGACGCTGTGGGAGACTCTGTCGAGCGAGGACAAGAGGTTGGACGAGATGATGTGTCAGATGGTAGCAGAACAGGGACTCGCAGAAGATCAGGCGAGGGAGATAATCAAAGCGGAGATTTACGACGAGATGATGTATTAACTCCCGAAGCTGCCGAAAAACTTCACGAGGAAGTAACAGAGCAGATTGAACAGCAATCTACTGAACTTCCCAAAGGCAAAAACTTTGTAATTGGCGACTCTCTTGACCTTCCCAACGGAGAAAAGTCAAGATATAAGGCTAACGTTGAAGCAATAAGACTTGTAAAGAAACTTGAAGCTGAGGGCAGATATGGAACATTAGAATACTATTATCATCGAATACTTCATAAGAAAAGGCAACTACAACATTTTTGAAATAAACGAAGCTCTGTTTGCTTTTGATCAGAGCTTGTTAGGAGCATAAAGGAGTTTAGATAAATGAAAGCGATTGTTTATACCTCTAAATGCGGACACACCGCAGAATATGCCGGGATCCTCGGTAACCTGACGGGACTGCCGGTGTATTCGCTGAAAGACGCCGGGAAACAACTCGAAAACGGCGTATCGGTAATATACCTCGGCTGGTTAATGGCAAACAGGGTTCAAGGGCTAAAAAAGGCGTCAAAGAAGTTTAAGGTTTCCGCCGTTTGTGCGGTAGGTCTTTGTGATACGGGCGCACTGCTATCCGAAGTGCAAAAAACCAATGCATTACCCGAGAGTTTTCCTCTTTTCACTATGCAGGGCGGTATGGACAAAACGAAGCTTCACGGCCCGTATAAGCTGATGATCAATATGCTCACAAAAGGTCTTGCGTCACAAAAGGAACGCACCGAAACCGATGAGCGAATGCTGTATTTATTAACGCACAGTGAAAATTATGTAAGTGAGAAAAATACAGCTGCTTTTATGGAGTGGTATAATCTAAATAAAAACTGATCAGGAGAAATGATATGTTAAGATTTATATGCTACCCCAAATGCACCACTTGTCAAAAGGCAAAGAAGTGGCTCGACGATAGTGGAGTCGAATACGAGCTTAGAGATATTAAGCTTGACAATCCTACGCCGGATGAGTTGACGGAATGGCACAAGAAAAGCAGCTTGCCACTCAAAAAGTTTTTCAACACAAGCGGTCTGCTTTATAAATCTCTCGACCTTAAAAATAAGTTGCCCTCAATGAGTGAGGATGAAATGCTGAAGCTTCTTGCAAGTGACGGTATGCTCGTAAAGCGTCCGCTGCTCGTTGGAGATGACTTTGTTCTTGTTGGGTTTAAGGAAACAGAATGGAGAGAAAAAATATAGGAGAAACAAAAAGATACATGGAAGATTTGATATCAAAATTGACGGTAAAGGATAACAAATACGCCTGCGCCTTGGCTGACAAAATCATTTCGGAAAGTAAAGAGTCGGATAAATGGTATGAGTATTTGGATGACTTTGCGGCTTTGCTTAATCACCCGAACTCTTTGGTGAGAAATAGGGCGGTCTATATTCTTGCGGCAAACGTGCAGTGGGACTGTGATAACAAATTTGACCTTATTTTGCCTGAATTTTTAACGCATATAACAGACGAAAAACCGATCACCGCAAGGCAATGTATTAAAGCCCTTGCACAAGTCGGCACGGCAAAACCGCAGTATGTTCCGAAAATACTTTCCTGTCTTGAAGGTGCCGATTTATTCAAATATAACGACACGATGCGCCCGTTGATCGAAAAGGATATTGAGGAAACGAAACAGATATTAACAAATAAGTCCCGTATCGATTGCTTATAAACTGATTTTTTGTCGCCTGCCATGCGACCAAACCTCTCTTTTATTGATGTACAATACAGACATCAAATGAAAGAGAGGTTTTCTATTATGAAAAACAACACGACGGAACTCGTATTTATTTTGGACAGAAGGGGATCGATGGCAGGGTTTGAGAACGATACCATCGGCGGCTTTAACGCAATGATGCCGAGCATGTGCGCCTCGTCCATACCGATATGGAGCGTTCTCGTTCTGAAATTTTTTCGGAGCGATTTGAATATATTTTCAATGAGCTCGTATGTGCGCTCGTCGTCCGCCAAAAGGATATCGTCGCAGTCCCCTTTGACCTTTCCCCAGCGCAAATAGGTGTCGAGGTGCGCCAGCGTCTGAATACAGGGTATAATTTCGATGCCGACATCAGCACCGAAGCGGCCAATTTCCTGCATTTCTTGTTAACTGTATCTTCCGCGGAGATAGCCGAAGTAAGGCTCTCTCTCAATATAATAGGTGTCTTCCATATAAAGAAATGCGCAGTTGTATCCCACTTTATTTATGACGGTGAGATGCTTTTTTATTGTGGGAACGTTCATCACGGCGTTGCGCGACATATCTATCATAATTCCAAACTTCTCAAATTTTTTCATATAAAACTCCCTTCTCAATTTTGCCCGAGAGCGTATTGAAGCATAAAAACGGAATACTCCGTGAATTTCCCCTATCACATATATTTTAATCTGTCAAGCGAAAAGCGACGGTTTTTTGCCCCGTAAAAACATTATTAATAATGTTTTTGTTTAACGATTGACAACCTCATTTTAATTGGTTATAATAGCCTTACATAGCGAAGAAAATCGTTGTTCAGAATCAAAAAGGAAAGGACAAAACGGTATGAAACAATTTGTTTTGGAAAATGTTCGCATTCAGCTTTTCGGCGGCGGAATAATCCGCCTTGAAAAAGCCGAGGATGGCAATTTTTGCGACGGGGACACCTTTTTTGTTCCCGAGAGAAAGAATTTGGAGAAAAAGAGTGATATCGATTCTTCGCTTGACGGAAACGATATCATTTTCGGAGATTATATACTGAATGTCCCTGATTCTGCTAAGGGGCTTTCGGGCGTTACTCTTTCATATAAAGGACAAGAGGTATACCGCTATGAAAGAATAAAAAACAGCGGTGAGCTTCCTTTGCCCATTGACACGCCCGAGGTGTTTGCGCTTGCAGATTCGCCCCGCATTATTGCACCCGAAAAGGGGTATACGGTTCATCAGGACGACTGTACATATACGGTGGATGAAGATGCACAGGACGTATATCTGCTTTTGTGCCTTGGCGACCACAAAAAGCTCCGTGAGCTTTACGTCGAGCTTACGGGCAGACCTGAGCTTGTGCGCCTTTCCGCCCTCGGAAGCTGGAACAGCAAGTATTTCCCCTACACCGAGGAAGAGGCGAAAGAGGTTATTGAGGAATACGAAAATCACGACGTACCTCTTGACGTAATGGTAATCGACACAGACTGGCGTACCTCGGAAAACGGCTGGGGCTACGATATCAACGAAAAGCTTTTTCCCGATATGGAGAGATTTTTCCGCTTTGCTCACGAGCACGGTGTGGAGATAATGTTCAACGACCACCCAGAACCCCAAAACGGTGCCCACGTCTTCGAAAAAGAGGAAATTTCGTACAGAGAAGAAAATCTCACAAGGCTTCTTTCAATGGGACTTGATATCTGGTGGTACGACCGAAACTGGAAAACCCACCTAATCACTCCAAGCGACAATATTCGCTGGGAAACTCTCGGTCTTTATCTCTTTTGGGAAGTAACCGAAAACCATTACAAAAAACTCTCGGGCGACGATAAAAAATACCGCCGTCCCGTAATAATGGGAAATGTCAATAATATCATTAACGGTACGTACCAAGGAATTTCCGACAGCGCTTCGCACCGCTATTCTGTTCAGTGGACGGGCGACATTCTGAGCGATATCGCTTCGCTCGGTCAAGAGGTTGCGAATATTGTCAGAACGGGCGACAATTGTCTCGCGTATGCCCACCCCGACTGCGGCGGACACGTCGGAAATCCCGACAGAGAACTCTTCGTCCGCTGGATGCAGATGGGCGCGCTCTGTCCCGTATTAAGACCTCACTGCTCCTGCTCTGTCGAGCGCTTCCGCGAGCCGTGGCTATATGACAGTGAAGTTTTGAATATCGTCAGAGAATATATTAAAATGAGATACAGACTGCTCCCTGCAATATATGCAAGAGCTTTTGAAAACCACCGCACGGGCGCTCCGATTTTTGCTTCGCTCGGATATAACTATCCAAAGGATGAGCGCGCGTCAAGGTGCAATAATCAGTATATGCTCGGCAGAGATGTACTTATAGCGCCTATTACAGGGGAGTTTGAAGTGGAATTTCCGAAGGAAGGCTATGCTTCTCCCGTCGAGGTCGATTTTTACGGCGGACACGAATGCAAGGGCGAAAAGCTGGCAAGCGCAACCTGGCAGAGCCTTAATATGAGACTTAATTACGTTTCTCCCGCCGAGGGCGTGCCCATGTTCGACTTTTCCGCAAGAATACGCACAACGCTGAAGGTTGAAAAAGAAATCGAACTCATTCTTTCCTGCGATGACGGCTCAACGGTTTGGCTTGACGGCAAAAGGGTGCTTGAGGACAAGACCTTCCACGGAGCGCAGAGTTTTACCCTCGGTATACTTGGACCTGATGCTCCTCACACACTTGAAATTGAGTATTTCCAGGGGAGCGGCGAAGCGGCTTGTATTCTTATGAGCAAAGAAATCGGGCAAAATGAGCAGAAAAACGTATATTTCCCCGATGGACAGTGGCTTGACCTCTTTGACGGAAGCATTTACTCCGCCGACATCAGCAGGACGACCGATTGTGCATTAAGAGAGATGCCGTTGTTCGTCCGTTTGGGCTCACTCATACCCGTCGCCGAGAATGCAAATAACACGAAGAAACAGTCTTGGCAGAGCCTTACCTATCACTATTATCCCGATAAGAAAGCGGGCGACGAGGGCTTCGTTTACGAGGACGACAGAGAAACCACGGCATATAAATACGGTGAGCACCGTATATCAAGGTACAGTGCGTTCTTTGACGGAGAAAGGGGCGCTTATACCGTTCATTTCAGTAAATCCGAGGGTGCCTTTGACGGATCCGACGCATTTGAAAGCCGAAATATCGCCCTTGCAATTCACAAACACGCAGGTATGGCAGATATCCGCCGTATCACGCTTAACGGCGAGGATATTTCTTTTGAAATCAGAAATAAAAACGGCGAAGCGATGCCCTTTGAGCTTGAGGGCATATCTCCCGATTCCGACGTAGCGCTCGTACGATTCTGCGCGGGGCTTGACAGGGAATACACGGTTTGTATTTTCGCCGAGTAATTACATATTGCTTAATTAAACATAATATAGCGGTTGCTTGTGCCGATGGCACTTGGCAACCGCTTGTTTTTATTTCAAAAAATGTATTTTTCTGTCGACAAATATAGGCTATTATACAAGGAAATAATTACATTAAAGTTAATGCTGGTTTTTTTGAAATTAATGCTTGACACGGCAAATTACCATTGGTAAAATTAATATAGAATAGGCGATAAAGCAGGCACCTATTTGGTAAAAATGAACAAAAAGGAGAGCGTATTATGAGCAAAACAACCAAATTAGTTTTGACGTTGGTTACCGTCGCGTTGCTTTTGACAACCGTTTGCGGTCTAAGCTCCTGTATTTTTGACAGAGCTCCGCAGGCTTGTTCGCTTGTGATTGACGATGCCATCGAAAACGGAAAAGTAACGGCTGACAAGGAAGCCTATGTTGAAGGCGAGACTGTCATCCTGACAATCATTCGTAATGCCGGTTATGAACTTGTTTCAATCAAGATAAACGGCGAAGAAAAAATCTCCGAGGTGTCTTCCGACGGAAGAAAGCTTGAATTTGTGATTACAGAGGATACAAGCGTTTCCGCGGAATTCAGAAAGATAGCGACTTACAAGTTAGACATATCAGTAATCGGCGGAGGTAACGTTGTATCCGACAAGTCGGTATATCTTACGGGCAATACGGCAGTCCTTACCATCGCGCCCAGCACGTACTACCGTCTTAAATCCATCAAGGTTGACGGAGTAGAGAAGATAGACGACGTTGTCGAAAGGGACGGAAGATTGACTCTTTCATTTGTAGTTGAATCCAACGCAGTTATCGTTGCCGAGTTTGAGGAGCTTCCCCCCGAGGACCTTTTGGTAACGGTTAATCCGAGAGTTAACCTTAATAATATGGTACTTACATTGACCGATGAAGAGGGCAATAAGCAATATGTAACTGTTGTTGACGGTAAGTTTACCGTCCCTGCGGCTGACAAGGGAACTACTTACACGGTAACGGGCGAGAGCAGAGGCTTTGAGATTACTCTCGGCACCTTATTGGCAGACGGAACAGAAGTTGAATTCGACCCTGCTTCCTTCTTAACCAATAACTCCGGTACACTTGATATAGCAAATGGCTCTTACGTTGTAAATCCCGAATATCACAAGGGTGTAAATCTTACTCCCATAGCTCCCATTGAGGGTGATTCCTGGTTTGTAGCAAGGATTCAGATTTCTCCCGAGGATATGGAAGCATTGCTTAAATCTTCCGACGAGATAGTTGCGGGTATCTCCCTTAAATCCGACGGATAGACAAGTGTTGAACACGTAATTCAGTTAAAGCTCGGCAGCAACGTTTCTTCCATCGTTTGCGGTTCTGACGCAGCGGTAGGCGGAAGCGGCGTATGGGACTATGATGACAGTAACCACAAGCTGTTCTTCGACTTTGACAAGAACCTGACTGCCGAAGGCGAGGCGCTAAAGGGCGACGGCTTGTACTTCATCGTTCATCACGATGCAGATACGGGTATAACGTACACATATTGGGGAACGGCTATTGATAATATAGTAGTTCTTCGCGACTGGGGCATCGGAGCCGGCCGTTCATTCGAGGCAGGTTCCGCAATAACGGGTATCAGCTTCGGTTACGTACATACGACTTGGGGACAGCAGCCCCCCTGCGTACTTACATTCTCCGAGGTTGGTTACGGAGCAACACTCGTTGACGCACTTCATCTTTCCGACGTAACTCTTGCAGAGGGCAACTCTTTTGAGCACGGCTCGGTTTACGTTGAGGGCAGACCTTACGGCGATGTAGTTATCAGATTTATCCCCGACGAGGATTACGGCGTCGGTGCAGTTACCGTAAACGGCGTTGCTATGTATCCCGACGCAGAGGGAAAACTCGTTCTCTCCGGTTACAAAAAGCTCACGGTTGACGTTACAGCCGAATTCAAAAACAACAAATTCAGCGTTACAAAGAGCGAAGGCTCAAACGCAACAATTTCAATTAAAGACAAAGACGGAAACGAGCTTACCGCAGAACAGCTTTCAAAGGTTCAGTACGGAACAGTTCTTACCGTTGAAGTCATTACAGCGGACGGTTATACTGTTAAGAACGGCTCGTTTGTTATAAACGGAGTAGCTCAGACCGCCAATCCCGTAAATTACACGGTAACGGAAAATACAACTATCGCAGCAGAGGCTGAACTCCGTGCAGTGCTCTCCGGCACAATTGACGGCGAGCACTATGCTGAATACTTCTCGTCGCTGAGAGTAAGCGCAGGCGAATACGCAGGCAAGATTGAGGGTTCGAGATGGACGGTAATCGTTCCGGCAAGTCTTGAAAACTTTACAGTAGTAATTCACGACGAGTCGGACAGATTCCACGACGTAGAAATCGCACTTGCGAATACGGACAGTGCAGTTTCCGAGGTCAAACTCATTCCGAAGATGACAAAGATTGACCTTTGGGGAACTCATAACGGAGTATACGTACCCGACCAGAACGCGCTCATTCTCAATGCAGACGGCTCATACAGCATCTTCAAGACAGAGAGCGGATTGACACAGAGCAACGATAACTGGTGGGCAAGCGGTGTAACGACCGGAGCGGCATTCGCAGGCGTTTCCTCCGAATACTGGGTAATGGAAACGGAAATCGTTGTGAAATCCAACGGCGGCTGGGGACAGTGGCAGGCAGGTATTATGGTAGCTGAAAAAGAGTTTATCGTAATAATGGACCGCGACTGGCAGACAGCAACTTGGACAGAATGGAATCTTGCAAGCAGTACAAGCGGCAGCATGACAGATATCATCACGGACGAAAAGGCAGCCGAGGCAGGTATCCGTCAGTTCAACAACTGGGGTACTGCAGATAAGCCCATGAAGGTAACGGCAGTCCGCGACGGCAAGGACTTCTATCTCTTCCTCAATGATATATTCATTGGAAAATTTGATATAAACAGCTCCTTCTTCCCCAACTCAAACAGAGGCGCAACACAGCATCTCGGATTTATGGTTAAGCTGGGAACAGAGGCAACGTTCAAGAACTACTGGTATGAGCTTGGCGAAACAAACGTAGACGAATACCTTGCAAGCAAGAAGGTAAGCGCTCCCACACTTAACGTAGTTGACGGCGAAGGCAACACACTTTCCGGCGGCTCAGTAACATATTACAAGCAGGTTCTTATCAGCACAGATAATAACGGATACGTTGAAACGAAGGAATGGCAGCTTGCAACTGAGGCAGATATGGTAGCAGGAACACTTGTAAAAGCAGTATTTGCTCCTATCAATCTTGCAGAGGGCGAGTGCGTATATACAGGTGTTAAGGTAAACGGAAATAGCTATACTCTTTCCGACGGAGCTTGCACGTTCGTTCTCGGCGAAAATGATACTATTGAACTTACCGCAACACTTAACGTTCCGATTACTTCCGTCGTTACGGTAAACGACAGAGTAAATCTTGACGGAGTAACACTTACACTCACAAAAGCAGACAATTCAGAAGACGTTAAGAGCTTGACAGTAGCAGACGGTAAGCTTACAATCGGAAACGTATGGATTGGCGACAAGTACAACGTAGTAGTCGATGCGGCAGACGTAAAAATCAGTCTCGGCACTCTTGAGATTACCGGTAAGGCAGTAGAATGGAATCCCGTATCGAGCATAACATCTGGCACAGGACTTGTTGATATCGGAAACGGTACATACGGTGTGGTAGGTGCTGAAAAGGGCAGAGTGGACTTTGACGCAGTTGATGGCTCCATTCCCGCAGGAGATGTATTCGTTGTTACAAAGGTACAGGTTTCCAAAGCAGACCTTACAGCATTGCTTTCGGCTAAGGGCGAGTCAGTCATCGGTATAGAAATGAGAAGCGCTGACGGCAGAGCAGTTGAGAATATGATCTGGATTAACGGCGGAAGCATTAATCTTCTTTGCGGCGGCTGGTCGAATGGCGGAACAATCGCTCAGGACGGTGTTCTCAACGATTACGGACGTGCACTTTGCGGCGACGGCTTGTATTTCGGAATGCTCTATAATTCTTCAAACGGAATGACGTACACATATCTCGGTACATCTATGGATAGTCTTACTTGCATCAGAGACTGGGGTACGGGAACCGATGAACCCGGCAGCCGTTCATTTGATGTAGGCTCACAGATTACGGGCTTCAGCTTCGGATATGTTCATAAATGGACAGGTAATGACAGCAATTTGAGAATCAACGTTACGTTCAGCGATGTTTCTGTTGGGAACCCTCATTGAGCAGCAACGGTAACTTAAACAAATTAATAACAATAGCCCCGCGGTTATCCGCGGGGCTCAATTTGTTGACAAAGTCGGCAAACTGAGAGACCGCCGAGAAAGGCAGGAATATTTTTCTCGTTTCCGTTTTCGTAGCCTTACAAAGGTAAGGCAGAGAACGGGAAGGGAAAAAGCAAGTCGGAACAAGGATATCTCGATGATATCCTTGTTCCGTTTTATTCAACAATATAAAACTATCACTATAGTGATATAAAATTGAATTTTTTGCAACAAAATGCGTTGACAAACTATCACTATAGTGATATAATGCATATAGAGAATGGAGGAATGAATATGGAAAAGATTATTACTATATATCACGGATCTGAAAAAATCATTGAAAATCCTACTTTTGGAGAAGGGAAGAAAAACAACGATTTCGGCCTTGGTTTTTATTGTACGGAGAGCGAGGCATTAGCTAAGGAGTGGGCTGTTTCATCACTTCAAAATGGTTTTTCCAATAAATACACATTGGATACCGAGTATATGAGAATATTAAATCTCAACAGTCCCGAGTATACTATTCTTAATTGGATTGCCGTTTTGGTGGAGCATCGTCTTTTTTCAATTAAAACTCCTGTTGCGAGAAGAGCTAAGCAATATTTGATCGACAATTTTAGTGTTAATGTCAACGCTTACGATATTATTACCGGTTACCGTGCCGATGATTCCTATTTTGACTACGCAGAATCCTTTCTTAATAATGGAATTTCTGTGGAGCAGCTTGCTCGCGCTATGAAGCTTGGCAAACTCGGTGAACAAATTGTTATCAAATCACAATTTGCCTTTTCTCGTTTGAACTTTGAAGGATTTAACGTTGCCGAAAAGGAAGAGTTTTACGTGATTAGAAAATCTCGCGATGATGAAGCAAATAGACTCTATTTGGAAATGCTTGAAGAGGAGAGCGACGGATTATATATTCAGGATATTATGAGAGGAGGGATTAAAAACGATGATCCACGCATACCAAGAAATATATCTAAATAATGCGCAGGCAGTTTTGGGTGAAGCGTTTGACTATGCTATAAACACCTGCAATATTTTGGGAAATAATTTTGTAAAAATGTTTTTGGTAAGCTCTGTCTCTAAAAAGATGGAAAGGGGAGAACCCAAATATATTGCAGGTAAAAGCGGTATTGAAGTAGCAAGAGAAATCGTTTTTGAAACAATGGGAAAAGATTTCGAAAATGCTCCTGCAGAAAACTTTGGCCGCTCCAAAGAATATTGGATTGGTTGGGCGCTTGCTTACTATCATTGGTATTCCTCAAGAAAGTATAGTGATATTTTGAAGGCGGTTTCTTATGAAGAATTGGAACAGCTTTATTATGCTTTGCACGAAGCTGATATATCAAAGTTTGTTGACGTAATAAATCAGCGATGGGAAGATGTTTTTCCCGAAACGAACTTAAAGCGCATTCGTACTGCATACGGTATAACTCAAGCGGAGCTTGCTAAAATTTGCGGCGTTAGCATTAGATCAATCCAGATGTATGAGCAGAAAAAGAAGGACATAAACAAAGCGAACGTTGAAACAATCTATCGCATTGCAAATGTGTTGGGTTGCACGATAGAAGATTTGATTGAAAAGTAGAATTTAGTTTCTTATTTTGTGCAAATTTGGTGCAAGTCGACTTCAAAACTACCTTTTATTAATTCAGGACTAAAACCAAATAAAAATGCCATAAAATTAATAAATATTCCCTTAAAGTGTTGACAATACCCTTAAAATGTGCTAATATTTAAGGGAACAGAGGTGAATTTAAGGCTATGAGAACATTTAACTACTCAAAAATTAGTGAGCAAAAATGGGATTCAGAGCTTCTCGGCTTGGTTGCGGCTATATACAAGGAAGCGGGCAGGCAGGAGATGTTTTTGAAGCAACGTCCCGAGGAGCTTGAAAAGCTCGTCGAGATTGCAAAGGTGCAAAGCACCGAAAGTTCCAATGCAATTGAAGGCATTGTTACTACCAACACAAGAATCAGACAGCTTATCGAGAACAAAACTACACCCAAAAATCGAGATGAACAGGAGATTGCGGGGTATCGCGATGTACTTAACATTATTCACGAGAGCTTTGATGCCATCCCTATTACGCCCAATTACATTTTGCAGCTTCACAAAATATTGTATAGCCACATTAACAACCCTGCGGCGGGAAGAACAAAGAGTGTGCAGAATTATATCAGCGCAACCTATCCCGACGGAACAACCGTAACTCTGTTTACACCGCTCAATCCGTTTGAAACTCCCGGTGCACTTGAAAGCATTTGCAATGAGTTTAATCGCGTTATCGGAAATTGTGAGGTTGAACCCTTGATTGCCATTCCGATCTTTATCCACGATTTTTTGTGCATTCACCCATTCAATGATGGCAACGGAAGAATGAGCCGTTTGCTTACAACTCTTTTGCTTTACAGAAGTGGATTTTACGTTGGCAAATATATTTCTCTTGAAGCAAAAATAGCAAAAAATAAGGATTTGTATTATGATGCTCTCGGTCAAGCTCAAATCGGCTGGCACGAGGGAAATGCCGATGCCGTTCCGTTCATCAAATATCTGCTCGGCACGATACTTGCAGCTTATAAAGATTTTGAGGATAGGTTTTCTCTTGTGGAGGAAAAGCTTCCTGCTTTGGAGACCGTCAGACGCGCAACGATGCAAAAAATAGGCAGATTTTCAAAGCAGGATATCAGAGAGTTGTGTCCTTCGCTTAGCATAAGCTCCATTGAAGGTGCGCTTCGAAAGTTAGTTGCCGAAGGCGAGTTAAAGCGCGAAGGAAACGGCAAAAATATCCGCTATTACAGAATAAAATAACCACTAAACAAAAAATGGCACTCGTCTTTTGACGGGTGCTTTTGCTTGGTGCAAATTTGGTGCAATTTCTTACAGCGTGATTGAAAAGATATGCAACGATATGTAATGAAAACACAATAAAAAGAAATTCAAACAACGTTTTACGACGGTATTTAACGCAAGAAATGACTGATAGAAAACTCAAAGAGATAAAAAGAAAATCCTCCCAAAGGGAGGATTTTCTTTTTATCCCGGTCGACCTTTCGGTCGCTTTTTATGCAAATTTACAAACGGATAACAACTTGACAAAAAATCTATTATAAGATACAATAGATATATATGAAGTAATCGAAATTGTTGTCGCTGTTCCTTTTGACATTAGGTTGGGATATTTGCTGAAAGCGAAATCGTACCGAAAAGCACGCGACGGACGGGAAGTGAAGCAAAAATATGCATTTTACAGACGCAAAAACAATTCTTTCCGCTAAAAATGGAATGAACATTTACAGAGGTTGCACGCACGGTTGCATTTACTGCGACAGTCGCTCGGACTGCTATCAGATAAATCACGCTTTTGAGGATATCGCGGTGAAGCAAAACGCTCCCGAGCTTTTGGAATACGCTCTGCGAAGAAAGCGCAAGCCGTGTATGATAGGCACCGGCGCCATGTGCGACCCGTATATGCATTGTGAAGAAAGTCTTTCTTATACGCGAAAATGCCTTGAAATTATCGACAAATACGACTGCGGCGTAGCTGTTCAAACGAAGTCAGACCTCATACTTCGGGACCTTGATTTGCTTGAACGAATAAACCGCCACTCAAAGGCTGTTGTGCAGATGACGCTGACGACTTATGATGAAAATTTGTGCCGTATTATTGAGCCAAACGTATGCACGACGCGCCGCAGATACGAAGTGCTGAAAG
This sequence comes from Eubacteriales bacterium, assembly GCA_051867875.1. Taxonomy (GTDB): domain Bacteria; phylum Bacillota; class Clostridia; order Oscillospirales; family CAG-272; genus RGIG4608. Next base: position 43,815 of record JBJDZG010000012.1, read on the forward strand.
AGTTTCAAAAGTGCGGAATACCTAAGGTTGCCTGGCTTTGCCCTGTCTTGCCGTACATAAATGATACAGAAGAAAACCTGCGCGGTATTCTCGACTATTGCTTCGATGCGGGCGTTGTCGGTATTATCAATTTCGGCTTCGGCGTAACGCTTCGAAGCGGCAACCGCGAGTATTTTTACAAAAAGCTTGATGAACACTTCCCGGGAATGAAGGAGCGGTATCAAAAGCGTTTCGGAGATTCATACGAGTGCTCATCAGACAATTCGGCAAGACTATGGAGTATATTCGAAAGGGAATGTCGCTCACGCGGCGTAATGTGCGAGCCGAATGAGATTTTTGCTTACCTAAATGAATATCCAACCCAAAACGAGCAACTGAGCTTGTTTGATTAATTGATAAAAACACAAAAAGCACCCGTATGGGTGCTTTTTGTGTCAGAGCGCCTACAAAGCCGTTTTTATCGATTTCAATCAATCCCTGCTTTTTGAGAACCCATGCCTCTGCTACACTTGCTCTCGTATAATTCATATATTCTGCAATATCCACGGAGCATAACCACCGGTTTTACCGGTGGCTATGCTTTTTATAAAAAAATAGTTTGCGTAGCGCGATATGACAAATTTTGTGCGTTAGTGATGATAAAATATACAAAAAGGAAGTGAGGAGAAGAAATGAAAACTGAAAACTCATTATTTTCATATAAAAAAAGCGAGGACAGGCTTGAGGTTGGACTTATCGGGGAGATAGACCATCACAGCGCGGTGAGAGTACGGCGTGAGATAGACGAGCTGATATTCAGCGAGAGACCGAAAACGCTCGTGCTTGACCTGTCGCGCGTAGGATTTATGGATAGCTCGGGGCTCGGTCTTATTATGGGGCGTTATTCGCTTATAAAAGAACTCGGCGGGGTACTTCTTTTGCGCTCGCCGACGCAGGCGGTGATGAAAATTCTCACTCTTGCGGGCATGGAACGAATGATAAAAATTGAAAAGGACAGGGAAGGTGTAACAAATGAAGAAAACTGAAATGCGTGGCAAGGTAATAAACAGCATGAAGCTTACGCTCCCGTCGTATTCCGTCAACGAGGGTGTTGCGAGGGGCGCGGTTTCCGCCTTTTGCGCCCAGCTCAATCCGACGGCGAGCGAGCTCGGGGACATAAAATGTGCGCTCTCCGAGGCGGTTACGAACTGCATAGTTCACGCGTACCGCGATAGGGGCGGGGAAATTTACATAACGGTTGACATACTTGAAAATTCTGTTATAAGAATAAAGATTAAGGACAGGGGCTGCGGAATCCCCGACGTCAAGTGCGCCCGCGCGCCTCTTTACACTACGGACAGAGAGGGAGAGCGGAGCGGAATGGGCTTTACGGTCATGGAGAGCTTTACTGACGGAATCCGCGTTACGTCTCGCGTGGGAGTCGGAACGAGCGTCATCCTTTACAAGAAAATTCAAGGTCTGCCGTAATCTCAAAGGAGATTTTCAGTAAATGAGTATTTTACAGGCGGAACGCAGGGAAAGAAATATTGAGCTTATAATCAGGGCGCAAAGCGGTGATGAAGCGGATTCAATGGACGCACTGAGCCTTTTGATAGAGGAGAACATGGGGCTGGTGCGCTCCATAGCGCTCCGTTTCCGAGACCGCGGAACAGAATACGACGACCTTGTGCAGATAGGTACGATAGGAATGATAAAGGCGGTGCGCTCGTTTTCGCTTGAAAGGGAAACGGCGTTCTCAACCTACGCCGTCCCGCTGATTATGGGCGAGATTAAGCGTCATTTGCGCGACGACGGGCCCATAAAAATCAGCCGAATATACAAAAAGCTGTCGGTGGAGCTTATGCACGCACGCAACAGGATTTTAAGCGACGAGGGCAGGGAGCCGAGCATTTCGGAGCTCGCCGCGCTCTGCGGAGTGAGTATTGAGGACGCTTCGGTGGCGCTTGAAACGGTTAATCTCATCTCGTCGCTCTCCGAAACCTACGGCGACGACGAAAAGCTGACACTTGAGAGTCAGCTATCGAGCGATGACTGCGAAATTGAGCGTCTGAATGACAAAATTGCGCTCTCCCAAGCGATAGACAAGCTCCCTAAGGACCAAAAGAAGATAATTACTCTGCGGTACTTCAGAAATATGACTCAACAGCAGGTTGCCGATGCACTGGGACTATCACAGGTCAAGGTGTCGAGGGAAGAAAAGAAAATTCTCGCATTTCTGCGGGAAGAATTAATATAAAAAGGGGAAACCGTAAGGTTTCCCCTTTTAAGCTATATTATTTCTTCTTGGGCTTTTTGATTTTATTAAGCTCTTTGTTAGCTTGAAGAAGCTCTTCCTTGGTAAAGGAAATGTTCATCATGCTCGACATCGAGGTGAGACGGAGAACGGTAAATCCGCCCATCATCTTCATCATATCGTCCGTGAGTTCAAAGCCTGCTGCCTTGGTCTTTTCTCCCTTGGGCGTATTTGCGCTCATCTTCTTTTTAAGTCCGAGACCGAACTTAGCAAACCAGAGCTTGCCGAGGAAGGAATCCATAATATCACCGACCTTATCGTTGAGAGAGAAGTATCCCTCGGGAGCGGTGATATCAAACCAGTTGAGAATCGCGCCCTTTTCGACGAGCACGTAATCCATATTCATCTCGTCAACCTTGCGAATACGGCTCGTATCTCTGCACTCGCCTGCAACCGCAACGAGCTCGCTCTCGCCAACGTTCGGTACTTCAAAGCGGAAGAAGTGGTCCTCGGCGGTCTTTTTGCCGAGAGAATTTCCGTTTACGAAGAGCTCAACCTCGGGAAGATTTGAGTAAACGGTAACCTTCGTTACGTCCTCAACTCTGTCAACGTAGCGCTTTGAGCAAATGTGAACGAACGGGTCGTCGGAGAGCCACGCCTTATAAGCGTAGAAGGAGTCTTTCTTGTACTTGCGGTCCATGGTCATAAGTCCCTTGTGGTTCTGACCGTTCTCACCGCCCTCGGCTCTTGCGTCTGCGCCGAAGTCAAACATATTCCAAACGTGAGTAGCCCAGATATATTTGCGAGTGAAGAGCTGTTTGATGAGCTCCTCGTGGTAGTAAGCCTGATATTCTTCGGTGTAGTCGCCCTGACGGGGGTCTGAGGTGTGCCAGTTAAGAGCCTCACAGCCGTACTCGCTTATACCTACGGGAATGTCAGGATATTTTTCGTGGAACTTGTCGAACCAGGGTCCGTTCATGCTCGTATCACCGCCGTACCAGCCGAAATAGTGGTTATAGGAAACCACGTCGGGAATGTGAACGTACTCGGCCTCGGGCTTGCACATTGAAACTACCGCGATAGTAGTGAGGCGAGTCTTGTCCATCTCGTGAACGAGGTCGTTGAGAATGCGGTGATTTTCGAGAAGGTCGGGGTCGTTCGCACCGCCCATGGTGATTTCGTTTGAAAGTCCCCAAACGACGATTGAGGGATGGTTATAGTTCTGCGAAACGAGCTCCTTCATCTGTGTGATTGTATTCTCACGGCCGCCGGGCATGTGTCTTGAAATATAGGGAATTTCAGCCCATACTACCATACCGTACTCATCGCAGAGGTCGTAGAAATACTGGTCATGCTGATAGTGAGCAAGACGAATGGTATTAGCACCCATCTCGTAGATATATTCCATATCCTCTTTGTGATGCTCGGGAAGAAGGGCGTTGCCTATGCCGAGCCTGTCCTGATGGCGGGACACACCGTGGAGAGGATATTCTTCGCCGTTGAGGATAAATCCGTTTTCGGGGTCAATCTTAAAGGTTCTGCAACCGAAGCGCGCGGACACCGTGTCAACGTCTACCTCACCGTTTACGATAGAAGCCTTTGCCGTGTAAAGATAGGGGTCCTTTCTTCCGTGCCAGAGGTGGACGTTTGCAATGGGAAACATAACCTTTTTATCGGTGGAGCGTGCTTCTGCAACGGGATTGCCATCTTTGTCGAAGATTGAGTAAACGTACTCGTAATTCTCGGGCAGAGCTGTGCCGAAAACCTCAATTTCAACATTTGCGTCAGTGCCGTTTATTTCGGGTGTAACCATAATTCCGGGAGCGCCGAAATATTCGAGGTCGAAATGAACGTTCGGAACGGAAATGATATTGACGTCTCTGTAAATACCGCCGTAGAAGGTGAAGTCTGCCATCTGGGGATAAACCGTTTCGTTTGCCGAATTGTCAACTACGATAGCGAGAGTATTGCTTTCCTCAATATAATCCGTGAGATTGACTCTCCATGTGGAGTAACCGCCGTCGTGATGCGCGAGTTGCTTGCCGTTGAGGTAAACGTCAGCGGAAGAGTTCGCACCGCGGATTTCGAGATAGTGAAGGTCTGCTTTGGGAAGCTCGCTTTTTTCAAAAGTCTTTTTGTAAACACAGGAGTCGCGGAAATAATCGTTACCGCCGTCCTGACCGTCCTCTGCATTCCATGAATGAGGGAGATTGACAAGCTCTGCTCCGTCATTTACGTTTATGTCTGACGTAGCTTTGAAAAAACTCCAAGAGCTGTTGAAGTTAAGAATAGATCTCATGAATTTCCTCCTTGAAAAATATACATAATTATATTATAGACATCATAACGCATTTTATATTATAACTTATTTTAGGTTTTCTGTCAAGAAACCTGAAATATAATTTGTAAACAATTATAAACACGAAAATATATACACAATAAACAAAATTCAACTTTAATTGATACTAATTTGTGAAAAGTGTTGACAAATTACTATGTATACTATATAATAAAATGTGCTAAATTCATAAAAATTTGGAGGATATTATGTCTAAAAAGCAAAAAACAGTAGAACTTGACTCCAAGGGCTACCCTAAGTTTGGCATTAAGGACAAGCTCGCTTATGCGGCAGGCGACTTCGGCTGTAATATGAGCTTTGCACTTAAAGGAACCGTTCAGACTTTCTGGCTGGTTTACATGATGCTTGAAACCGGTCTGCTTTCCATTCTGTTGCTGTTGGTGCAGATTTGGGACGCAGTCAACGACCCGATGATTGGCTCTATTATCGACCGCGACCATCACAAGTATAAGCGCGGTAAGTTCAAGCAGTATATCTTTGTGGGCTCCTGCGGTTTGCTCTTTGCCGGTGCCGCAGTGTTCCTTCCGTTTCCCAATGCATCCGTAGTGTTGAAGGCTGCTCTGTTCATCGTCGGATATGTCATCTGGGACGCTGCCTACACCGTTGCTAACGTTCCCTACGGTTCAATGCTGACACTTGTTACCGAGAACAACGAAGAGCGTGCACAGCTTTCCACTTGGCGTTCCATTGGCTCTATGCTCGGCAATATATTTCCCAACATTATCCTTCCCATGCTTATTTGGCAGAAGGTATTCTATGACGGAACCGACAGTTTCCTTAACAAAATCGTTATTCCCGAAGGCTTTACCAAAGAGCAGTTCCTGATCAATCCCATTACCGGTGAGCCCTACCAAATCGGTGATGCTATTCTCAGTCCCGAAACCGGTAAGCAGGTTGAAATTTTGCTTGGTGAGCGTGTATTCTGGGTTGCTCTTATCATGGGCGTTTTGGGCTTCATTGCTTTCCAGTTCATGCTTAAGAATATCACCGTTCGTGTCGATGAAAACACCGTTAAGGCAAGTGAAGGCGGCGAAAAGTTCAATATCATAAAATCTTTTGCTAACTTTATGAAGAACCGTCCCGCAGTAGGCGCTACCGTGGCTGCTATGGGTATGTTCCTCGGTATGCAGTCCGCAACTACCGCAAATACCATTATGTTCGCTACCTACTTCAATATGGCATCTATGTCCGGTGTGGTTATGATGATCGGTTTCTTGCCCATGTTCTTCTTTATGCCCTTTATTAAGAAGATAGTCGGAAAATACGGTAAAAAAGAAGCTTCTGTTGTCGGCACTATCGTTTCCATGTGCGGAGGCGCGATTATGCTTATATTCCCCACTATTGCCTCTGTAAATATTGCATTGGTTGTATACTTGATAGGTTTGGTACTGTTTGGCTTTGGTATGGGCGTATATACATGCGTTTCCTGGGCTATGATGGGCGATGCTATCGATTACAACGAGTGGAAGTTCGGAACCCGTGAGGAAGGCACCGTTTACGCGCTTCATTCTTTCTTCCGTAAGCTGGCGCAGGGTATAGGTCCCTCCATGGTTTTGGTACTTATGGGCGTTTTGGGTTATGAATCCAGATTGGGTACCATCGCTCAAAGCCCTGAAACCTCCCATAATATGTGCTGGCTGGTTGCCGGTCTGTATATGTTCAGCGCAGTTATGCAGTTTATCGGCGTTGCGCTTATCTATAATATTGATAAGAAAACACTTGCTAAAATGCACGATGACCTTGAAGCTCGTCATGCACAGCAGAAATAATCAGCTGAATAAAAAATAACGCCGACGGAATTTTCCGTCGGGGTTCAGACCGCCGATAAAGCCGTGCTACCGCAAGTAAATATTTATAGAATAAGTATGGCATTATCCTTATAATTCAGTTAAGAAAACGGCACGGAGATATCATCGAGATATCCCCGTGCCGACTTGCTTTTTCCGTTATCGTTCTCTGCCTTTCTCGGAGGTTTTTTATCATTATTGTTCAAACATATTCCACGGTGTATTGCTCATATCGGGTAATTTTTCAAATTCATACTTTTTACCACGATATTCAAAGGCGATACGGCTTGCAATAAGTGCAAAATGTTCGGCTTTTTCACGGCTTCCGTACTTTCCGTCGCCCCAGATGGGCATTTTGCGTGAAGCAAGCTGAACGCGTATCTGATGAAATCTTCCCGTGTGAAGCCTGATGTTGAGCAGGGAAAATGTTTTTTCACCGACGCAGACGCTCTTTTGCACCTCATAATCAAGGGTTGCTTCCTTTGCGCCCTTGCGTTTTCCGTCAACTATGAACGCCTTATTCTGCGAGCCGTCCTTAAAGATGCAGTCGGTATAAGTGCCACTCTCATTTTCGGGCGCGCCAGAGACGACTGCGAGATATTCTTTGACAAAAGCGTCCTTGTTTGCTACGAGGGCGGAAAACTCACCCGCCGACTTCGCATTTCTCGCAAAGAGCATAAGCCCGCCTGTTGCGCGGTCGAGCCTGTGAACGAGGTATAGCCCGTCTTGCTCTCCTGCTTCTCTCAATGACTCTTTTGCAAGCGTCATTAAATCGGCGTCGCCCGTTCTGTCGGGCTGCGAGGGTACTCCTTGGGGCTTGACGCAGACGGCGAAATTGCGGTCAATATGCAGAAATTCTACGCTCATTTATCGCTGTATACGGAGGGGTCGAGGACGTAAATGTCTTTTTCGCCTCTGTAAAGCTCGTCGTAATCAAGACCGTATCCGACGACGAACTCGTCGGGGATAGTGAAGCAACAGTAGTCGGGTGTAAGGTCCACCTTTCTTCTTGAAGGTTTGTCGAGCAGAGTGCAGATTTTTATGGATTTGGGGCGGCGCGAGGAGAGCAATCTCATAAGATAGGAAAGCGTATTTCCCGAGTCGATGATATCCTCAACGATGATGACGTTTTTTCCGCTTATTGTTTTGTCAAGGTCCTTAATCATTTTGACCTCGCCCGACGAGGTTGTGCCTGCGCCGTAGCTTGAAATTGCCATAAAGTCCATCGAAAGCGGCAGGTCTATCTCACGCGTAAGGTCGGAATAAAAGTGAATTGAGCCTTTGAGTATGCAGACGAAGAGCACGGGCTCGCCGTCATAGTCCTCCGTTATTTTTTTCGCTACTTCTTTTATCTTTGCACTTATCTCATCTCTTGAAATAAGAACTCTTGCAAAATCTTTTTTCATTTCAAATCAAACCTCCGAAAATGATTTTTTGGGAAAGATACAATCAGTATATCATAAAAATCCCGCTCTTTCAACCGAAAACAGAAAAATATTTATTTTTATTTATCCGTGTGCGGAATTTTTGCAGGCACCCCCCGATTCGCTTTGTAATACAATGTTAACTATTATTAATAATTCATCTTGACTTTTCTACTTGACATAATAGACTGTATGTGTTAAAATAGTATAAAATACTGTCGAAAGGATTGTTATGAAAATAGGATTTGTTTCCCTCGGCTGTCCGAAAAATCAGCTTGACACAGAGGTAATGCTTCACGAGCTTGTTACGGCGGGCTATGAGATTACTGCTGACGAAACCGAGGCGGATGTAGTTATTATAAATACCTGCGGATTTATTGAATCTGCAAAGAAAGAAGCCATCGACAACATTCTTGACATAGCTTGGCTCAAAGAGAACCGCTCTCTGCGCGGTCTTATCGTAACGGGCTGCCTTGCAGAGAGATACCGAAACGACATCCTCACTGAATTTCCCGAGGTTGACGCCGTGCTCGGCGTGGGAAGTATACACAATATCGCAGAAGCGGTGGAAAGAGTGCTCGGCGGTGAAAAATATACCTCGTTTGAGGACAAAAACTGCGTGCGCTTAGGAGGAGACAGAGTGCTCACGACTCCCGAGTACAGCGCGTACCTCAAAATCGCAGAGGGCTGCGACAACAGGTGCACGTATTGCGCCATTCCCTCGATAAGAGGAAAATTCCGCTCCCGCGAGATGGACGACATTATCGCGGAAGCCAAGGACCTTGAAAGCCTCGGCGTAAAGGAGCTTACTCTCGTCGCTCAGGATACCACCAAATACGGCGTGGATATCTACGGCGAATACAAGCTCGCCCATCTTTTGCACAGGCTCAGCGAGGAAACAGACATTCCTTGGCTCAGGATTCTTTACTGCTATCCCGACAAGATAACGGACGAGCTTATCGCCGAGATGCGCGATAACGAGCGCGTACTTAAATATATCGACCTTCCGATGCAGCATATCTCGGACGGAGTGCTTAAAAAGATGAACCGTCACGGCGGCTCGGCACTTATCCGTGAGGTCGTTGCAAAGCTCAGACGTGAAATCCCCGATGTCGTTATCAGAACTACCTTTATCGTCGGATTCCCCGGTGAAACGGAAGAAGATTTCGCCGAGCTTTGCGAATTTGTTAATGAGCAGAAATTTGAGCACGTCGGTGTGTTCACCTATTCCAGAGAAGAGGGTACGCCCGCTTATAAAATGGAACAGATTGACGAGCAGGTAAAGCTCGACAGATACGATATAATTATGCGCGACCAGCTTCTTATCAACGAGGAATACAATAAAAAGAAATTAGGTCAGACGCTTAAAGTTCTTACCGAGGGCTACGATGTCGTCAGCGAAAGCTACTACGGCAGAAGCTACGCAGATGCTCCCGATATTGACGGAAAGATATACTTCAGAGGCAGAAAAGGTATCGTTCCCGGAACGTTCGTTGATGTAAAGATAGAAGAAGTGCTTGAATACGACCTTTACGGCACGGCACTTGACAGAAAGGAGTAAGAAATGAATTTACCGAATAAACTTACAGTTGCGCGACTTATAATGGTCCCCGTAATCATCATAGTTTTGCTTCTTCCGGTTAATTCGTGGACAAATCTCGCAGGAGCACTTATTTTTCTTGCGACCTCGCTTACCGATATGCTTGACGGAAAAATCGCCAGAAAGCAGGGACTCGTTACTGATTTCGGCAAGTTCCTTGACCCCTTGGCGGATAAATTTATGGTAATTGCCGCGATGATGTGCATAATGGTGCGTCAGCATCACGAAATACTTATTTTCAGCATTTTTACTACGCTCGTAATGATAACGGTGTTCCGTGAGCTTGCTGTAACCTCAATCCGTCTTATAGCCGCGAAAAATGCGAATATAGTAGTGGCGGCGAATATGCTCGGAAAAATCAAGACGGTTTCACAGATAGTCTGCGTTATGTCCGTGCTTCTTGAACCCGTACTCAATGCGCTTTTCGGGGGCAATTCGATATTCTCCTATTATCCCATAACCTGCCTGTCTGCGCTCGTAACCGCCGTATTCACGGTTTGGTCGGGAATAGTGTATCTCAAAACGTACTGGAAGTATCTCGATACTAAAATGTAAAATCAATGATAAAACCGCCTGCGCGCAGGCGGTTTTTGCTTTTATATACATATCAAAATTGCCCCGAGGGAAAAAACGAGCGAGAGAGTTATCAGCAAAAGAGTGGCACATTCTGCGGTAAATCCGCGTGCGAGCAGGCGGTGATGAAAATGCCCTTTGTCCGCTTTGAAAGGATTTTTGCCCTTTATAAGTCTGCGTACAAAGCTCTGCACGGTGTCCGCGCTCGGTATGCGAAAGGTCAGTGCTATCGCGCAAAAGAGTTTTAGTCTGTCGCTCTCGAAAAACAGCTTAGAGGCGAGCGCACCGAGGATAAAACCGAGGAAAAGAGCTCCGCCGTCGCCCATAAATATTTTTGCGGGGTGGACGTTTCTCGGCAAAAAGCCGAGCAGAACGCAAAGCAGAAGCAAAGCTACCCAAAAAATATCGTGATTTTCCAAAATCAGAGCGATGAGCGCGAGTGTCAGTGCACTGACCGATGAAAGACCGCCCGCGAGTCCGTCGAGTCCGTCGGAGAGATTTATCGCGTTGCAGATAAAGACTATCCAGAACACAGTCAAAAGCCCGAATATAGCGCCCGCTACGCTCGTGTTGCTTGCATTTATGCGCCCGATGAAAAAATATACTGCCACCGCCGCAAACTGTCCTGTGAGCTTTGCAAAGGGCGGCAGCGAGAGAACATCGTCAAGAAATCCTATCGAAAATATCGTGCAAACACCCGCAAAAAGTGCTATTTTGAAATTTAAGTCAATGTGCAGCAGGGGTAAAAAAGCCGTAAATGCCGCGAAAAAGGCAAATCCGCCCGTGCGCGCGGTGGCTTTCGTGTGTACCTTCCTATCGCTCGGCAAATCTATCGCTCCCACCGCTTTCGCAATTTTAAGGGAAGGCAAAAAGAGTGAATAGGAGAGCAAAAATGCTCCTGCAAACAGAGCGATATTCAAAAACAAAGCAAAATAAAGCATAAAAACTCCTTTGACAATATGTATCAAAGGAGTTTTATTGAATTAAAAATATGTTTACTTATATCTGTACGAAACCGAGTTTTCTTCTCACCTTGGAAAGTGTCTTGCGAGCGTAGTAGGAAGCCTCGTCCGCGCCCTTCTTCATCTGCGCTTCAAGGAATGCCTTGTCGGAGATGAGCTCGTTATAGCGCGCCTGAATGGGAGCGAGCGCGTCCGCGCAGGATTCACCGACAGCGAGCTTGAATTCACCGTATCCGCGTCCGTCAAACTCTCTTTCAATCTCGTCGAGAGTTTTTCCGGTAAAGCACGAATAAATATTCATAAGGTTGTTGATACCGTCCTTGCCCTCGGCAAAGCGAACGCAGGTGTCGGAGTCGGTAACGGCTCTCTTGAACTTCTTAATTATTGTGTCCCTGTCATCGAGAATATATACCACGGCGTTTGCATTTTCGTCGGATTTGCTCATTTTCTTCGTGGGGTCAACAAGAGAATTTATCTTTGTGCCCGCCTTTGTGAGCATGGGCTCGGGGATTGTAAACGTATCGGGATACAGCTGATTAAATCTCTCGGCGATATCTCTTGCAAGCTCAAGATGCTGTTTCTGGTCGATTCCCACGGGAACGACGTCGGTCTGGTAGAGCAAAATATCCGCCGCCATAAGAGAGGGATACGTGAAAAGTCCCGCGTTGATATTGTCGGCATGGCGTGCGCTCTTGTCCTTGAACTGAGTCATTCTGGAAAGCTCGCCGAACATAGTAAAGCAGTTGAGAATCCAAGCAAGGTCGGTGTGCGCGGGCACGTGGCTCTGCACGTAGAGGGTATTCTTTTCGGGGTCAAGTCCACAAGCTATATAGAGAGCGAGAGTTTCGTAGGTTCTTCTTCTGAGCTCTGCGGGCACCTGACGGACGGTTATCGCGTGGTTGTCAACGACGCAGTAAAAGCACTTATATTCCTCGGAGTATTTTGCAAAATTTCCTATCGCGCCGAGGTAGTTGCCGATAGTGAGATTTCCGCTGGGCTGAACACCCGAGAAGCAAATTTTTTCGTTATTTATCATAAAATCACCTTCTTACAAATATACGAAGATATTTTATCATATATTTTACTGTTTTTCAAGTCCAAATGTCAAATATCTGTTGAAAAATTGCATTATTTGTGGTAAAATAAATCAAATAATCAAACAAGGAGAACTATATTATGATAAAAATTGAGCGCGTGAGCGTGATGAATATAGAAAACGCGATAAGGGGTGCGAGAAATCCCCTTAACAGCTGGGGCAGAAGCGACAGCTATTACGGCGAGAACGGCGAATTTGTCCTCGGTCCAAACGACCTTGATTTGGCGATGCGACTTGCGAAAGCGGGCAACGACCACAGAAAATTTCTTCGTCAGATATTCGTGTCCGTGGATATTACCGCACCTCTTTACTGGTGGAAGGAGTTTGATACTTACAAGGTCGGAACGGTTGCAAATTCTTGCTCGACTATGCACAAAATACACCACAAGCCCTTTGAAAGAGCGGATTTTTCCTGCGAGGAGATGGACGGAGGAGCGCTCGCGGTTCTCGACTCCGTAATTGAATTTATGGAAGGCGAAAGAGTTAAATTCTGCGAGGACAAAAAGAACAGACAGGCTTGGATAAATATGATACAGATACTTCCGACGTCCTACAACCAGATGAGAACGGTTACTCTCAACTACGAAAATCTAATTAATATGTATTATGCAAGAAGGACGCACAAGCTCCACGAGTGGCACGACCTCTGCGACTGGATAATGACGCTTCCTTACGCTGAACAGCTTATCGCGGTAAAGAGCGAGCCCGATGTTCACTGAGATAAAAAAGGGCGGTGTGCTCTACCTTGTCAGCGATAAACTGAAATCAAAGCACGCTTTTTCCACGAGAGTGGGCGGAGTGAGCGACGAAGAGCACACGTGTTCTCTCAACTTTGCCTTTGGCAAGGGCGACGGCGAAGAAACGGTGCTTGAAAATTATCGGATTTTCGCAAACGCTCTCGGTATTGACGCGAAGAAAATTATAAGCGTTCCGCAGATACACTCAAACGACGTAAGACTCGTGAGGGAAACCGAGGCGGGCTTTGGCGTTGTAAAAGAATCGCCGTTTTTATGCGACGGATACGTAAGTACGGCTGACGGCTTACCGATAGCGGTAAAGACCGCTGACTGCGTACCAATCTTGCTTGAAGCGAGGGACGGCGACGGAAAAGTAATTGCAGTTTGTGCTACTCACGCAGGTTGGCGGGGCACGGCTGACAAAATTGCCGAGGTAGCTGTCGAAAAGCTCCTTTCGCTCGGTGCTGAAAGAGAAAATATTTTTGCGGCAATAGGACCGTCAATACATAGATTTTGCTATGAAGTCGGAGAGAATTTTGCCAAGGAAATATCGAAAAAACTTGGACAAAGCTACGAAAACAAATTTATTACAAGACGCGCCGACGGTAAGATTTTTGCCGATGTTGCGGGCATGGACAAAGAAATTTTGCTCTCGTGCGGAATTCCGAGAAAGAATATTGACGCCTGCGAGATGTGCACTTTTTGCAACGGAGAATACTTTTATTCCCACCGCCGACAGAGGGAAAAAAGAGGCGCACTTTTGAATTTAATATGCAAATAAAAGGAAAACTGCAAGTATAAACTTGCAGTTTTCTATTATATTATTTGTTAAAAATCCGATAATTATTCAAAAACTGTTGTACAAAACAGCTATAAAAATTCTCTTAAAAATACTTAAAAAGAAAAAACAAAAATTTCAAAAAAGGTATTGATTTTTATTTTTTATTGTGATATAATAACGGAGTCGCAGATAATGCTGCTATGGCTCAGTCGGTAGAGCACGTCATTGGTAATGACGAGGTCATCAGTTCGATTCTGATTAGCAGCTCCAGAAAAAGCACTCTTCGGAGTGCTTTTTTTCGGTTTTTCGGCAAATGCATGTCTGCGTAAGCGGAGTATTTGGCAAGAGCGCCGTAATATTTTATTCGCAGACACGGCTGACGGCGTTCTCCGTGTAAATGCAGGAGCCGTATTCTCCGACGTACATCGAGGAGATTTCCGAATTTTCAAGCTCACCGAATTCCGAAAGATAGGAAGACGGTGAGCTTTTTTCCTTGCTTCCGCTCTCAAAGCTGACAAATAGGTAGTATTTTCCCTCGTCGGAGAGGTGGAGCTCACTCTCGCCGACGAAACCGCGCGAGCGCAGAGAGAGGCAAGCCTCCCTGACGTTCTCCAAATTTTCAAATCGGTACGCGAGCGTTATTTTTCTGCTTTCGCTTTTCTTTTGCTTGGCAGTGGGGAGCAACCGCTCGCCGTCGCTGAATACGGGCATAGAGTTATCCTCCTTGGATATGTAATCTTCCCCGATGGGGAGCTTGGTTACGAACAGCTCACACCCGCCGTCCCTCTGTGCGTAAAGCTGGAGCAATATTCTCTCTCCGTCTTTGTGCACTTCAAAGCCCGTATGAACGTGACTTGACGATAGAATGTTGTCAAGAATTTTCCGCGTATTCGTCATCGAGCAGTAAAACTCGTTTTCATCAAGTCCGTATTGCTTCATCTCATCGTCGTTCATCATTATTTTAAGTTTGTTTTCGCTGATTATTATTAATTTCATCTATAATTCCTCCGACTATATTATAACGCAAAACGCGCTAAAATGATAGTGCAAAAATATTGGAAATTTCGGCGTTTGTGCGTCGTTTTGTCTTGACGGGCGGTGTTATATATGATAAAATATATAGTAAATTACCGAAAGGGGGCGAGCGTATGCGATACAACGAGAATGAATACTGTATAGAAATGAGCGCAGAGGAGCTCTGCGCGCTTGTCGCGCGCCCGTCCGACCTTGACAGCCGTGCTATTTCCTCAATGAATATAAAAAGCAAGAGCTTTGACGTCTATCTTTCGCAGATGCCCGATTACGAGCGCTCGCTTGAGAGCGTGAGGGTGGCGTGCGAGCTTCACAATACGGCGGGAATTCACGGAAATTATTACACCGTTACCGCGTGCGCTCACAGAGCGCACCGCCGGGGAGAGCTGGGCACGGTGGACAGATTCGTTGAGAGAAGATATATAAGTGACGGTGCTTTTCCCGACAATTTTGACATAGCACTGCTCAAAACGGACGCGTATTTCTACGCGTGCAAATATTCGCTCTCCCGAGTAAATACCAGAATGGTATTTTGCTTCCGCGAGAGCAAGCAGATAAAGATTATCGAGGACAGTTTTGCCGTTGACGCCCTGAGAAAAAGCTATTACGAGCTCCTTGAACGTGCGGACTTTTTCGGTAGGCTTATGATAAAACGAAAGAATGAGGTATTACCACATCTGCGCCGAGTGCCGTTTCCGTATCCCGAAATAAGAGAGGGGCAGGAAACGATGATTAAGGCGGTTTATAGGGGAATTGTTAAAAAGAAAAACGTTTTCGTTCAGGCCCCCACGGGAATTGGCAAAACGATTTCTTCGCTCTATCCCGCTGTGCGCGCGATGAGTGAGGGCAGAGTGGACAAGATTTTCTATCTTACCGCCAAATCAAGCACGCGCAGAGAGGCGTTTTCGGCGATGAAAAAGCTACACTCGGCGGGCGCAGACCTCAAAACCGTTATAATCGGCTCAAAGGACAGTATGTGCCTGTGCCCGAAAAAGGCGGCGACGGGACTTTCCGCGGGCAATTTCTGCAATTCCTTTGACTGCGAATACGCAAAAGGTTATTATGACAGAGTGAATGACGCCATAAAGGAGTTTATTGAAAACTACAACGGCTACACGCAGAGCCTTATCTTGAGCGTGGCAAAAAAATATGCGGTGTGTCCTTACGAGCTCTCGCTCGACCTCTCACTGCTTTGCGACGTCATCGTTTGCGACTACAATTACATTTTTGACCCGATAATATATTTTCAGCGCTATTTCGGCGAGGGTGCAGAGGAGAAAAACTACGTCTTTTTGGTTGACGAGGCGCACAATCTTCCCGACAGAGCGGTGGATATGTACTCCGCCTCTCTCTCAAAAAACGCGCTTGAAGCTTTAATAAACGATATTCCGTCCCACGACAGCGAGTTAATTAATGAACTTGACGGCTTTATACGCGAGCTTGAAAATTCCAAAAAGCTCTGTTATGATAATATGACGAAAAGCGAAAACGGTGAGGAGCAGGGCTACTATATAAGTAAGAACGCCTACTCTGAGATTTCGGACAGAGTTGAAAAGCTCTGTCTTGCTCTTGGCACTTGGCTGAGGAAAAACAGGCTCTCACCTTCGTATATTGCGGTAAAGACCGCTTTTTCGGACGTTTCAAAATTCAAGAAGATTTCCGAGCTTTACGACGAGCACTATATGTTTTTTATCGAGGTGTCGGGCGGCGACGTCAAGGTGCGCCTTTCCTGCCTTGACCCCTCGCATCAGCTATCTCTGTGTCAGAGCCGAGCGGTGTCGAGCGTTATGTTTTCGGCGACTCTTGAGCCTATTGACTATTTTTCGGACATTCTCGGTGGGGACAAAAACAGCATAAAAATTCAGCTCCCGTCACCTTTCGAGCAGAAAAATCTCGGTCTGTACTGCGTTGACAGCATCAGCACGAGGTTTGAGGAGAGGGAAGCGTCCTACAAAAAAATCGCATCGTGCATAGCGGGCACGGTGTCGGGCAGAGCGGGAAATTATATCGTCTTTTTCCCATCGTACAGCTATATGAACAAGGTCAGAGAGGAATTTGAGGAAAAGTATCCGAAGGTCAAAATTTTTGCTCAGAGCGGAAATATGAGCTACTCGGAAAAAGAGGAATTTCTTTCGAATTTCAAAGAGGACACGGGTGTCTTACGCGTGGGCTTTTGCGTACTCGGCGGAAGCTTTTCCGAGGGCATTGACCTGCCCGGAACAAGACTTATCGGCACGGTAATAGTCGGCGTCGGACTTCCGGGACTTTCAAACGAACGGAACATTATGAAGGAATATTTTGAAAACACCCGCGAAAACGGCTACGATTACGCCTACACCTATCCCGGAATGAACCGCGTGCTTCAGGCGGCGGGGCGCGTAATAAGAACAGAAAATGACAGGGGCGTCGTGGTGCTCATCGACGACAGATACGCGTCGGAGCAGTATAAAAATATGTTCCCCTTGCATTGGAGTCACGCAAAATACGCTCACAGCGCCGCAGAACTCGCCTCTTTTGTCAAAAAATTCTGGTCCGAGGGCTAAAAAATCGCTCAAAGTCTTGAAATTCGGGAGTTTTTGTGGTAAAATAACTCAGATATAACGTATTTTGCCGAATAAATGGTCAATTTGATACAAGAAAAGATAATTCAACACTAAAAATAAAGAAGAAGGTAGAAAAATGAAACGCATTACTGTCAAAGAATTATTTGCATCTCCCGAGAGCTTTTCGGGACAGAAAATCACCGTTGCGGGCTGGGCGAGAACCATTCGCGCAAGCAACGTTTTCGGATTTATCGAGCTCAACGACGGAAGCTATTTCAAAAATCTTCAGGTCGTTTTTGAAGATGCAAAGCTTGAAAATTATAAAACGGTAGCAAAGCAGAACGTGGGCTGTTCCTTTATAATCGAGGGAACTCTCGTGCTCACACCCGACGCTCCCCAGCCCTTTGAGCTTAAAGCCGAAAAGATTGACATTGAGGGCGCGTCCACACCCGACTATCCGCTTCAAAAGAAAAGGCATTCGCTCGAATATCTCCGCACGATAGCGCATCTCCGCCCCCGTTCAAATACTTTTAACGCGGTGTTCCGCGTCCGTTCCGTGGCAGCTTACGCTATTCATAAGTTCTTCCAGGAGAGAGGCTTCGTTTACGTTCATACACCTCTTATCACGGGCTCGGACTGCGAGGGCGCGGGCGAAATGTTCCAGGTAACCACGCTTGACCTTGACAATCCTCCGAGAAACGAGCAGGGCGAGATTGACTACACGCAGGACTTCTTCGGAAAGAGAACGGGACTTACCGTTTCTGGTCAGCTCAACGTTGAAACTTACGCCATGGCGTTTGCAAACGTATATACGTTCGGTCCCACATTCCGCGCAGAGCGCTCCAACACACAGCGCCACGCCGCCGAATTCTGGATGGTGGAGCCCGAGCTCGCATTTGCAGACCTCAACGACTATATGGACACGGCGGAAGCTATGATGAAATTCGTTCTCAGCTACGTAATGGAAAATTGCCCTGCCGAGATGGAATTTTTCAATAAATTCTTCGATAATACGCTTATCGAAAGACTTACTTCGCTCGTAAACAGCGAGTTCGGCAGAATTTCCTACACGGAAGCAGTCGAAAAATTGCAGAACTGCGGACACGAGTTTGAATATCCTGTATATTGGGGTATGGATCTTCAGACAGAGCACGAGAGATATCTCACCGAGGAGATTTTCAAGAAGCCCGTATTCGTTACGGACTATCCGAAGGAAATCAAGGCGTTCTATATGCGTCAGAACGACGACGGCAAGACCGTCGCGGCGGCGGATATGCTCGTCCCCGGCGTAGGAGAGCTCATCGGCGGCTCACAGCGTGAGGAGAGAATGGATAAACTCCTCTGTGCTATGGAGAAATTCAACCTTAACCCCGAGGACTACTGGTGGTACCTTGAGCTTCGTAAGTACGGCGGCTGCCGTCATGCGGGCTTCGGTCTCGGATTTGAAAGACTTATTATGTATATCACGTCCGTTTCCAACATAAGGGACGTTGAGGCATTCCCGAGAACGACGGGTAACGCAGAGTTCTGATTATTCTGCCCAAGGGCAATAGCCCCAAGGCAAAAGGAGGTGTTCATTTGAGATACTCGGATATGAATGAACAACAACTGAATAAACTTTATTTAGAGCTCAAACAGGACTATAAAGATATATGTAACCAAGGTCTGAAACTTGACCTCTCGAGGGGTAAGCCGGGCAGGGAACAGCTCGATATGATGACGGGTATGCTCGACTGTATATCAAAGAGCGAGGACTGCATAAACAAGGACGGCGTTGACTACCGAAATTACGGAATTTTGGAGGGCATTCCCGAGGCGAAAAAGCTCTTTTCGGATTTGCTCTCGATACCCGAGGAAAATATTTTCGTAGCGGGCAACTCGTCTTTGAATCTTATGTACGACACGGTCGCGCGTGCGATGCTCTACGGCGTGCTCGGAAGCGAATGCCCGTGGTGCAAGCTGCCCAAGGTGAAATTTATCTGCCCCGCACCGGGCTATGACCGACATTTTGCAATCTGTCAGTCGCTCGGCATCGAGATGATAACCGTCGATATGACGCCCACCGGACCTGATATGGACGCGGTTGAGGCACTTGCCGCAAGCGACGCTGCTATCAAGGGAACCTGGTGCTGTCCGAAATATTCAAATCCCGACGGAATTACGTATTCAAGCGAAACCGTCGAGCGCCTTGCCAAAATGCAAACGGCGGCAAACGATTTCCGAATTTTTTGGGATAACGCCTACGCGGTGCACGACCTCTACGACGACCGCGCAGATGAGCTCGACGACATTTTCGAGGCGTGCTTAAAGCACGGCCATATTGACAGAGTTTTCTATTTTGCGTCCACGTCAAAGATTTCTTTTCCCGGCTCGGGCGTAGCTATCTTTGCGACGAGCACGAGAAATTTCAATCAGATAAGACCCATTCTTGCGGCGCAGACCATAGGTTACGACAAGATAAATCAAATCCGTCACGTCAAGTATTTCGGCACGGCGGACAATATAAGAGCTCACATGAAGGAGCTTGCAAAAATCATAAGACCTAAATTTGATATAGTAAAGACAACGCTCGAGCGGGAACTCGGCGAGCACGGTATAGCGTCATGGACAGACCCAAACGGCGGATATTTTATCAGCCTTAATACGATGGACGGCTGTGCGAAGCGTGTATACTCTCTCGCGAAGGGCGCGGGTATTGTGCTTACGACCGTCGGAGCGACCTTCCCATACGGAAACGACCTGCGGGACAGAAATATCCGTATCGCGCCTACTTATCCCTCGAACGAGGATTTGCAGAAGGCGATGAACGTGCTTGCACTCTGCGTCAAAATCGCATCGGTTGAAAAATTGCTCGAAATTATTTGAATAGTGTGAAATAAAAACCGCGGCACTCCATAGGAGTGCCGCGGTTTTTATTTCAAAAGGCGGGCGAAAACGCAGAACGGGCACGGTGCAAACACAACACCCGTAGGGGGCGACGTCCTCGACGCCTCGTTATGATTGTGCGATGTGCGCACACCTCAACCGTAGAGCGGGGGGCTTTCTCTCGCCGTCGCAAAAGCGGGCGAAAACAATCGCTTGGGTGCGGTGCGAACACAACAACCGTAGGGGGCGACGTCCTCGACGCCCCGTTTTCGACGCTTGCACGAACGGTGAGCGCACCTCAACCGTAGGGCGGGGGCT
>JBJDZG010000013.1:0-11196 GCA_051867875.1 Eubacteriales bacterium
AGCCGAGCATCTGGCTTTTTTATTTGCAAAAGGGAGAAACTGATGCCCGTCCGCAGGCAAACATTTCAAAGGATTCAAAGATCTCATTTGAAAATGAAAAGATTAACTTTTTGTAAATATACACACTTAACCCTTGACAAAAGTGGTTTCACAATCACATCATTCTCAACTCGGTGAACATGGAAACGGGAAAGAAATTTCATCAGAGCGCCGCCGAGATGCGGCAGGTCAAGGAGTATTCCAACAGGCTCTGCCGGGAGTACGGTCTCTCGGAAACCGAAACGAAATCTTCCTTCGGGACTATGCCGAAGTGGAAATCACAGCTGCGAAACAAAGCGTATTCCGTTGCCTGCCGCACTTGCTCCAAAGAAGATTTCATCTTTGAAATGGAGATGCACGGCTACAAGGTTGACTGGAAAGAAAACCATAAGTATATCACCTTCACCTCGCCCGACGGTCACAAATGCCGTGACAACAAGCTCTTTGCCGAGCAACTTCTGCGAAAGAATCTGGAGATCTACTATCTCCTCGGCGGTTGTGAATCGGGACTTGCGGATCAGTACAAGAGTTATGTGAACAACTCTCGCCCCGAACACAGCTACACCGTGGGAGACGGGCTCTTCCATCTTCTCAAAAATTTGCTCGAGACCATGCCGTACGATGGCCGCTTCACACCGCCCGTGGAGGAACATCAGCTCGACAAAATGACCGTGATGATGCTCGAAGCAATGGGCATCAAGGTCGAACCCAAGGCACTTTTACAGTACAGCGCAAACAACGAACGTGAAAACGAATACGGACTTTATATGTAACGAAAGGAAAAGGAATGCTCAATAACAATATCTTTTGTAATTACCCCGACGCGATGACGCTGTCACAGTTCGCCGAGTGTCTGAACATCAGCACCAAGCTTGCCTCACGACTCGTGCATGAGAAAAAGGTCTTCGCCAAAAAAGTTGGACGGGAATACCGCATCTCGAAAAGCTCTGTGGTGGAATTTGTCCGTGGAGAGAAAAAACACAAGAAAAAAAGTTGTGTTGTAAATGTAACTTCGAACCCACAGGACTGGATAATTGAAGATAAATGTGGTATCTTGTGTGCTGCCGCAAAGCGAAAGGAGGTATGCTGATATGGCAAATAAACCGAGTAAAGACATCTCGGGAAGCGTTCAGGAAAAGAGAGGTATGCTGTATCTGGTGGTCAGCTACAAGGATACCGTAACGCAGAAAAACAAAACCAAATGGCTGGGGCTTGGACTGCCTGCCGGCTCCACAAAATCGCTCATCAACAAAGCTGTCAGAGAGGCAAAGAACAAGTTTGAAAGCGAGTACAAGCGCTTCCTTGACGGCTACGACGATCCGACCAAATATCCTCTTCTGCAATTCATGAACGACTGGCTCGACCGCGTACACATCCACAAGATCCAAGAGTCCACATATTACGGCTACAAGAGAAGAGTGAGCGGAAAGATGGCGAAATACTTTGACGAAAAGATCACGCTTGCCGACTGCAAGCCGAGGCTCATTCACGGCTTCTACGATTATCTGCGCGAGGACGGCGACAGCGAGCAAACGATCCTGCATTATCACAATCTGCTGCACACTGCCTTCGAATACGCCATCCGCCAGGAGATCCTCGAATACAATCCCATGGACCGAGTGGAGCGCCCGCAACCGAAGAAGTTCGTCGGCGACTTCTACTCGGTGGACGAGGTAAAAACTCTGCTCGAACACGCCAAAGAGGATGTCATCTATATTCCCATCGTCCTTGCCGTCTACTGCGGACTGCGCCGGAGCGAGGCACTTGGGCTGTCGTGGAGCAACATCGACTTTGAGAATGACAAAATCTTTATCGGGCAGAAGGTGCTGGAGGTCGTCCGCAACGGCAAAATGGAACAGGTGGTCAGCGACGAGATGAAGACCGAAAGCTCACGCCGCAGCTTCCGCATGGTTCCCGAGGTCAAGGAGATCCTGCTCGCCCACAAGGCACAACAAGAGGTCTATCGCCGGCAATTCCGCCGAGCCTACAGCAAAAAATACCTTGACATGGTCTGTGTCAATCCCTTGGGGGAGCTGATCAAGCCAAGCTATATCACATCTCACTTCCCGAAGCTGTTGAAGCAATACGGGATGCGGGATATCCGCTTCCACGACCTGCGCCACACCTGCGCTTCGCTCCTCGTATCGTTGGATGTGAACATGAAGGTCATTCAGAAGTACCTTGGCCACAGCAATATGAGTACGACGGCAGATATTTATTCTCACCTTGATGTCAACGCAACGGGCGAGGCGGGTATGAAGCTGGGCAAGCTCCTTGCTGATGATGAAAGCGAGGTGAGCTGATATGCTGGGGGAAGGCGAAATATCCTTGGAACAGCTCTACAAAATGCTTCACGTCAGCAAGAGAAAAGCGGCGTGGATGCTACAGAACGGCATCATTCCGTGTCGCATCCGTCCGACCGCTACCCACCGATATATCATCCGCCTTGAGGACGTAGAAATTTATCTGCAGAAGCAAAGAAAGGCAAGGCGAGAGGAGATCCCCGTGGGGATCTTCAACGCCAAGCCCCGGAAGCGTGAGGTCTTATTGAACCGCCAGCCCGTGGATACCGTCACCATCGCAGAGTGCTATGTCACCCTTGCGGATGAATACAAGGATGCGTTCCGGGCGCATGTGGAGAAGCGACTCCGGTACACAGCCGACGCCTTGGTCATCGATACCGCGGCAGAGATCATCGGTTACAGCCGCGGCATGGTGTTGTCCCACATTCAGCAAAAACACATTGATGCCGTCCGCATCAGCGGCAAGTATATCATCTCCAAAGCCGCCATCGTTGACTTTCTCGTCAGCGACATTGCCTTCGGGATCGTTAACAAATCCGCATGGCATATGAATACGATCCTACAGTTTTCTGATAAAGCCAAGCCGAACCACACAAACGAAGAAAATTTCTAAAAATATGTCAAAACCATAGTCCCGAAAAGCCTTATGTAGAAAGGGTTTTCGGGACTTTTTGCTTAACGGAGAATTGCGAGAAAATGCGAGAAATCGGGCAAAAATCAGCGCAAAATCAAAAATGCAAAAAAGAGAAAAGCCTCGAAAACGTAGTGTTTTCAAGGCTTTTTGATGGCGGAGAGGAAGGGATTCGAACCCTTGTGGGGTTGCCCCCAAACGGTTTTCAAGACCGCCTCGTTATGACCGCTTCGATACCTCTCCATATATGAACTGCCAAAAGGCAGATTTCATCTGATATTCAATTGTTTTAGAAATTCTTTTAGAAATGCGCTTTTGTGCTGCTTTCGGAGTGCCGAAAAAGTCAGGTGTTATAAGGATTTTCCCGATTTTTGCGTCTGCAATGCTCGCAAATTTTCAAGACCGCCTCGTTATGACCGCTTCGATACCTCTCCGTATAATAGTATTAAATTGTCGGTTTATGACTGTTTCGGTTATTCAAATACATACGGTTTTCAAGACTCGTGCCCAACCGAAAATATAGTCGTCTGTCTCGCGGATTCGCCGCTCGTCATACTCCTTATTTTCGGTACTCACTTCGCAAAAAACGATACTCAATCGTTTTTTGCTCGTTCCCCCGTTATGACCGCGTGCGCTTTCTCCGTATAATAGTGTTCAATTGTCGGTTTATGACTGTTTCGGTTATTCAAATACATACGGTTTTCAAAATTCGTGCCCAACCGAAAATATAGTCGTCTGTCTCGCGGATTCGCCGCTCGTCATACTCCTTATTTTCGGTACTCACTTCGCAAAAAACGATACTCAATCGTTTTTTTGCTCGTTCCCCCGTTATGACCGCTTCGATACCTCTCCGTATAATAGTATTAAATTACCTATACGCGCATGATATTTAGTTATCCGCCAAAAACCGAAGTTTCGGGGTGTCGGTGCAGAAATTCGGATTTCTTGCGACTTAAATATATTACCATATTCCAGGGCTAATGTCAAGCAATTTTTGAAATTTCGGCTATTATTTTTGTTAACGGAAGGAATTTTGCAAGTTTCGCAGTTTTCTCTTGACAAAACATTGTGAAAAAGGCATAATATACTTGAAAAAATATGAACTCCATGGAGGCTGACATGATAGAAACATACATTGACGCTCTTGTTTGCTACGGAATGAATACGGGGTTGATTGAACCCGTAGACCACGACGTAGCGGTGAACAAAATCCTTGAAATAATGAGGCTTGACGACTACACGCCGTCGAGCGGAGAGTTGCCTGAGGATATTGAGGAAATACTCGCGGGACTGCTCGAGGACGCGGTGGAGAGGGGAATAATCGACGACAGTATTACCGCGCGCGACCTCTTTGATACCAAACTGATGGGCGCGATTACGCCCATGCCGAGGGAAGTAAAGGCGAAATTCGACGTGCTTTACGCTTCTTCTCCCGTGGAAGCCACCGATTTTTACTACGAGCTTTCAAAAAATACCGATTACATACGCACCTACCGCATCAAAAAGGATATGCGCTGGACTTATGAGTGCGATTACGGAGAGCTTGATATTACGATAAACCTTTCAAAGCCCGAAAAGGACCCCAAGGCGATAGCTGCGGCGAAGCTTGCACCGCAGAGCGGTTATCCAAAGTGCGCGCTTTGTGCAGAGAACGCGGGCTATGCGGGCAGAATCAATCACCCTGCAAGGCAGAATCACCGCCCGCTTCCCATCACGGTTGACGGCGCGGACTGGTACTTGCAGTACAGTCCGTACGTATATTACAACGAGCATTGCATCGTGTTCAATCGCGAGCACATTCCGATGAAGATAGACAGGGGTGCGTTTCGCAAGCTTCTTTCGTTTGTTGAGCAATTTCCTCACTATTTCGTGGGTTCGAATGCTGATTTGCCCATCGTGGGCGGTTCAATTTTGAGCCACGAGCATTTTCAGGGCGGACACTATACTTTCGCCATGGCGAAAGCTCCTATCCGCGAAAAGCTTGAATTTGCGGGCTTTGAGGACGTTTCTGCGGGCATCGTGCGTTGGCCCATGTCCGTAATCCGACTTGAATGCGAGAGCGCCGAGAGAATCGTCGAGCTTTCCGATAAGATTTTGACGAAATGGCGCGGATATACCGACGAGAGCGCGTTCATTTTTGCCGAAACCGACGGCGAGCCACACAATACCATTACGCCCATCGCGCGAATGGTTGACGGACGCTTCCAGATGGACCTCGTGCTTCGCAACAATATCACGACAGAGGAGTATCCTCTCGGTGTTTATCATCCCCACCCCGAGCTTCACCACATTAAGAAAGAAAATATCGGACTTATCGAAGTAATGGGACTTGCTGTGCTTCCTGCGCGCCTTAAAGGCGAGATGGAGGCACTCCGCATGGCAATTTTGTCGGGCGCCGACCTATATTCGGACGAGGTGCTCAAAAAGCACGCACCTTGGGCGGAAGAACTCAAAACGAGATACGAATTTACCGCCGAGAATACCGAGGAAATCTTGCTTCGTGAAATAGGAGCTGTGTTCGCTCGCGTGCTCGAAGATGCGGGCGTTTACAAGAACACCGACGCGGGCAGAGAAGCGTTCAGACGTTTCATTAGGTTTGTGAATGATAGAAGTCAGTAAATGAAAATGTTACTTTTTTGAAAAAGGTAGACCGGCGAGGGATTTGCAAAACGGGGCGTCGAGGACGTCGCCCCATACAAAATAACATTCAACTTGTGAGAATTAGCCTTTTGCCTTCTCTTAGTTTGGCTTCGTAGCAAAAATCCGCGCAAACAGAATGTGTTGCAACGCAACACATTAAACGAGGATGTAATGATTTGGCATTACATCCTCGTTTGTTTTTCGTCCGAAAAACCTGTTTGCTGATAAGCGGACGGACGCGTTACTTTTACTATGGGTATTGATGGCAAACGAATTGGCGCTACAAAAAAGCCACCTCATTCGGTAGAAGGCTTATTCTCAAATGGATTCGCCACGCATCTCCTACCGAAGAAGTCATATATTTATGCAGCTACGCCAAGCTTTCCTCACTCAAAGAGAAGCTTGCGAGGTGCGCAGAAATTTTTGGCACGCCTTTTCTTACTCCAATAAATCTTTATAATCAACATTGAATATTTTTCTAAATGCAATAAGTTCAATATCGGTTACAAATCGCTTTCCGCATTCTATTCGTTGAATAGCATTTTTGTCTATATCTATTCCAACCAATTGCATTTTATCTGCTAATTCTCTTTGTGAAATTTTCAATTCAGTACGAAACTTAGTGATATTTCGTCCGCAAATATTATTCAATCCTTCTTGTGATTTATTTATAAACATAATTTCCCTCTTTTTTGACATTTAGGTATTGACAATAAAAATATTATATGCTATAATAAAGAAAAAATGACATTCACTGAATGTCAAAACAGGAGGAAAGTATATGAAGAAAAAGTTACCGCTTATTTTGGTTGTTGGAATATGTTTATTTTTATTGGTGTGTGTTTTTGCGGGTACGTCAACAGAAGACACGCCAACAAAAAAACCGGCAAGTACCACTACCACTACTACTGAAAATTCAACAAATAACAAAGAATTGACTTTTGGGTTAAATGAGGTTGCAGTATTTCAAAACTTACAATTTACTGCCGTTGAACTGAAAGAATCCAAAGGAACTGATTATTTCAGTCCAAATCCGGGAAATATTTTTGTTGGTATTAAATTTACTATTGAAAACATTTCGGACGAAGAGCAATCTATTAGTTCGCTTTTGTTATTTGAAGGCTATGTTGACGATATTAAGTGCGATTATTCATTTAACGCTGCTTGTGTATTTGATGAAGGAACAATAGACGGAACTTTGGCACCCGGCAAAAAGATGGTTGGCTGGTATGCATTGGAAGTGCCCGAAAATTGGTCCACCATTGAATTAGACGTAACAGCTAATTGGTTATCCCATAACAAAGCCAGATTTTTATTTGAAAAATAAATTATTGTATCAAATTTTCAAATGAGTATGCGTAATAAAACAAAGGTGTGCAGAAAAATTCTGCACACCTTTTAGTTTTTATATTTTTCAAGCATGGCAAGTGCGGAGTAAAATCCGTCGAGAGCCGAGGAGATGATACCGCCGGAATAGCCTGCGCCCTCTCCTGCGGGATAGATATTCTTGCGGAAAAGCGCTTCGCGCGTGCTTTCGTCGCGGAGCATTCGCACGGGGGCGGTGGTCCTCGTTTCGGGGCCCGTCAGCACTGCGTCGCCAAGGTAAAAGCCTTTAAGCCACGCGTCAAATTCGCCAAAGCTCTCGCGTAAGGAGATTGTGATAAAGTCGGGGAAATATCTATCGGGCGATATCGGAACGGTGCCTATCGGATAGGACGGGCGGACGCTTCCGAAAATGCCATCTGGGGCTCGATTTTCCGATAATTCGCTCATTTTGATGGCGGGGGAGGAGTAGTTGCCACCGGAAAATTCAAATGCCTTGCGTTCAATTTTTCGCTGAAATTCAAAGCCTGCCAAGGGGTGAGCCGACCCGAAATCCTCGGGTGTTACAGACACGAGGAGCGCGGAGTTTGAATTGTCCGCGTCGCGTCCGAAAGCACTCATTCCGTTGGTAACGACACCGCCTTGCTCGCTCGCCGCGGGCACGACCGTGCCGCCCGGGCACATACAGAAGCTGTACACGCTTCGCCCGCTGCCGAGGTGTGTTACGAGATGATACGTCGCCGTTTCGAGCGAGAAATCGTAGCCCTTGCCGTAGACGAGCTCGTTAATATACTCCCTTGGGTGCTCCACCCTCATACCGACGCCGAAGCCCTTCGGAATCATCTGAAAACCGTTGTCATAAAGGCTTTTTATGGTGTCCCTTGCGCTGTGTCCGATTGCTAAAACCGCGTCGGTGCAGGGCAGGGAGTGCTCCTCGCCGCCCTTTATGAATTTGAGTCCGCAGAGCTCATCGTCCCTCAATACAAATTCGGTAAATTTCGCACCGTAAATAAAGCTTCCGCCGTTTTTGACGATTTTTTCGCGTATATTTTTAACTATGTCCGAGAGCTTGTCCGTGCCGAGATGCGCGGTGGCGGAGTAGGCGATATCGGGCGTCGCGCCCGCCTCAATAAACTCGTCGAGAATTTTCTGCTTGTATTTGTTCAGCGCTCCGACTTTGAGCTTTCCGTCGGAATAAGTGCCCGCACCGCCCTCGCCGAACTGTACGTTACATTCTTCATTGAGCACTCCAGTTTTTATGAATTTTTCAACCTCGCGCGCGCGCTCTCCGACGGGCAGCCCGCGTTCCAAAATGACGGGCTTTGCACCTGCTTCGGCAAGTGCAAGACCTGCAAAAAGCCCGCAGGGACCTGCGCCGATAACCACGGGGGACAGCTTTTGGGTGTCGTAGCTTCCGTACTCAAAGGTGAGCTCGGGCATCTCGCTCGCCACCTTTTTGCGTAGTTTCAGCTTTGCTTCAAGCTCGCCGTCAAGGCATACTCCTATGCTCGCCTTGTAGTGAATATTCCCCCTATCGGAAAGGTCAAGGGCGAGCTTTAAGAGCCTGAAATCCAAAACGTCCGAATCGGTAACGGGCAAAACGGTGCAAATTCTGCTTTTTATGTCGTGATTTGTATATTTAAGAGGTAATTTAGCGTCAATTTTCAGCATTTTGCTCTCCATAACTGTTTATTTGTTTAAGTATACCACATTTTTTAGTTAAATGGAACAAAAATATTCAGAAATGTCAAAAAAATATCAAAAAGCCTTGACAAACAAAATTAATAGTGTTAATATTATAAAAAGTATGAAAAAATTTTTTATATTTTGTTTTAGATTTGCTTTAATGCAAGAAGGAGGAACTATGAATTTGAAATTCAATTTGAAACTCGTTGCGTTGCTCATCGCCGTTCTTATGCTGATGACGTCATGCGAATTTTCCGTTGATGCCATAATGGGACTTATCCCCGGGCTCGGAACGACTACGACGACAACAACAACTACTACAACAAAACCAACCACAACCACTACAACAGGGAACTCGGCAAATGCTCAGCCCGCGTTTGACAGAGATGAACATTCCACGACTCAAAAAGAGCTTCTTGAACGCTACGACCTTACTCAGGAATACATTGATGAAACGCTTGCGCTCCTTGACAGAATGCTCGAGGTTTCCAAGACTGCAACAATCGTAGATGAAGTTGACGCTCTCTATGATGAATTTGAGGTAAGATTTTATCATATCGCTCAGCAGAATACTATTGCAAGCATCATTTACTATTGCAATATGAGCAAGCAGGAGTCCATTGACCGCCATCTTGCTACAACCGATATGTTCTATACGGTTCAGGATAAGTATACTGAAACCTGCCGTTCCATGTATCTTGAATCACCTTTTGCCGATGCACTTTTTGCTGACTGGTCAGAGGAAGAAATTCAGGACCTTCTTGACTACGACCCCACAACAGTTGAGCTCAAGAAAGAAATCGAAGAACTCCAGACACAGTACAACGACCTTCCGAGTGATTCCAACTACGACGAGGCGGCTATTGCCATCTACGTTCAGATAGTTACGAAGAACAACCAGCTTGCAAAGCTCTACGGCTACGGTAACTACTACGATTACGCGTCCGAGAACGTATACGGCAGAGATTACAAGGCTGCAGACCTCGCAACGTTCAAGGATTACGTAGTAAAATACGTCGTACCCAGCTTCGATACGCTTTACGCAGGCTGGTCGGGATACAGAGATTTCTCAACCACCAAGCTTAATCTCTTCATCGACTTCCTTACAGGTCCTTTTGATAATATGAAGAAGAATTACCTCATTGATTACCTCAATTCTCTCGAGGGAACAATGGGCGAGGGTATGAGAGACGTATTTGATAGCAAGAACTGTATCTTTGCAAACAACTCCAATTCTCACCCCACCGCTTTCCAGACATACCTCTATGAAGACGAAACACCCTTCTGCCTTTTCGGAAGCAACGGTCAGTCCTCTAATACGATAGTACACGAGTTAGGTCACTACTATGCGGCTTACACAAATCACGATCTCAATAACTACGACCTTTGCGAGACGCATTCGCAGTCTAATGAGTACCTCTTCATCAAGTTCTGTGAGTCCAAGATGAACGGTGAAGTATACTCTGCAATAAGGGCTTATAACCTCTTTAATTCCTACTACACAATCATCATGGCTACAATGATGGACGAATTTGAACGCACGGTATACTCGCTCGAAAGCGTTGAGGGTATGACAGCGGCAGATTTTGACGCTATTATGACTGAGGTTGTCGAAAGCTTCGGACTGGAACCCGATTGGGTTGCCGATAACCTTTCCGACCCCTACGATTACTATAAGATGGTTGTAATCGATAACCCCGTTTACTACATAAGCTACGCAATAAGCTCCATCGCAGCAGTTCAGATTTTCGCTATCGCGGAAGAGGACTACAGTGCAGCTCTCACGGCTTACACAACTCTCGTTGAGGGTGTAACGTCAGAGGACGGATTCCTTGCAGCTCTTAAGATTGCAGGCCTTGCAACTCCCTTTGAAGAGGAAGCTTTCATAAAGGTTGCTGCTACAATGAGCAAATAATCATTGATTAATAAACACGACAAAACGCCCGCGATATCGCGGGCGTTTTAGTTTGGTGCGCGCGGATCGTGCTATGCACGCTGCGCCACTACTCGCGAATCGTGCTATGCACGCTGCGCCCGCTTTTGAAAAAGCGGGGCAAAACACCCGCTTGGGCGCAGTGCGAACACAGTAATCGTAGGGGGCGACGTCCTCGACGCCCCGTTTTCGACGTCTGCACGAACGGTGAGCGCACCTCAACCGTAGGGACCGGCGTCCCGACGGTCCGTTTTGAAATACAAACAACATAATTGCCGTAAAAATCATTTAGCCGTTTGATTATTTCTCCGAAACTTTCCGTACGTCAACAATTCTACGCTTTTCGGGGCGTCGAGGACGTCGCCCCCTACGGGTTATATTAAAAATCGACGTTGGGAAAAACGATAGAGTAGGTGCGTAAGGACTCGTCAGACGCCGACAACCGTGAGGACAGCAAATCTCCTTAGCCGCTTTTTCTCTGCTCAAAGAGGCACAGAGAAAAAGCTAACAAAAAGAGACGCCGAGAGAAAATTTCGCCGTTGCGACGGCGACAAGGGCTACGCGCCCTTGACCGCGCCGCCTTTTGCAAAAGGCGGGCGAAAACGCAGAACGGGTGCGGTGCGAACACAGAAAAGCGCTCG
>JBJDZG010000014.1:0-62881 GCA_051867875.1 Eubacteriales bacterium
TTTTGGATACAATGTTTCCACCTACATTATAGACAAAAAGGGAAGTTTTGTCAAGCACTTTGTTGTTTTCTCTGATAATTCTGCCGAGATTATCATATACGTACGTGTTGTCGCCGTATGTAATAATATTTCCGTCGGCGTTGTACTCGATATTTTCCGTCTTTTCAAGTGTGCTTACGTCGTTGATTACGTTGTAATATGAAACAGAACTTACGTAATTTGTCGTGCCTTCCGGTAACACAGCGTTTCCTCGTACAAGATAAGCAAAATTACGGGCATATCCGTTTCCGTCCTGTACGGTCTTTATCTCTGAAACTCGTTTGAGTTCGTCCCTCGTATAGTTTACGTAAGTAAACTTTGCGCCAAGGCTCAATATCTCCGAATTCACTCTGTCTGTATCGTTGTTTTCATATACGACCTCTCTTTGGAGCGTTTTGGACGGTCCGTAGAAAATACTTCTCTTGGGTCTGTTGAATTTATCCCTAATCAATACGTTTTCGCTAACATTACCTTTCTTTGTTTCTTTAAGATTTCCGTACTCATCGTATACATAATTCGTTCTCGTGCCCGCCGCGGTATCAATGAAGGCATAGAGCTTACTTTTTGCACTTTTCTTAAGAGAGCTGTCAAAGGGTGATACTACGCTGCTTGCTACCTCGGTATCACTGTAGATATACACGCAGATCTCGGTTTCCGTACCGTC
Organism: Eubacteriales bacterium; assembly: GCA_051867875.1. Classification (GTDB taxonomy): domain Bacteria; phylum Bacillota; class Clostridia; order Oscillospirales; family CAG-272; genus RGIG4608. Next base: position 704 of record JBJDZG010000014.1, read on the forward strand.
TGCCGTCACATCCGTCACTTTGATAAGTCTCTTGTACTCGTCGTAATACGACTTTATCTTCGCACCGTTACCGTGTGTAGTCACGACCTGAGTTGTTCCGTAGGAGTTATAGGTTGTCTCCTTTGACAAGATACGAGCGCCTGCAATATTCACGGCAGATACGTTGTTTCTCTCGTCATATCCGAACGCGACCGTTGTGCCGTTATGAGTCGCAGTATTGAGAAGATCATTAGTATACGTCATAGCGTTGCTATTGGTATTGCCTGACACTATTGTACTAAGTGCTGAAATCTTCTCTCTATCAGCCGTATAGCTGCGATAAATATACTGCCCGCCCGGTGTCACCTCATAATTGAGCGTATCATCAAAGTTATAGCCGAATGCGTGAGTATATTCAGTCTCGAGTCTCTTTTCCTTTACGGCAGAAAGATTACCGTCCGAATATTCTTTAGTGACGAGTGTATTATATGTGGGATTTGTGCCCGGGAACGTCTTTTCCGTCAATATTTCGCCAAATTCATTGTAGGTATACTCCGTGACGGTACCGTCCTCGTCCGTCACCTCAATGGGCTTCATATAACTATTATACTCAACACTCGTAGTGAAAAATGTATATTCTTTCGTATCATCTCCGCTGTTCATTCTCGTCGTCACGGTCTCGCTGATCATCGCGCCCGTTTTATCGGAGGGCTTTACAGACATAAACACGGTCTTTTCGATACTCTTTGTGAGCACACAGCATCTTACCGATGCGATGGGTTGCGTAACACCGTATCTTATAAGATATGCGGAGCTTACGCCGCCGAGCATATTCTCACCGTCATTGTACCAGACGTTGAAGCAATTCGGATTTTTCAAGCGGCTAACGGTTGTAAGAATATAGTCCTTTGCGGTGTATTTAACATTCGCGACCTGTGTGCTTCCGCTTGTTAAGGTATATCCGCCGCGGTTGAGGAACCAGCTTGTGCCCTCGGCATCAACCTCGTCCGGCATTATACTGTCGGTAAATACGTTTACACATTCGAGCTGCTTGCCCTTGTTCGTCTCAAAAATGAAGAAGTCGGATATCTCTACGTCAGCTCGCATATTGTGAACAACAAGCTCTGCACTAAGACTATGTGTGCCGCGCGGTAATGTTATTATTGCGCTCTTCACCTGATATCCGCGTCTTTCCGCGTCAAAGTCCAAAGTCTTAAGCACGGAATTACCCTCTTTTACAGTGAGTCTGATATACTGAACGTCTTTTGCGGAAATGTAGCTGTTGGCATTGATACGGGCCTTTGCGGTAATGATGAAGTTCTCGGATTTGAAGGCGCTTGTATCAAATACGAGTGTATCGGCACTTTTTGAGTGAGAGCCGCCAAGCTGTGTGGTCTCATGGGAATAAGTATCCTGACCGTTAAATGTGAACCTGCCTGCGTGAGCAGAGTTTGAAAGGTCGATAATATCGGCGGTATACTTTTCGTAATCGTTTTTGTCTCTGAAACGCATGCTCTTGAAATTGCCGGACAAACTGTCCTCACACGAGAAAACAGTTTCACCGTTTTCCGCGAACACATAGACGTCCGTAGAATATTTTCGAGTCGAATTATCACTGTTTCTGCACTTTTCAACCAAGGTCTTCAAAACGCAGTAGTTCAGATGATAGCTGTCGACGGGTGATGATACATTATTTTTGTATACGTAATTCTTTACCGCAGTTACCTCGCCTGCATCGTTATAGGTAAACAGACTCTTTTTGTTAGATGCGGTTTCGGTAACGGCCTCAAGCTCTCCGTTATCGTTGTAAGTAAATGTATAAGTTGCTCCCGACAAAAGGTATTTTACCTGTGTCAATCTTTCGCTTGTCAGTGTTAACTCTACAAGAGCAGCAGTACCTCTTGAAACGGTGATAGTGTTAGTTCCGTATGCAAAGCCGTAAACGTCACCCATACCGTCGGTAATGGTGCTTATCTTGTTGTCAGCATTATACGTGATTGCCGTTGTCATAGCGGAAGAACCGCCCTCGGACGCAATATTGACTAAACGCTTGCTCGTATCAAAGGTGTAAGTCATTGACTTGCCGTCCGTGATATGGTAGCCTTCCGCGTCCTCTGTTAGGACAAGTCCACCCTTGCCGCTTGTATCGTATCTTACTGCGGAATTGTTGGCAGATGTCTTAAATGTTCTGTACTTGTGGGCGCCGTCAAGCAATGTGTAGTTTGCAGCTGAGGTTTTAAGCGTCTGACCGTAATTAAAGGTCCAACCCTTGACGCCTGTAGCTATTCCGTTTGGTGAACTCGTGTCACAGTCCGCGGCGTTGTACGTCATTGACAGATCAAGCGGCATTCTGCCACCCTTTGCCGCGATGAGATTTTGAGTGTAAAATAGCTTGCCGTTTCTCGTATTAACGGAGTATGCGCCCTTTGCACCTACACCGCCCTCAAGCTTCGAAACGTTGGGAATGAAATCGTCATCCTCCATATATTCGATTTCAAGACTGCTTGCACTCGTGTTTACGGTAAAGGATTCGCCTGAGAGACTTTTTATGGCAATATGTATGTTTTGTGTTTTTGAGCCGCTTATCAGACTGCTTATATCGATAACTCTGTAGCTGATAGCGTTGCTTGAATCATATCTGTTATCCACGAAAGCAAATTTCGTTGCATCCAAAATAGTATTTGAATGGGCCTTGTGCACGGAGAAGCCCTCACTCCCGCCGCTTCTGTTACCCAGAAGCAGCAACACTCTTTTGATAGATTTGAACTTAGCGCCGGGCGTGATACTGATATTGCAATGTATTCTTTTGTCAGAATCGCAGTATGCAATACTTCCCGTGCTCGTTTCCCCGGTGTTGTATACAGTATATGTATTTATTGAATACCGTATGGGTGTGAGCGGCACGATGGGGAAAGGACCGTCCGCTGCCGCAACACTTATGTTGGAATCATTGATCCCGTTTTGTTTGTTGTTTGTAATTTCCTTTTCCATTTTCTTTTTTCCTTTCTTATATTGCTGATGGATTTTTGTGCACAACCAACTTTTTCTACTCATCGACCGCTTGTGCGAACGGTCAATGATGCTCTGCTGCAATCAATAGAATCCCCTCCTTTCTTTGCTCTCATATTATCAAGTAAAAACATGACACAATATGACAAAGCGTGACACGACATGACATTTTTTTGGAGATACAATAAATATCGCAGACACAATGCCTTAATGAAAAAATAAAATTAAAATATTCATTTTTGTAAAAACGAAACTTCGGGAAAATAAAAAAGAACATAATAAAGCAAAAATGATAAAGCCAAATTGCATATACTTTTTTCCTTGCCATGGAATCATAGCAAGTATATTATTTTCGGCACAAAAAATAGCAAAAAAATTTTTCAAATCTTTCTCAAAAAAGTGTTGAGAAGCTGTTTTACACGTGCCATAATTGTGTAACCAAAGAATCTGACAGTCCTGCGAAGCGTTAACTGTCTAACATATTACGGCTGAATTCTGTTTCATCTGATTTTGCAATTTGTCTGAAAAGTGAAGAGATTGATTTTTTGCTCCAATTAATTAATACAGTTCAAGTTATCAATTCATTGAAAGTAATCCGGAAATACGTATAAGTTAAAAAGCAGTTTTTTCTATTTTCATTGTAAGAACATTGGATAACTGACGGTAAAAATCCACATGACCCGTGCTAACGCAAATAGCCCGACCTGCATTTGCAGGTCGGGCTTCTTTTATTAAAGACTCTTTTCGCCACAGCAATATGGTAGGACACCGTTTTTTCAGTTTTATTAAGCAAGCCGGTTCCTTCCGATGAGTACGACTTGTTAGAGGGTGAAACGTCAAGATATATGTCGGATTACCCCAACATTTATTATAGAACCGTTTTTAATTATTGCGAAATTATGCTTTGCATTTTTCTCGCTTGCGGTAGCACGGATTTATCGGCAGTCTGTTAGGCCGCCGATAAATCCGTGCTACCGCAAGCTAATTTTTATCGAATTAATATGGCGTTATCTTTATAATTCAGTTATGAAAACGGCACGGAGATATCATCGAGATATTCCCGTGCCGACTTGCTTTTTCCGTTCTCACACTCTGGCGTACCTTTGTACGCCGACGAAAACGGGAACGAAAAATATCCCTGCCTTTCTCGGCAGTCTGTCTTATTCATTTATTATCGTCATTCTTCGGCACAATTATCTCGCCGTCGGTTTTCTCAAAGTCCTTTATCGCCTGTCTTATAAGGTAGAGTATCTGCCCGTTTGCACTTCTGCCGTAATATTTTGAAATGTAGTGCAATTTATAGTGGAGCTCGGGGTCTATCTCAATTCCCAGATGTTTGTTGTTTTTGTTTCTCATAAAATCACTCCTTAATCTTATATTAAGTATATTTTAAGATTTTCCGGATATGTAATACTGTTAATATACTTAAAATAAGTATACCATTTTATGAAAAAACCGTAAATTTTCGCGTTTTTGTGATAAAATGTGATAAGAAAAAATTCAAGGAGATAAATCATTGAAGAACACGGATAGAATATCGACGTCGCTCGGGTATTCGTCGCTTTTGCACCTGCACCTCGGAAAGACCCAAAGGGACGTCTTGTATCTGGGCTATCCCTTTAAGGTAACGGCGCGCGAATATCAGATATTGAAGCTCCTTTGCGAAAATCGCGGAAAGGAACTCACGGCATTGCAAATGGCCTCACTTCTCTGCGGGGAGATGAGTGAGAAAAACGTCGTTTACCACATTTTTAACGTCAACAGGAAGTCAAAAGAGCTTGGCGGACGGGAGCTTATAAAGAATAAAGCAAAAATCGGATATTTTTTGAACGAAGAAATGTAAAAAAACTTGACATTTTTTCAAGCTTATGATATAATTGCCTTGTAATTTGTATAATTGTATCACTATTGAACACAAATATTCGTTCATTTTACCGTATTTATATACAGAGAGGGAACAAAATGGAAATTGCAATTATAGCTCACGACATGAAAAAAGAACTGATGACACAGTTCTGTATCGCTTATTGCGGTATTCTCTGCAAGCATAATCTTTGCGCTACGAGTATTACTGCAAAGTACATTTCCGAAGCGACCGGACTTAAAATAGAAAAATTACTCACGGGCGAGCACGGCGGTGAACAGCAGATTACCTCGCGTATCTCTTATAACGAAATAGATTTGCTTCTAAATTTCAGAGATACACGCCCCTCTTCCGCGTACAACGAGGAAGAAGCCGAGATGATGAGAATGTGCGACCTCAACAATATTCCCGTAGCGACCAATATCGCGACTGCGGAGATTCTTGTCGGCGCGCTCGACCGCGGCGACCTCAACTGGAGAGAGGTTTACAATCCCAGAAGCGAATACAACAGAAAGAAAAAGGGACTTATCTGAGTTAAGATAAGATTTGTCCTGCCCATAAATGCAAGGGACATGTTTCACACCCCGCCTTGTGCAGAGAGAGGATAGTTTGCTGTGATATCCTTCAAGGCAGTGCAGAAATACCACCCGTGCGTCAGCATAAATACGCCTTTATTTTAAGTTAAAAATTCGGGTGGAACCGTGCGTAAACGTAAAATTGTTTATCGCACCCCGAACGGCAAAAGCCGTTCGGGGTGTTTTTATTTTTGTTATTAATTTATTATATTTTCAGGAGGAAAAATTATTATGAAAATTAATTTTTCAGACCTCAGCCTTTCATTTGATGCTCCCATCACGGTTTACGATGCGGCACGCGGGGCTGAGAAAATCGACCGCAGCGTTATAGCCGCAAAGGTCGACGGCAAGGTAGTTGCGCTAAATTATCTTTTGGAAAACGACGCTCACGTTGAGCTCCTTACGTTTAAGGACGCCGAGGGAAAGCACGTTTTCAACCATACTGCAAGCCATATTTTAGCTCAGGCGGTAAAGCGTCTGTATCCCGAGACCAAGCTCACGATAGGTCCCGCTATTGAAAACGGATTTTACTACGACTTCGATTCCGAGGTTTCCTTCACTCCCGAAATGCTCTCAAAGCTTGAAGCGGAGATGAAGAAGATAGTTAAGGAAAACCACCTCATCGTAAGAAGCGAGCTTCCCCGTGCGGAAGCAATCGCGCTTATGACGGAGAAGAACGAGCCCTACAAGGTTCAGCTTATCGAGGAGCTCCCCGAGGGCGAAACAATCAGCTTCTATACTCAGGGAGAGTTCACAGACCTCTGCGCAGGTCCTCACCTTTTCTCAACGGGCGCTGTTAAGGCAATAAAACTTACACAGTGCACGGGCGCTTATTGGAAGGGCGACCAGAAGAACAAGATGCTCCAGAGAATTTACGGCATCGCATTCCCCTCAAAAGACGAGCTCAACGAATATATTACTATGCTCGAAGAGGCAAGAAAGCGCGACCACAACAAGATAGGACGCGAGCTTGAATACTTTACAACCGTTGACTGCATAGGTCAGGGCTTGCCCATCATTCTTCCCAAGGGCTCACGCGTTATCCAGACGCTTCAGCGTTGGGTAGAGGACGAGGAGCAGAGAAGAGGATATCTCCTTACGAAGACTCCGCTCATGGCAAAGAGAGAGCTTTATAAAATTTCGGGACACTGGGACCACTATCTTGACGGTATGTTCGTAATGGGCGACCCCAACGATTACACGAAGGAATGTTTTGCTCTCCGTCCGATGACCTGTCCTTTCCAATACCAGGTTTTTCTCAACAAAAAACGCTCATACCGCGACCTTCCCATGCGTCTTGGCGAGACGTCCACGCTTTTCAGAAACGAGGACAGCGGTGAGATGCACGGACTTATTCGCGTGCGTCAGTTTACAATTTCCGAGGGACACCTCATTCTCCGTCCCGAGCAGTTGGCAGAGGAATTCAAGGGCTGTATCGACCTTGCAAAATACTGTCTTGAAACAGTCGGACTCTGGGAGGACTGCTCATTCCGCTTTTCTCAGTGGGATCCCAACCGCACCGATAAATACGAGGGCACACCCGAGCAGTGGAACGAGGCTCAGACTATTATGGGCGAGCTTCTTGATAAGTATCTCGGCAGAGAAAATTACGAGATAGGTATTGACGAAGCCGCATTCTACGGTCCCAAGCTCGACATTCAGTGCAAGAACGTATTCGGAAAAGAGGATACTATCGTAACCATTCAGGTAGATATGCTTCTTGCAAAGAAATTCGGTATGGAATACGTTGACTCCGACAACACTCTCAAAACTCCCTATATCATTCACCGTACGTCCCTCGGCTGCTATGAGAGAACTCTTGCGCTTCTTCTTGAAAAGTACGCAGGCGCGCTTCCCACGTGGATGGCACCCGTTCAGGTCAAGATGCTGCCCATCGGCGACGCACAGATTGAGTATTGCGAAAATATCGCCCGCAGACTCGGTGCGCTCGGCATAAGAGCTGACGTTGACAGAAGAAATGAAACCATCGGCTACAAGATAAGAAACGCACAGCAGGAAAAGGTTCCCTATATGCTCGTCGTGGGCGCCAAGGAGCTTGAAGCAGAGCAGGTTGCAGTCCGCGCACGCAAGGACGGAGATATCGGCTCTATGAGCGTTGACGAGTTTATTCTCAAAATTTCAAAGGAAATAGCCGATAAGGTTAAGTAAAAGTAATATTTCCAGAATAAAGGACGAAAAATAAGACAGAGCACGAAAAATTTTGTGCTCTGTTTTTTCTGAAAAATATTTCAAAAACATCTTGTCAAATTATAGGATATTGTGTTATAATGAACGTAATTTGATAGATTAATGGGGGACGACCACTATGAAAAAGGAACTCTATGGAGAATTGCGCGTAATCGGTATGAAGGGCTGCGAGAAGTTTGTATCGCAGGTTGACTACTATTTGAGAGATTGGCGCAAGGCTCAACCCGAGGAAAGCTTTATCGTTGACCACGAATGTCCGCGTTTCGGCACGGGCGAGGCTAAATGCGTAATCCATCAGACGCTTCGCGGTGATGACGTTTATATTATCACGGACGTTTTCAATTACAGCGTAACCTTCAATATGTACGGTACAACCGTACCCATGAGCCCCGATGACCACTACTGCGACCTCAAGCGTACGATTGCCGCTATTGCGGGAAAAGCGAGAAGAATTACCGTCATTATGCTTATGCTCTACGAGGGCAGACAGCACAAGCGTTCCTCACGCGAGTCCCTTGACTGCGCGCTTATGCTTCAGGAGCTTATCCGAATGGGCGTGTCGAATTTCATTACCTTCGACGCACATGACCCGAGGATCAACAACGCAATTCCACTTTCGGGATTTGACAATATCCAGCCCACCTATCAGATGATAAAAGCACTCACAAGAGCCGTTCCCGACGTAAAAATAGACAAGGACAACCTTGTGATGATATCCCCCGACGAGGGTGCTATGCAGAGATGTATGTACTATTCGTCCGTACTCGGCATTGATATCGGTATGTTCTATAAGCGCCGTAACTACTCCGTAATCGTAAACGGACACAACCCCATTGAAGCTCACGAGTACCTCGGCTCAGACCTTGCGGGCAAGGACGTTATCGTCGTTGACGATATGATTGCCTCGGGCGAGAGCTTGCTCGACGTTGCAAAACAGCTTAAGGAAAAGGGTGCAAAGAGAATTTTCACCTTTGCGACCTTCGGTCTTTTCACGAGCGGTTTTGAAAAATTCGACGATGCTTATAAAGATGGAATTATCGACAGAATTTTTACGACGAACCTTGTATACCGCAAGCCCGAGTTGTTTGACAAGCCTTGGTACTGCGAGGTCAATATGTGTAAATACGTTGCGTTCCTCATTGATACGCTCAATCACGACGACACTATCAGCCGTCTGCTTGACCCCGTTGACAGAATTAACAAGCTTCTTGAAAAGCACAACAATAACAAATAAAATACCGTTGCCCGACTTTTATTCAAGGTCGGGCAATTTTTTATTTCGCGTGCCACACACAAAAATCGAACTTATTTTCGTTTATTCATACTTAGTTAATAATTGTATATTATAATTACCTATTAGTGAATTGTCGGCCCTGCGGGGCAGAAGGAGTATATATGTCAGAAAACAGCAAAGCCTGCATGGCTAAAAAGACCTCAATAGGCGGTCAGGCACTTATAGAGGGAATTATGATGCGAGGCCCGAAAAAGAGCGCTATGGCGGTGCGCGATACCAAGGGCGAGATGGTGCTCGAGGTCTGGGATAACGAGAGAGAGGGAAAAAAGAACAGCTTTGTGTCAGCTTGCCGAAAAATCCCCATCGTGCGCGGAGTTTTCAACTTCGTCATCTCAATGATGGGCGGATACAAAGCCCTTATGAAGAGTGCTGAAATATCGGGGCTTGAAGAGGATGAAAAAGAGAACAGTAAGGGACTTATGGCGATAGTCGGAGTGATTTCCGTCGTGCTCGGCGTGTTTCTCTCCGTCGGACTTTTCATTCTTTTCCCCACGTTCCTTTATGATATGCTCTCAAAGCTCATTCCCGCGCTTGCGGGACAGAGATTTGTCAAATCTCTGTTTGAGGGAATTTTTAAGATAATAATTCTCGTGTCCTATATGGCGGCGGTTTCGCAGATGAAGGACATCAAGCGCACGTTTATGTATCACGGAGCGGAGCACAAGACGATTTTCTGCTACGAAGCAGGGCTTGAGCTTACCGTTGAAAACGTCAAGAAAATGGGACGCTTCCACCCCCGTTGCGGAACTTCTTTCCTTATAGTAATGGTGCTCGTCGGTATTTTCATCGGATTTTTCATTCCACCCGAGCTTCCGACCTTGGTAAGGACGCTTATAAAGCTCGTGCTTCTTCCCATAACCATGGGACTTGGCTATGAATTTATCAAATTTGCGGGCAAGCACGACAACAAATTCGTTAAAATTCTCTCCGCCCCCGGACTTTTTATGCAGAGAATAACGGTGCTTGAACCCACGGACGATATGATTGAGTGCGCTATCGCGTCCGTCAAGGAAGTAATTCCCGACGACGGCTCGGATTTGCTATAATTAAAAATAGAAGCGAGATGATTTCATCTCGCTTTTTGTTATTTTAGCAGTTTCGATTCGCTTATACAGTCGAGCAATATTTCTTTTTCGCAGAAATACTCGTTTTTGCCGTTTATAAGCTGGTAACGCTCGTGTCCCTTGCCCGCGAGGAGCACGATGTCGCCCGCCTCGGCTATGCGGAAAGCGTATCTTATCGCTTCTGCTCTGTCCGGAATCGAGATATATTTGTCCTCACTCTCAAATTGAGTGGCTATATCGTCGATTATTTTCTGCGGGTCCTCCGTGTCGGGGTTGTCCGAGGTCAGAATTGAAAAATCGGCATAAAGAGAGGCAACCTTTCCAAGCTGAACACGGCGCACCTGAGTTCTGTTTCCTACCGAGCCGAAAAGGCAGATAAGACGCGAGGGACCGTACGCGCGCAGAGCTTTGAGCACGGACGAAAGGCTAAGACCGTTGTGCGCGTAATCTATAACGAAGCAAGCGCCGTTTGGAGCGGTAACTGTGTCAAAGCGCCCGTCAATCTTCATTTTTGAAAGCGTGTCCGCAATAAAATCCGCTCCAAGTCCCATTTTCGAGCACAACGCAAAGCACGCGAGCGCGTTGTGGATATTGAACTGACCCGGGATTGAGAGAGAGCAGGGAACGGACGCACCGCCGTGCTCAACAATAAAGCTCGTTCCGAGGGAATCTCCGTCCCGTTTAAGCGCGCAGGAATGTGCGCGGAAATCCGAGGGCGCATTTGTTGAATAGTAGACCTTTTTACCCTTGTAATCTGCAAGAATTTTTTCGGTAAAGCCGTCGTCGGCATTTGCTATGACGGTCTTGCTCCCGAACTCGTCAAAAAGCTTCTTTTTTGCGCTGAAATAGTCCTCAAAGCTATCGTGCTCACCCGGACCTATGTGGTCGGGGGAGAGATTTGAGAACATAGTGATATCAAAATCCGTACCGAGCACTCTGCACTGCGAGAGTGCCTGAGAGGAAACTTCCATAACGACTGCGCGCACGCCCGCGGAAAGCATATTTTTCATATATTCCTGAAGTTTGCAGCTGTCGGGAGTGGTGTTTGCCGTTTCGAGCTTGCAGTTGCCGAAAAGCACGCCGTTTGAACCGATATAGCCCGTTTTACACCCTGACGCATCGAGCAGCTGCTTTATCATAAGGGCGGTGGTCGTCTTGCCCTTTGTGCCCGTAATTCCTATCGTGAAAAGTGAACGTGAGGGGTGGGAGTAAAGCTCACATGAGAGGAGTGCCATCGCGCGCCGCGAGTTGTCCACCTTTACGGTTACTGCATCGGGCGGAAGCTCGATATCCCTCTCGGCTATGAAAACTCTGCAACCGTTCTCGTAAGCCTTCGGAGCAAAAATGTGCCCGTCGGAGCGAAAGCCCTTGACACACACGAAAATCGAGCCTGCCCGTGCTTCAAAGGAAGAGCAGGTGATATGATTTACCGGAATCTCGGGCACATCGCGGCAGTATTCGGTTTTATTTAACAAATCGGAAAGAAGCATATCGACCTCGGAAAAAATAATCTGTTTGTACCATTGTACCACATTTTTTTATCTTTTTCCATAGATAAGGCAAAAATTTTGGTAAGCTATTGACTTTTTTATTCAAAAAATATATAATATATTTATTAATTTAGAATGGCGAATTATGGTTGCGGAGAAATGCAGATGAATGACGAAAAAATAAATGCGTCCGTTATCGTAGTCGGCGGCGGACCTGCGGGCATGATGTCGGCGACGGTGGCTTCCCGCGCGGGTGCGGACGTTATACTATTTGAAAAAAACGATAGACTCGGACGAAAGCTTCGTATAACGGGAAAGGGCAGATGCAACGTTACCAATGACTGCGACAAGTCGGAGTTTTTGCAGAACGTCGCAAGCAATTCCAAATTTCTCTACGCTTCCATTTCACGCTTTTCGACTGCCGACACCAAGGAATTTTTCGAGGAGCTCGGCGTGCCTCTCAAGGTTGAGAGGGGAAAACGCGTGTTTCCGCAGTCCGACAGAGCACAGGATATCGTTTCCGCCATGGAGCGCGCCTGCGTGGAGTCGGGTGTTAAGATTATTTATAGAAAAGTTGACAGGATTCTGATTGAGGACGGCAGAGCCGTGGGCGTCGTCGCCGACGGAAGGGAATACCGCTCAAAGGCGGTAATCGTCTGCACGGGCGGAGCGTCGTATCCCAAAACGGGCTCAAACGGAGACGGATACAGATTTGCACGGAGCGTCGGACACACAGTAACGGATATTAAGCCCTCTCTCGTTCCGCTCGTCGCAAAGGGTAAGCTCTGCGCGCATCTTCAAGGTCTGTCGCTTAAAAATATCGGCTTCAAGGTTGTCGAAAATTCGACGGGCAAAATGGTCTACGAGGACTTCGGCGAGCTTATGTTTACGCATTTCGGACTCACGGGCCCCGTCGTGCTCTCCGCGTCGGCGCATCTTTCGGACATAGTACCCGATAAGTATACAGCTCTTATAGATATGAAGCCCGCTCTCGACTCAAAAAAGCTTGACGAGCGCATACTTTCCGACTTTTCGGAGTTTAAGAATAAGGATTTTATCAATTCTCTCGATGCTCTGTTGCCGCAGAAGATGATTTCGGCTGTCGTCGGGCTCTCGGGAATTGACGCGCGAAAGAAGGTAAACTCCATTACCAAGGAGGAGAGGGAAAGACTCGTTTCACTTATAAAAAATATCGAAATACCGCTTTACGGCTTCCGTCCCATCGACGAAGCGATTGTAACCAAGGGCGGTGTGTTGGTGGGCGAGATAAACCCTAAAACAATGGAGTCAAAGCTTGTATCGGGACTCTATTTTGCGGGCGAGGTGCTCGACCTTGACGCCTACACGGGCGGATTTAATTTGCAGATAGCATTTTCCACAGCGACGCTTGCGGGAGAGAACTCCGCGTGGGCGAGCTTTGAATAAAAAATATAAGGGGAAAAAACAATGATACGAATTGCTATTGACGGGCCGAGCGGCTCGGGCAAGAGCACGCTTGCAAAGGCGGTTGCTCGTGAGCTTGGAATAATATACGTTGATACGGGAGCGCTCTATCGCACGGTGGGATACTACGTCTACTGTGCAGGCAAGGACCCTAAAAATGCAGAAGAGGTGGAAGCTCTCCTTCCCGAAATAAATATAGAGATGAAATACGTTGACGGCGCGCAGAGAGTTATTCTCAACGGTGAGGACCTCGGCGACAAAATCAGACGTCCTGAGATGTCCATGTACGCGAGCGCGGTTTCGGCAATTCCCGCAGTGCGTGCGTTTCTTCTCGATATGCAAAAGGATATTGCAAGGGAAAACAGCGTCGTAATGGACGGACGCGATATCGGCACCGTCATCATTCCCGACGCGGACATAAAAGTGTTCCTGACCGCAAGCGATGAATGCCGTGCAAAGAGAAGAACGCTTGAGCTTCGTCAAAAGGGTGTCGACGTTACCTACGAGGAAGTTCTCGCCGATATGATAGAGAGGGACAAAAACGACAAGAGCCGCAATATAGCTCCCGCCGTTCCCGCTCCCGACGCGCTTATTTTTGACAACTCCGTTATGTCTGTTGAAGAAAGTCTTGCTATGATAGTGAGGTTAGTTAATGAAAGAAAGCAATAATAACGATTATAAAGAGCAAAAAAAGGCGTATAAATTTTTCTACTGGCTTTTAGCAGGTGCTGCGCGCAGGCTTTATCGCGTAAAAGTAATAAATCCCGAGAACGAGCCGCTTGATTCCTGCTTTATCGTAGCCTGCAATCACACAGGCGCGGCGGACGGAGTTATCATCTGTGCGAGCATGAAAAACCAAATTCGCTTTATGTCGAAAAAGGAGCTTTTCAAAGTGCCCGTGGTCGGCTCTTTTCTGCGTGCGATAGGTTGTTATCCCGTTGATAGAAAAAGCAGTGATATCACCGCTCTTCGCAACACGATAGGGCTCTTAAAGGACAGCGACTGCGTTGGCATTTTTCCGCAGGGAACGAGAATGCCCGGTGTTGACCCATCTACCACTGAGGTCAAAAACGGCGTAGGGCTTATCGCGGCGCGCTCGGGTGCTGATGTGCTTCCCGTTTGCATCAAGTCAAAATCGGGTAAAACTCAAATGTTCAGGAAGAACTATCTCGTCATCGGAAAGCTCATCAAAAACGAAGAATTTGATTTTGAAAACAACAAGGGCGCAGAGGGTCATCAGCGAGTAGCCGACCGCATTTTCGGAGAGGTCTGCAAGCTGTATGCAGAAACGGATATCGACAATGTCAAATAATATAACAGTCGCAGAGAACGCGGGCTTTTGCTTCGGAGTAAAACGCGCGACGGACGCAGTTGAAGCCAAAATCAGGTCAAGGCGTCGGGGCGAAAAGATTTATACTTTCGGGCATCTTATCCACAATGATACTTACAATAAATTCCTTGAGGACAACGGGGTTATTTCCGTCGGTGTTGAGAGTATTGAGGACATTTGCGCGCGCGCTGACGAAACCGCTCCTGCAACGGTGTATATTCGGGCGCACGGTATTCCGAAGGAAACCGATGAGCTCCTTTTGCGGTGCAAGGAGCGAAATCCGTATTTTCATTATGAGGATATGACCTGTCCCTTCGTCAAAAAAATACACAGAATAGCAAAAGAGCACAGCGGGGGCGACAATTTCTTTGCTCTTCTCGGAAACCCGACTCACCCCGAGGTCATGGGTATAATGAGCTACGTTAAGGGCGACGGCGCGGTTTTTGAGAGCGCGGAGGAGCTTGAAAGCTTCATAGAAAACGGCAATTTATCAAAATTGCACAAAAAAAGCCTTGTTTTAGCCGCTCAAACGACTCAAAATTTGGCAGAATGGGAAAAAAGTCAAAAAATATTAAAAAAATACTGTACAAATTCAATTTTTTTTGATACAATATGTAGTGTTACGGAAATTCGTCAAACCGAAGCGAAAAAGATTGCCGAAAATTGCGACTGTGTAGTGGTTATAGGCGGCAGAGAAAGCTCAAATACGGCGAAATTATATAAAATATGTAAGGAGGCGTGCGAGCATACCGTCTGGATTGAAAACGCGGCGGAGCTTGACGAAAAATTTCCGACAAATAAAAAAATAGGTATTGTGGCGGGAGCATCGACGCCGAAGCGCAATATCGAGGAGGTATTTAACATCATGAGCGAAATGACAGAAAATTTTGCAGAATTGCTCGACCAAACTTTCAAAATTTTAAATACAGGAGATACAGTAACCGGATACGTAACGCACGTTACCGACGCAGAGCTTCAGCTCGACCTCGGTGCGAAAGCTACGGGTATTATCAAAGCTGAGCAGATAACCGATGACCCGTCCGCTCGTCTTACGGAAATGTTCAAAATCGGCGACGAAGTTGAAGCATTCGTTATCCGCGTAAGCGATATCGAAGGCGTTGCAGAGCTTTCCAAGAAGCGCACTGACTCCGATAGAAATTGGAAGAACATCGTTGCTCTTAAAGAGAGCGGTGAGGTCGTTTCAGGTAAAGTTATCAAGGCAGTAAGCGGCGGTCTTACCGTAGCGGTTGATTCTGTAAACGTATTTGTTCCCGCGTCCCACAGCGGCATCGCCAAGGACGGCGATCTCTCAAGTCTCGTAGGTCAGACGGTTGACCTTAAGATTATTGAGATTAAAGAGCAGGGCAAGAAAGCTATCGGTTCTATCCGTTTAGTTCTTAACGCACTCAGAAAAGCAAGAACGGAAGAGTTCTGGGCTAATATCGAAGAGGGCAAGCAGTACACGGGTAAGGTTCGCAGCCTTACTACATACGGCGCATTCGTAGACCTCGGCGGTGTTGACGGCATGGTTCACGTAAGCGAGCTTTCCTGGAAACCCATCAAGCACCCCTCTGCAGTAGTTTCCGTAGGCGACGAGATTACTGTATTCGTTAAGAGCTTTGACCGCGAGAGCAAGAGAATTTCTCTCGGATACAAGACAGAGGACACAAATCCCTGGTTGCTCTTCACAAACAGATACAACGTCGGCGACGTTGTTTCCGTAAAAATTGTCAACATGATGCCTTTCGGTGCATTCGCAGAAATCATGGACGGAGTTGACGGACTTATCCACATTTCCAAGATTGCCAACAGAAGAATCACAAAGCCTGCTGACGTTCTTGAACTCGGTCAGGTAGTTGACGCAAAGATTATCGAGATTGATAATGAGAAGCAGAAGGTCAGCCTTTCCATTCGTGACCTCATTGAAGAAGCTCCCGTAGAAGAAGCTCCCGCAGAGGAAACTCCCGTTGAGGAAGTCTCCGAGGAAACAGTTGATGCTGAATAATTAAAGTAAAAAAGGCTCTCCTCTTCGGAGAGTCTTTTTTTCATGCTTTATATTCCCAAAATCCCTTTGATGAATATATAAATTCCTATTCCGACGAGTATTACGCCGCCGAATATCGACGCTTTATTTGAAAGCCTGTTGCCGAACTTTTTGCCTATATAAAGGCCGAACATACAGATGATGAACGTTACTATTGCGATAATGAATGCAGAAACGAATGCTTCAATAAAGTTATATTCCGCGATGTCAAGCCCCACGGAGAGCGCGTCAATGGAGGTTGCGACACCTTGAAGAATGAGAGCGCCGAAGCTGACCGCGCACGCGTCGCAGTCGCAGTCACGGCGTACCCCCTCGTATATCATTTTACCGCCGATATAGGAGAGGAGCGCGAGGGCTATATAAGGAATAAGCTTTGAAAATTGTTCAAAATACGACAAAATCGTGTGAACGCAGACCCAGCCGAGCATGGGCATGAGCGCCTGGAAAAAGGCGAAAACGCCTGCGATAGTGCACATTCTGCCGACTTTCATACATTTTTCGTTCATGCCGTTGGCAAGTGAAACGGAGAATGCGTCCATTGCAAGACCGAAGCCGAACATTATGCTTACAGCAAAAAATTCAAATCCCATTTTAATACTCCTTAATTATTTTCAAAAAAGTACAAAGGGTATTATATCACAAATAAAACCGTATGTCAACAAAAAAATGGGGCAAGCCCCATTTTTTATTTCTTTTCCGCCGTGTCGCAGGAATTTCTGTATACGACAAATCTCGTAAAGAGAAATTCAAGCACGAAATTTGCTATCATATTGATAGCTTCAACGAGGTACTCGTTAAGTCCTGCGTCCGTTGCCCATTTCATAAATAATGTGGATGTGGGCGTAAAAACGAGATAGAAAAGTCCGACCAGTGCCATTGACAGCGCAAGGTTGTTCGACGACTTGAAGGTTACTTTTCTGTTTATCGTGAAATTCCAGATTACCGAGAGCACGAGCGCGATAAGATGCGAAATCTCGGGGTCGGGGAGCTTTATCACCTCGTTCAGAAGCGTGAATGAAAGTATCTGCACGATGCCTGCGCTTATAGATATGACAGTAAATTTAAGCGCGCGTAAAAGTTCTTTGGTTTTGTTCATAGTGTTAAATCATAGGGTTGTCCCCGCCCCGAGGAGCGGGGATAAATTCATTCAGTTGAGTTTGGAGAGCGCAGCCAAAACGCCGTCGAGATTTTCGCGGTATTTTGCCATTTTCGCCTTTTCGCCTTCAACTACTGCTGTGGGGGCTTTTGCAACAAAGCCCTCGTTTGAGAGTTTTTTCTCAATTCTCTCGATTTCGCCTTCAAGGCGCTTTTTCTCGCCTTCAAGACGAGCTTTTTCCTTCTCGAAATCAATGATATCGGAGAGGGGAAGATATATTGCGGCGGCGTCCGTGATAATCTGTACGGAGTTATCCGTGCTTACCTCGCCGTTGAATTTTTCGGCGACGATGAGCTCGGAAGCGGACGCCAAGCGGATAAAGAACGCCTCACTGCTCTCTGAGAAAATGTCCTGATATTTCGTTTCGATAAATACCTTAGCCTTCTTTGAGGGGGGGACGTTCATTTCACTTCTTCTTGCGCGGATTGCGGTGATGGCGTCGATAATCTTCGTCATCTTTTCGGCGTCGGCTTCGAAGTTGAGTGCGTCCTCAGCCTTTGGATACGCTGAAATCATAATGCTTTCGCACTCGTGGGGAAGACTCTGATAAATTTCTTCCGTAATAAAGGGCATAAAGGGATGGAGGAGCTTTAACGTGCCTACGAGGACGTAAGCAATAACGTTCTGGCAAACGAGGTTGGCATCGGTTTCCTTTTCGTTAAATCTCGCCTTCGCAAGCTCAATGTACCAGTCGCAGAAGATATCCCAGGTGAACGAGTATATCTCGGAGAGGGCAACGCCTACCTCGAAGCGGTCAAGATTTGTGATAACGCTCTTGGTAAGCTCGCCGAATTTCGCGAGTACCCACTTGTCTTCAAGCGCGAGCTTGCTCTCGTCGGGAAGCTTAATCTCGTCTATTGTGAGATTCATTCTGACGAAACGGCTTGCGTTCCAGAGTTTGTTTGCGAAGTTTCTCGCCGCCTCAATCTTCTCGTCGGAGAAGCGCATATCGTTTCCGGGTGAGTTGCCCGTTGCGAGAGCGAAGCGGAGAGCGTCCGCGCCGTATTTGTCGATTATTTCAAGGGGGTCAATTCCGTTTCCGAGAGATTTGGACATTTTGCGTCCCTGTGCGTCCCTTACAAGACCGTGAATAAATACGGTGGAGAAGGGCTTTTGTCCCATGTGTTCAAGTCCCGAGAATATCATACGGGAAACCCAGAACGTAATGATATCGTATCCCGTAACGAGAACGCTCGTGGGATAGTATCTGTCAAGGTCCTCGGTGGATTCGGGCCAGCCGAGAGTTGAGAAGGGCCAGAGCGCAGAGGAGAACCACGTGTCAAGAACGTCGGGGTCCTGACGAACTGTACTGCCGCATTTGGGGCAGGTCGTGATATTTTCCTTTGATACCGTCATTTCACCGCAAGAGTCGCAGTAGAACGCGGGAATTCTGTGTCCCCACCAGAGCTGACGGGAAATGCACCAGTCGAGAATGTTGTTCATCCAGTTGAAATAGTTCTTGGAGAAGCGCTCGGGAATAAAATTGATATCTCCCGACTCAACAGCCTCGATAGCGGGCTTTGCGAGCGGCTTCATCTTTACAAACCACTGGTCGCTCGTAAGGGGCTCAACAGTTGTTCCGCAACGGTAGCAAACGCCTACGTTGTGGTCGTGGGGAACGGTCTTAACGAGAAATCCCTGCTCCTCAAGGTCTGCAACGAGTGCCTTACGGCAGGCGTAGCGGTCCATGCCCTCGTATTTGCCTGCGTACGCGTTCATAGTCGCATCGTCGTTCATAACCTTAATTTGTTCAAGGTCGTGGCGCTGACCTACGAGGAAGTCGTTAGGGTCGTGTGCGGGTGTAATTTTAACGCAGCCCGTGCCGAAGCCTATCTCAACGTAATCGTCTGCAATAACGGGTATCTCGCGGTTTACGATGGGGAGAATTACCGTCTTTCCAATGAGGTGCTTAGTGTTTTCATCCTCGGGGTTTACTGCAACGGCGGTGTCGCCGAACATTGTTTCGGGGCGCGTCGTGGCAACCTCAACATAGCCGTCCTCGCCCTTGATTGGGTACTTTATATGCCAGAAATGGCCGGGCATATCCTTGTAATCAACCTCAGCGTCGGAAAGTGCGGTAAGGCAACGGGGACACCAGTTAATAATTCTGTGTCCGCGGTAAATAAGGCCCTTGTTGTAAAGGTTTACGAATACCTCACGGACTGCCTTGGAGCAGCCGTCGTCCATGGTAAAACGCTGGCGGGACCAGTCGCATGAAGCACCGAGCTTTTTGAGCTGACCTGTGATGCGCGCCTCATAGGTGTCCTTCCAACCCCAAACGCGCTCGAGAAATTTCTCTCTGCCGAGGTCGTAGCGGGAAAGTCCCTCATCGACGCGGAGACGCTCTTCAACCTTTATCTGTGTAGCAATTCCGGCGTGGTCCGTGCCGGGAACCCAGAGGGTGTTATAGCCCTGCATTCTCTTGTAGCGAACGAGAATGTCCTGCAAGGTTTCGTCAAGGGCGTGTCCCATGTGGAGCTGACCCGTGACGTTCGGCGGGGGGATTACGATGGAAAATGCGGGATTTTCATTGTTTTTGTCGGGCGTGAAATAACCCTTTTCACACCAGTTTGCGTATATTCTGTCCTCAAATTCCGAGGGAGAATACGTTTTCGGAAGCTCATTGTATGAGTTCATCTGGAAAACCTCACTTTCTATATAAATAATTCTGTACAAAATAAAAAGCCCCAAGTCCATATCAGGACGTGGGACGCGGTACCACCTGATTTCGCACTCCGAGGTAGGGAGGCGCACTCAAAATCCGTAACGGGGAAACCGTTTCTTCCTACTTTCTTTTTACAATCAATAAAAAGCCGTTTCGGAAAAACCGCTCGGGAACTACCTTCGCCCATACCGTGTGTCAGGCTTACACCAACCGCCTGCTCTCTTTGCACCGTGAATGAGTTACTCTTTTCCGTCAATGCGTTTTGTACAAGGGCAGTATAACATAACGGACGAAAATTGTCAAGAATTTTTTTCAAAAAAGTCAAATTGACACATTTCTGTCAGTGGCAGAGTTCGGGGATATGGTATAATATAAGCGGAATAAGGAAAGCGCCGAGAAAGGAGAAAAAATGACTTGGGAAATAGCAGTCGGAATGTTCGGGATAATCTCCGCTTTCATCGCGGTGATGAATGTGGTCGTAAAGGTCAACTCCACGCTCGCAAAGCTCGAGAGTGCGGTGATACAGCTTAAAGAGTTTATGGAGAAGCAGTCTGAAAAAAACTCCCGTTTTTATACGGAGCTTGCCGAACATTCAAAAAGAATTGCCGTTCTTGAGGGAAGGAGGGACGAGAAAAAATGAAGATAGATTGGCGAAAAAAGCTTTCAAGCCGTAAATTCTGGCTTGCCGTCGGCGGTCTTGTCGGCACGCTTTGTATTCTATTCGGCGTCGATGAGCTGACTTCCGAAAAGCTCGTCGCCACCGTATCCGCTCTCGGAGTAGTGGCAGTATACATTCTCACGGAAGGTTATATAGACGGGCAGAATGTTGACAAATAACAAAAATACCCCAAAAGGCTAATTTTCAAAAGAATGAAACATCCCGACAGACGAAAAATCTGTCGGGGTATTTTTCGGGGCGTCGAGGACGTCGCCCCCTACGGATTATGTCATAAAATCAGCGCGGAGCAAAACACCCGCTTGGGTGCTGTGCGCATACCTTAACCATAGGGCGGGGGCTTGCTCCCGCCGTTACAAAATGGAGCAAAACGCCCGCTTGGGCACGACGCAAACACAACAACCGTAGGGGGCGACGTCCTCGACGCCCCGTTTTCGACGTCTGCACGAACGGTGAGCGCACCTCAACCGTAGGGCGGGGGCTTGCTCCCGCCGTTACAAAATGGAGCAAAACGCCCGCTTGGGCACGACGCAAACACAACAACCGTAGGGGGCGACGTCCTCGACGCCCCGATTTACAATACAAACAACATTTCCGTTGCGGCAATTCTTTATCCTGCCTTGAATCTCAGAATTGCCGAGATGTTGAAAGAAAAGTGAAGTACGAAATACCGGTTATATATTCAGCTTGGTTTGAGCTATCAAAATTTCAACATAATTATCAAGAACGAAACAAAAGCAATAAAGTTTGAAAATTGGAAGGCTATTTCCGATATTTTGGAGTGCACACGGAACGGTTTGTCCGACGAATGCAACAATAAATAATAAAAAATATCCCAAAGCATTGATTTTTTGGCAAATAAATGCTAAAATATATAGGAATACTGACAAAAGAGGTCTATTATGGATATTAAAACTCAATGCTATGATGCAGTATCGGAGCTTATACAGGCTGCAAAGCTCAAAAATGGAGATATTTTTGTGGTTGGTTGTTCGACAAGCGAAGTACTCGGCTCAAAAATCGGAACGAATTCCAACGAGGACACGGCAAGGGAAATTTTCGAAGGAATTTACTCCTGCCTCAATGAAAACGGAATTTATATGGCTGTTCAGTGCTGTGAGCATCTGAACCGTGCCATTGTTGTAGAGCGTTCTGCGCTTCCTTTTGCAAGCCCCGTTAACGTCATTCCGCAAAAGAAGGCGGGCGGTTCGCTTGCGGCTATCGCTTATGCGGAGCTTAACGACGCTATCGTCGTGGAGTCAATCAGAGCCGACGCGGGTATTGACATAGGCAATACCCTCATAGGAATGCACTTAAAAGAGGTTGCCGTGCCCGTGAGATTATCGCAGAGCAAAATCGGAGAAGCGAACATTGTCTGCGCCCGCACGCGCCCGAAATTCATCGGCGGAATACGGGCAATATACGATGAAAACTTATTATAAAAAGAGATAAAGGAGCGGAAAAATCCACTCCTTTATTTTTGATTTTATTCGGTTTTAAGAATCAGTCAGCGCAGAATGTGATTTTGCCCTTTGTAAGAGTTGTGACGATATCAACTACTTCAAGAACCAAGTTTCCGCAACCTGTAACGAGGCAGAGAATGCCGACGATGAGAGTTGTGGTATTCTTTGTTACAAAGTATTTGAGTATTCTGTAAACGGGACAAATAACTCCGCCGAAGAAGATTATGAGAAGCAATCTGCCGATAAAGGGGAGATTATCGAATGCTTCCAAAAGCTTTGCGATAGAATCCATTGTAAAAACCTCTTTTTAATAAATTTACCTGATGAAATCAAGCATTACAAACTACATTTTAATACATTTTACGACATTTGTCAATAGAGAGGACAAAATTTATTCGTTTTAACAAAAACTTTTTTCAACATATATTATTAATATTGATTTTTTGCTCGGAGTGTGATAGAATTTATATGAATTATATTGCGAATGGCGGGAAGAAAAAATTGATAGATAAATATATTTCAAAAAGAAAGAGATTTTGGGCGGAGATTGATATGAATCTCGCCGAAAAAAATTTTAATATCATAAAAAGCAAGCTGAATAAGGGAACGAAAATCTGTTGTGTCGTCAAGGCTAATGCATACGGACACGGAGCGGTCTACCTTGCGGGGCTGTACGAGTCGCTCGGTGCGGATTTCTTTGCGGTTTCCAATATTGAAGAGGCGATGCAGCTCCGAGGCAACGGCATAAAGACGCCCATATTAATACTCGGCTACACGCCGACGGACTGTGCTTCGATTTTGGCGCAGAACAATATTTCGCAGACGGTTTTTTCCTACAACTATGCAAAGGAGCTTTCTGCGTCCGCCGCATCTGAGGGCGTCAGTGTGAAAATTCACGTAAAACTCGACTCGGGCATGGGCAGAATAGGCTTTGACTGCATACACGGCGACGAAAACATAATAGGAAGCGTCGCTGAGGTCTGCCGAATGGACGGACTTATTCCCGAGGGAATATTTACGCACTTTGCACTCGCCGATAACGGCGATGACGGCAGAAAATTTACCGACTTGCAGTACGAAAGATTTATGCACGCGGTGCGCGAGATTGAGGCGCGAGGTATAAAATTCGATATTAAGCACTGTGCCAACAGTGCCACGACTTTTGACTATCCCGAATACCACTTGGATATGGTGCGCGTTGGCGTCGTGCTCTACGGTATAGCGCCGTCCGCCAAGGTCGGCGGCTGCGGTGAGCTCTCTCCAGTTATGAGCCTTAAATCCGTCATCTCGATGATTAAGGAGATAGAGGCGGGCGACACCGTAAGCTACGGCTGTACCTACACGGCTCAAAAGAGGACGAAAATTGCCACCGTGCCCGTAGGCTACGCTGACGGATTTTGGCGCTCAAACTCCGAGGCGGGCACTCAAATGCTTGTAAGAGGGCAGAGAGTCAGCATAGTAGGCAGAGTATGTATGGACCAGCTTATGCTCGATGTCAGCGATGTGGAAAATGTCTGCGAGGGCGACTATATTACCGTGATAGGTGCTGACGGCGGTGAGAAAATCAGCGCCGACGAGCTCGCGGAAAAAAACGGTACGATAGGCTATGAGATAATCTGCGCCATAGGCGAGAGAGTGCCGAGATTTTATATAAAAGACGGTGAGATAGTCTACGTTAAGGATAATATTGTATCATATGAAATAGCGGAGTAAAATATGAATAAACAAAGTAAAAGCATATACGTTTTACTAATGAACAGAATAGCGATAGCACTGATGATAAATCAGGGCTTGCTCATATTGCTGTCAACCGTTTTTCAGGTTTTGGAGAGCGTTTTCGTTGCGCGCTTCGGGGATAGAACTTGGGTTGATATGACTTTCAGGCTCTGCGAGTGCCTGACGTACGCCATAGGCTTTGTACTGCCCGTATATCTCCTTAACAGATGGAACAAAAACGCCGAAAAAGAGATTTACGAGCCTGCGCAGTCCGGCAAAAAGCCGAGCGTTGTCGATTCCGTGATGATGCTGGGAATAGGGCTCGGAATAACGAATCTTTCGGCTTACCTTAATTACTTCGTGGTTAATCTTTTTCTCGATTATTCGGACTTTTCCGAGGAATTTCTCTGGGCGGTCGAGCTTGACCACCTCTACCAGATAATAATTTATTTCGTGTATTCGGCAATTATCCCCGCACTCGTTGAGGAGCTTTTATTCAGGGGCACGATTTGCAGGGCGCTCAAGGTCTACGGAAAAGGAACGGCGATAGTTGCGAGTGCGCTTATGTTTGCGTTTATGCACGCGAATATCGAACAGCTCCTCTATACCTTCGTAGCGGGACTTTTTCTTGCGTGGATTTATCTCGAAACCGAAAATCTGCTCTATCCGATACTGCTTCACTTTATCAATAACGGAATTTCCGTCGTGCTCGACATTATAAACGAACACTGCGACCCGTCCGTATATAACGCCGTGTCCTTTGCTTCCGATATGCTTATGTTGGGATTTTTGGCGCTTGGACTTGTCGTTTATCTTGTTAAGATTCTTAAAGGCGAAAAGCTCTTTACGTCCCTTAAACTCAAGCCCGACGAAAACGGTGATGAGGTGGCGCCCCTTACCGTAAAAGAGAGAATTTCGGGCTTTGCGAGCACGGGAATGATAATTTTCATACTCTATTCGCTTCTTACGATGATATCATATATTTATTTGAGTACACAGGTATGACGGACAGAAGGATTTTTATGCAGAGAGCACTTGAATGTGCCAGGCGTGCTTATGAAAACGGGGACGTTCCAGTTGGTGCGGTGATAGTAAAGGACGGCGAGATAATCGCCGAGGCGTATAACGAGCGCGAGAGCACGGGGCGTGCCACCGCCCACGCGGAGATTTTGGCTATCGAGCGCGCGAGCGAAAAGCTCGGACGCTGGCGTCTTTCCGACTGCGAGCTCTACGTAACGCTTGAACCGTGCACTATGTGTGCAGGCGCGATATTAAATGCAAGGGTAGGCAGGCTGTACTATGCCGTAAAGGATTCAAATTCGGGCGCTTTTGGGAGCGTCTTAAATCTTAATTCATACCCGCTTCTTCACAAGGTCGCAGCGGACGTTGGGCTTTGCGAAGAGGAGAGCAGGGAGCTTCTGTCCGACTTTTTCAAGAAAAGACGTGCATGAGAAAAAATAAAACGACCTGTATCAATGCGTACGCATTATAGGCCGTTTTATTTTCAAAAATATTCGTTCAAAAATTAGAGTGTCTCAAGGTAGTTAACAACGTCACGGATTGTAACGAACTGTCCGATGTTCTCGTCGCTTATTTCAACGTCAAACTTATCCTCGCAAATCATAACGAGGTCTGCAAGCTCGATGGAATTGATACCAAGGTCGCCGGAAAGCTCAGCGTCGAGCGTAATGAGGTTTTCTTCAACCTGAAGCTCATCAACAAGAATTTGTTTTACTTTTTCAAACATAATAATCTCCTTAAAATTGTGTCTAAATCTAATTTAATTTGCGATGATGGAATATAATTTCAAACTTGAAAGGCTTTTCCAACCGCGTCTTAAAGTATTATACATAGTTTTTGGTGATTTGTCAACAATTAATTTGAAATTTTTTTGAGGGAGGCAAAAATGGGAGCGTTCAAAAAGAGATATTTTGCCCTGATTTCCTTGATATTGCTGGGTTTTTCGTGGCTTTCATTTTTGGGCGCGGGCTTTGAAATTTTTACAATTTTCGCCCTCGTCTGCCTCATTTTATCGTATTTTTTGAAGAAAAAAGGGAAAATGAGCAAAAATTTGAGCATACTTTTGTGTCTTGCCCTTGCCGTATCTCTCGTCGCTTGTCTTAATGCTTACGGAGAGCAATATGCAGCTGCAAATACCGCAGAAAAGTACAGCGGAGTGCACACAATAGAAGGGTACGTCAAGCAAATGCCCTCAAAAACCGCCTTTTCAAGCGAGCACGCCGTACATATCGAGAGCGTTGACGGCGAGAGTGCGGATTTTGACTGTGTGCTCGTTGCGGAATACGCCACGGAGCTTATCCGAGGAGATTTCTTTTCTGTCAGGGCGACGCTGTGTCCGCTCGGCAATTACGAAAATGCGGACTATTTGCACAACACCGATGAATACGAATATCCGCTCGTCGCCGCCGTTGGCGAATACGCAGAGATAGAGTATCTCGAACCCGAATTTCGCTTTGATTTGATGCTCTCGGGACTCAACGCAAGACTTTCGGGGCTCTTGAAGCATCACATCGGCGGGGAGTCGGGCGAGCTTGCGAGCGCGCTTTTGCTCGGAAACAGAATACTGCTCCGCGACGAAACAATTAGGGATTTCAGAC
Organism: Eubacteriales bacterium; assembly: GCA_051867875.1. Lineage (GTDB taxonomy): Bacteria > Bacillota > Clostridia > Oscillospirales > CAG-272 > RGIG4608. The sequence continues at coordinate 27,298 of JBJDZG010000014.1, forward strand.
TTGCGGGAGTTTATCACATGCTCGCACTCAGCGGTCAGCACGTGGCGATACTCGTTGCAGTATTTGAACTTTTGCTCGGGCGATTGCGAGTCGGCAAGAGAGCGCGGGTGATAATTCTCGGCGCGCTGACGCTTTTCTATATTGCGCTGACGGGCTTTCTGCCGTCCGCGTGCAGGGCTATGCTTATGCTCTGGGTGCTATATCTTTCGTTTTTACTCGGAAAGAGGAGCGACAGTATGACCTCGCTCTTTGTCGCGGTCTTTATCATCGTTCTCGTTCGCCCGAGCGCGGTGCTCGACGTAGGCTTTCAACTCTCGTTTCTCTCAACTCTCGGTGTCATCTGTGCGATGATGATTAAGGAGAGAATATTTTTCTTCCGCGGAGAGATAAGCGGGGGAGAACTGTACGTCAAATTCGCAAAGCTCGGCAGAAATTTGGTTCAGCTTCTCTTGATTTCGGTGTGCGTGCTCGTTGCGACGCTTCCCGCGCTTATGATATATTTCGGCGAGTTTTCGCTCGCAACGCTCGTATCAAATTTGTTTATGGGTGCGCTCTGCGAAATTTTTATGATACTTTCCCTCATAACGCTCGCGCTGACGCGGGTGCCGTGGCTCTGTGCCATCTTTGGCGATATCTCGCAGACCGTGGGAGAGCTTATGACCGAAATAATCGGCGGTATTGCCGACGTTGACGGTGTTTTGATTTCTTTGAGATACCCGTTTGCCCCCGTTTTGGTCTTTGGGCTGTTTATCTCTGCCGCAGTGCTCGTGTCGGCGGAGCTTAAAAACAGAAAATGGCTTTATATAGTGCCTATGTGCTTTGCGCTCGTTTTCGGACTCAACGCTTTTGCCTATAATATCTACCGAAGCAATTTTGTGCGTGCGGAATTTGTGCTCGGCGACGCTTTCGTGATATCAAGCGCCGAGGGCGTTTATATCTGCGACGCCTCAAACGGCAGGTCGGGAGCGATATTTGACGGCGTGGCTCTGGCAAAGGAGAACTGCCACACAAAAATTGACGGAGTGGTGCTCACGCACTATCACAGCTATCACATAAGAACGCTCGAAAAGCTCGCCAATACGCAAAAGCTCGAAAGAGTGCTCCTGCCACGTCCTATGACACAGAAGGAGGCGTCGGTGATGAGCTCCGTTTACCGCGTGCTCGAGGGCAAGGGCGTAGATATAATTATCTATGAACCAAACACCGGAATTTCCCTGCTCGGCGGAAGCCTCACCGTTTCCGAGAGGGCTTACACGAGCGGCTACGCGCACCCGAGCATTGCTATTAGCTATTCTTACGGCGAGAACAGAATTACCGTCGTGGAGCGTCCGTATTTTGGTACTTATCTTGAAGAAAAGGGCGATTTTGCTTCGCTGATAAAGGTAAGCGACGTGCTTATCTTCGGCGCTGACGGAAGAACGCCGAAGGATAGCTTTGAAATCTTTTCGGAGCTTGACGCTTCAAGTGAGGTATATTTTACCGACTTTGAACTGATGGAGCTGTCTGATTTTGAGAACTATATCGACACGCGCAGGATATTTTTCGGTGTCTGGTACAAAAAATATGACCTCAAATGACATAAAAAATAAAAATTATATGGAAAACTATTGAAAAACAAAAATTCTTGTGTTAAAATAGGATATAATAATTTTTTCGGAGTTTAATTAATATGAATAAGAGTAAAGTAATCAATATATTGTTATGGGTCAGCGCCGTCGGTTCTCTTGCGCTTGCAGGACTTTGTGCAGTATTTGCACTGAACACCGAAAACACTTTTTCAAAGATTATTATCTTTATTGTGTCGGTGCTTTTCGTGGCTCTGTCGGTGATGGTCGGCTACCTTGCGTACGCGGATACGTTTAAGGTTTACGCGGGCGGAGAGGGCTCAAAGAAAAAGCCCCTTAACTATTTCCTTAACGCAAACGGCAAAAGACGCGGTATCGCTCTCGAGGACCTCACCTTTGAGATAATCGACAGAAGAATGAGCGATTTCGTCGTAAACGCTTTCGGCTCTCCCGTGGCTCTTTGGAAGAATCAGGTGTTCTCCGCGGACGAGGACGTTTTCGGCAAGGAGTGCGTATTCAAAGTGCTTCTGGCTTATAAAATGCTCTCCGACCTTCAGATTCACCACAGCAAAAAGGCTTGGAGAATGTTCTACGAGCTTCCCGACGCAGATTTTGCGGACATTCAGGAGTGCCTTGTAGAGAACGGCGATGACGAGCTTGCAAGAACGCTCAATTCTTACAGGCTTGCAGGCGAGGCAAGCGTCGGCGAAGCGGTTGCTTTCCTTGACGAAAACGCAAGCTACATACAGCGCAGAATGATTAACTACGTTACGCGCAAAATAGAGCTTTTCAATATGTAATAAATAGGATTATCTCCCGACTGCGTGGGGGGAGACCGCCGATAAAGCCGTGCTACCGCAAGCAAATTTTTATAGAATAAGTATGGCATTATCTTCATAATACAGCTATGAAAACGGCACAAGGGCATCATCGAGAGCCCTTGTGCCGACTTGCTTTTTTCGTTCCCGTTCTCTGCCTTACTTTTGTAAGGCTACGAAAACGAGAACGGAAAATATCACTGTCTTTCTCGGTCTAATATTTTTGTGTAAAACACCTTGCAAAATACGGCGAATTGTGATAGAATAAACGGGACATAAAACCTAATACGGAGAACGAAATGCAAAACTTACAAAATAGATATCTGAGTGCCAAAAGGGCACTTTTTGAAAAGGCGTACGGCGAACTTAACAAAGAGCAAAGGGAAGCCGTTTTTACGGTTGACGGACCGCTCCTCGTCCTTGCGGGTGCGGGAAGCGGAAAAACCACCGTGCTCGTCAGGAGAATTGCTTTCATTATTAAATACGGTAACGCATATTACAGCGATTACGTGCCGTTTGACATTTCGGAAGAAAAGGTCGCAAGTCTTGAGAGAGCCGCGGGGCTCCCAAAGGAAATGATTTTCGACATTCTGCCCGAGTTCATTCAAAACCCTTGTGCACCTTGGCGAATGCTCGCCATTACCTTTACCAATAAAGCGGCGGGAGAGATAAAGCACAGAATAGTAACACAGCTCGGCGACGATTCCATTTCAAGCGAGATATGGTCCGGTACGTTCCACTCGGTCTGCCTGCGAATTTTGCGCGCGCACGGGGACAAGCTCGGCTACGCTTCGGGATTTTCCATTTACGACACCGACGATACGAAAAAGGCGATAACGGCTTGTATGAAGGACCTCAACATCGATACGAAGGCTCTGCCCGTCAAGAGCGTGCAGAATCTCATCAGCCGTGCCAAAGACAAAATGATAAGCCCCGAGGCATTTCTTACCGAGGTCGGCAACGATTACAGATTAAAGCAAGTGGCGAGAATTTACGATGCGTATCAAAAGCGCCTCGTTGCTTCAAACGCTCTTGATTTCGACGATATCATAATGCAGACGGTAATTCTTTTGCGCAATTATCAGGACGTCAGGGAATACTACCGGAACAAATTCAGATACGTCTGCGTTGACGAGTATCAGGATACTAATGAGGCGCAGTTTGCTCTGACAGCGCTCCTCTCGGGCGGTTTCGAAAATATAATGGTAGTCGGCGATGACGACCAGAGCATCTACAAATTCAGAGGGGCTACCATTGAAAATATACTGAATTTCGACAAGACCTTCCCGAACGCCAAGACGATAAGACTTGAACAGAACTACCGTTCGACGCAGAACATTCTCGACGCCGCAAACGCCGTAATTGCTCACAACGTGGGAAGAAAGGGCAAGAACCTTTGGACGAATGCGGGCGAGGGGGAGAAAATACATCTCAAAAAAGTATTTGACCACAACGAAGAGGCGAGATATATTGCGGACAAAATTTCCGCGATGGTACAAAAGGGTGCAAGCTTCAAGGATTTTGCGCTTCTCTACCGCAACAATGCACAGTCGAGCACCATTGAGAGAACGTTTGCAAAGAGCGGTATTCCTTACCGTATCATCGGCGGCGTGCGCTTTTCCGACAGAAAAGAGATTAAGGATATCGTCGCATACCTTCAGTTAATACAGAACCACAACGACGACGAGCGTCTTGTGCGAATAATCAACGAGCCGAAGCGCAAGATTGGCGACAAGACCATAGAGGGCGTGCGAGCCATCGCCCGCGAGCAGGGCATTCCCATGTTCCGCGTAATTGAGAACGCCGACAAATACGTCGCTCTTGCAAAGAGCGCGAAAACTCTTACGGAGTTTGCAAGCCTTATAAACTACTTTACCTCACTCATAAGAGAGGTTTCGCTTGAAACGCTTATCAATACGGTTATGGACCGTTCGGGATACAGGCAGACGCTGATTGACGCAGGCGAGAGCGAGAGGGACAGACTTGAAAACCTTGAAGAATTTTTGACGGGTGCTATCGAATATCAGAACAGCTTCACCGACGACGGCTCATATTCGAGCGTGCTCGAAGGATTTATGGAAGAAACGGCACTCGTTGCCGACGTTGACCGCTACGACGAGAGCGCGGACGCAGTAGTGCTTATGACCGCACACAGCGCAAAGGGACTTGAATTTCCTTACGTTTTCCTGCCCGGTATGGAAGAGGGACTTTTCCCATCTATGCAGTCCGTAATGGCGAGCGACGCGGAAGTAGAAGAGGAAAGACGGCTTGCCTACGTCGCGATAACGAGGGCTAAAAAGGAGCTCTTTGTTGTGCACGCAAATCAGAGGATGCTCTACGGAAGAACTCAGTTCAACCCCGCGTCGCGCTTCTTAAAGGAAATACCGGAGGAGCTTATCGCCGCCGAGCGTTCGCCCTACGACAGCCCGAAAAAACCCGTTCACTCCTATTCCGAGGCATATTACCGCCCCGCAACCGATAATATAAGCATCGGCTCGATGGCAAAACGCCCCGTCATTTCAAACGATGACGTGCTTTCCGTCGGCGACAGAGTGCTGCACGCCAATTTTGGCGAGGGCGATATAATTTCCGTCAAGAAGATGGGCGCTGACTGGCTCTACGAGGTCATTTTCGATAAGGTCGGCACTAAAAAGCTGATGAAAACTTACGCAAAACTTAAAAAAATATAATCGGATAAAAAGGGAATTTGACGGGGATACGGCTGAGAAATCACGCCGTTTCTCCGTCCGATTATTTTTTTATTTATTTTCAAAAAATACTTGACAAACGGATTGAGGTATGGTAAAATAGTCAAGTAATGAAGCAGAACTTCCCGTTCTCACCCTGCCACATCGGTGCGCTTGTGTTAAGATTATTGATATAAATGACCTATGCAGGTCGTGGTGTGTCGTACGGGAGAAAATCTGCGTACGACTTTTATTTTTTGGAGGTACAGAGCCATCGCTAACGCAAAAGAAATGCAAATCAACGAACAGATTACAGATAAAGAGGTTCGTGTGATTAGCGCTGACGGAGAACAGCTTGGCATTATGAGCACCGAGCAGGCACTCAGAATGGCATACAATGACGGACTTGACCTTGTTATGATGACAGCACAGGCAAATCCCCCCGTCTGCAAAATTATGAATTTCGGAAAATTCCGTTTTGAACGTGAGAAGAAGGAAAAAGAAGCCAAGAAAAAGCAGCAGACAGTCGAGCTTAAAGAAATTCAGCTCTCCTGCCGAATTGACACGCACGATTTCGAAACGAAGCTGAAACACGCACACAAGTTTTTATCGAGCGGAAACAAGGTTCGCGTCGTCCTCAGATTTAAGGGAAGAGAAATGGCACACACCGCGCTCGGACTTGAAAACATGGAGAAATTCCGCGAGGCTTGCGCAGAGCTCGGCACAGTCGATAAAAAGCCCGCGCTCGACGGAAGAATTCTCAGTATGGTGATTACACCTATTAAAAAGTAAAACGGTACAAAATGTTCTGACGAACGAAAAAATACATTTTTCGGGAGACCGAGAAAAATTCAAAGGAGATAAAACAATGGGAAAAATCAAAACACATAAGGCTTCCAGCAAGAGATTTTCTGTAACAGGTACGGGCAAAGTTAAACTCAACCACTGCTTCCGCCGTCATAAGACGGGCAAGAAGACCGGTAAGGCTCTCAGACAGGGCAGAGAAAACGGTTATCTCAGCGACGCAATGGCTGCAAATTACAGAGCACTTATTCAGAAATAATCAGATTTTAGGAGGATAGAAAAATGGCAAGAGTTAAAGGCGCGATGATGGCGCGTAAGAGAAGAAATAAAGTACTTAAAGCTGCTAAGGGCTACTGGGGTGCAAAATCCAAGCACTTCAAGATGGCTAAGCAGGCCGTAATGAAGAGCGGCAACTACGCATTCGCAGGCAGAAAGCTCAAAAAGAGAGACTTCCGTTCTCTTTGGATTGCCCGTATCAACGCGCAGGCAAAGGTTAACGGTATGAACTACTCCACATTTATGCACGGACTTAAAAAAGCCGGTATTGACCTCAACAGAAAGATGCTCGCTGAACTTGCAGTTAACGACAAGGCAGCATTTGCTTCTCTCGTAGAGCAGGCAAAGGCAGCTCTTTAATCAGAGATAAAAAACCCGACGGTGTTCGGGTTTTTGTCATATTTATTTATAGCAAAATCGGTACAGTTTTCGGAATATTTTGACCGAAAACTGTACCGTAAAGTGATTTTATGAGAATTGAAAAAACGTCGAAATTTCGTCTTTTTTTCAATTTTCATAAAGCGGGAAGGAGCATTTTATGCCGAAGGAATGGCAGAGCATCACGTCAAAGGGTAACGCCCTCGTTGTAAGGATGGCAAAGCTCAAGGACAAAAAATACAGAAAAAGCGAACACCTTTTCCGCTTCGACGGAATAAAGCTCTTCCTTGAAGCAGCAGAGAAAAAGGCTCCCATAAAGTACGTCTTTTTAAGAGAGAGCGACGCGGACAAGCATAAAAAAACCGTGGAGAGTAAGCTTGAAAGCCATTATTCCGAGGTCGGGCTTTATGTCCTCTCCGACGAGGTGTTTTCAAAGCTTACCGACGAGCAGGCTCCCGAGGGCATTATCACGGTGTGCTCGGAGCTTTCCAATATCGTTTTTTGCGACGGGCTCGGCGAGCTTGCGGAGGATATTGCAAAGAATGAAAGCAGAGTGATTTTGCTCGAATCCGTGCGCGATGCGGGAAATATGGGCGCGATAATCAGGACTGCAAAGGCGTTTGGCACGGAGTATCTCATCGTCAGCTCGGACTGCGCGGAGCTTTATAATCCCAAAACGGTACGCGGAGCGATGGGGGCGCTTTTTACACAGAAAATAATAGTGGTCGGCGACATTTGCACTGCAATTGCAGAGCTTCGCCGCGTCGGCGTGCGCGTTTTCGCAACGGCATTAAGAAGCGACGCAAGACGGCTCGGCGCTTTCGAACTCTCAAAGGGTGACGCCATGCTCATCGGCAACGAGGGGCACGGTCTGACGCAGAGTGCAATAGACGCCTGCGATGAGTGCCTCTATATCCCGATGGAACAGGGCAGTGAATCTCTCAACGCTTCAATAGCCGCATCGGTTTGCATGTGGGAGCAGTACAGAGCAAAATAAGGCAGGGCAGTATGGAATTTAAGTGGTTGAAGAAATCGGAGCTTATCTACTGGATATGGCTCTCCCTAAAACTGAATAATCAGAATACCGTATTTCAAGGGCTTCTCGATGCTTTCGGAAATTCCGTTCACAATATTTACGATGCGGACAGGAAAAGCATAGACAGAATTGCCACCCTTAACGATAGGCAAAAGACGGCTCTTTGCGACAAAAACCTCGACGAGGCGATATCGATTTTCAACTATTGCAAGGCAAACGGCGTCGGCGTCCTTCATTACGGTGACGAAAAGTACCCGGAGCAGCTTGAATGCATGAAAAATCCGCCCATTTTGCTCTATTATATGGGCAGGCTCCCGAATTTCAAGCAGAAGCTTTGCGTTTCCATCGTCGGAACACGCAAAATGACGGAATACGGAATGAGGTCTTGTTATAAAATAGCTTATGAGCTCGCAAGCGCGGGCGCGGTAGTCGTCAGCGGTATGGCTCTCGGAATCGATTCGATAGCCCACGCAGGCGCGATAGGCGCAAGGGGCGAAACCGTGGCGGTACTCGGCTGTGGGATAGACGTTATTTATCCAAAGCAACACAGGCTTTTGCGGAAATATATCTGCGAAAACGGTGCGGTAATCACTCCTTATCACCCCGGTACTCCCGCGTTCAAAAATCATTTTCCCGAAAGAAACGCGATAATCAGCGCGCTCAGCGAGGGCACTCTGATAGTCGAAGCACCGAAGCACAGCGGTGCTCTTATCACCGCGGAACACGCCGCGGAGCAGAGCAGAACCGTTTATGCACTTCCCGGCAGTATTGAGGAGCCGATGAGCGAAGGACCTAATATGCTCATTATGAACGGCGCGACTGCCGTCACCTGTGCAAGGGATATTTTAAGATACTATTTTGAAAACAAATCCCCTCTCGTTGACCCCGTCAAGCTCCGTCAGGGTGAATTAAGCTCCGAATTTGACAACGACATTTTAAGACATATAGGTATCTCTGCGTCCTGTCACGGCAAGGGACCCGAGGCGTCTCCCGAGGCACTTCTGCGAAAGCTCAACGACGAGCTCAACAACAACGCAGAGCAGAACAGCGACTACTATTCCGTTCCCAAAATCAAGAAAATCGGAGAGGGCGAAAATACGGAGTCCTCATCAAAAAACACCGAAAATCAAGAAAAAAAGAGCGAGAGTTCCGTCATTGACAGCAGTGTTCTCGACTCCCTTGATGAAAACGAGAAAGCGGTATTTGCGGAATTTCCCTGCGACCGTCCGATATCAATGGACGTACTTGCAGCGCGGGGACTTGACATAGGAGTGCTTATGTCCACGCTTACCATGCTCGAAATAAAGGGACTTATCACCACTCTCCCGGGCGGAATGTATATCAGAAAATAAACTCAGAAAGGAAAAAGTATGGCAAATCTTGTTATCGTTGAGTCCCCGACAAAGGTGGGACCGATAAAAAAATATCTCGGCTCGAATTATAAGGTCATAGCGTCCAAGGGACACCTGCGCGACCTTCCCAAAAGCACACTCGGCGTTGATATCGAAAATGGATTTGACGCGCATTATATAAATATCAGAGGTAAGGGCGACCTTATCAAAGAGATAAAGAAAGAGGCAAAGGGTGCAAAGAAAATATATCTTGCAACTGACCCCGACCGCGAGGGCGAGGCAATAGCGTGGCATCTTGCGACGGTGCTCGGCATTCCCGTTGAGAACACGCTCCGCGTCAGCTTCAACGAGATTACGCAGAGCGTTGTAAAGGCCTCAATCAAAGAGCCTCGCAATATCAATATGAATCTTGTAAACTCCCAGCAGACCAGAAGAATTCTCGACAGAATAGTGGGTTATAAAATCAGCCCCCTGCTTTGGAAAACCGTCAAGAGCGGACTTTCCGCGGGCAGAGTTCAGTCCGTTGCGACGAGAATTATCGTTGAGAGAGAAAATGAAATTAACGCATTCGTTCCCTCTGAATACTGGACCATCGAAGCGGAGCTTCTCACATCTGAGGGCAAGAGCGTTTCCGTGCGCTTCTACGGCGACGAAAACGGAAAGATAAAGCTTGCGAACGAAGAGGACACCAAGACGGTGCTCTCCGCCGTCGAGAACGGTATTTTCTCCGTCAAGAGCGTAAAAAAAGCGGAAAAGCAGAAAATGCCCGCTCCGCCCTTCACGACCTCAAGTATGCAGCAGGAGGCGTCGTATAAACTCGGATTCCAGTCTGCGCGCACAATGAGAGTGGCGCAGGAGCTTTACGAGGGCATCAACCTCGGCACGGAGCTCGGCGGTGTTCAAGGTCTTATCACCTATATGAGAACCGATTCGCTCCGCATTTCCGACGAAGCGCAAACGGCAGCCAAAGAGTTCATCGTGTCGAAATACGGCGAGGAATACGCCCCCAAAACTCCGAGAGTATTCAAGACGGGCAAGGGCGCGCAGGACGCACACGAGGCTATAAGGCCTTCAAAGGTTGACCTCACTCCCGCACTCGTTAAAAAGGCGCTCACATCCGACCAGTATAAGCTTTATAAGCTCATCTGGGAGAGATTTGTAGCGAGCCAGATGCAGTCCGCAAAGCTCAACACGATAACAGCCGACTTTGAAAATAACGGCTATATCTTCCGCGCGAGCGGATATTCCGTGGCTTTCGGCGGATATATGGCAGTTTACGAGGCAACGGAGGAGGTAAAAGCCCCGAGCGACGAGGTTGCACTTGTAAAAGATATCAGAATCCCCGCTCTCAAACGCGGAGAGGTGCTTGGTATTCAAAAGGTGTTCCCGGAACAGCATTTTACCGAAGCACCCCCGAGATACACAGAGGCTTCTCTTATCAAATTCCTTGAGGAGAAGGGCATCGGCAGACCGAGTACCTATACACCGATTATTACGACTATTCTTGCAAGAAACTATGTAAGACGCGACGGCAAGGCCCTCGTTCCCACCGAGCTCGGTACGCTCACCACGAAAATTATGGAAGAAAACTTCGCAAATATTATAGATTACCGCTTCACCGCAAATATGGAAACAGACCTCGACAAAATTGAGGCGGGCTCGCTCGAATACCTTGACGTGCTCTCCGATTTCTGGAAAGATTTCAAAGTTGAGCTTGAAAGGGCGGAAGAGAAGATAGGCTCCGAGGACATAAAAATTCCCGTTGAGGAAACGGATATCATTTGCGAAAAATGCGGAGCAAAAATGATAGTGAGAACGGGCAAATTCGGCAAATTCGCCGCTTGTCCCAACTTCCCGAAATGCAGAAATACGAAGCCCCTTGAAAATAAGGAGCAGAGCACAGCGCCCGAAAAAGAGCCCAAAAAGGAGATAATCGCCGAATTCAAGTGTGAAAAGTGCGGCTCGGATATGGTTTTGCGTCAGAGCAGATACGGCTCCTTCTACGCTTGTTCCAAATATCCCGAATGTAAATTCATCAAGACAAAGACCAAGGAGCTCGACATTCCTTGCCCAAAATGCGGCGGAAAGGTGATAACGAAGTACGGCAGAAATAAGACCGTATTTTACAGCTGTGAGAACTATCCGAAGTGCGATTTCTCGTCGTGGGATATGCCTACCTCGGAAATATGTCCCGAGTGCGGCAAGATGCTCTTCCGCAAGAAAGGCAAAAATCTCCTAATCTGTGCGGAAAAGTCTTGTGGATACAAGAGGGAAGCCGAAGCTTACGAAACACCCGAACAGGAAGAAAATCAATGACAGAAAATAAAGAATTTGTAAACGTGTACGGCGCAGGTCTTGCGGGCTGCGAGGCGGCGTGGCAGATAGCACAGCGCGGAGTTGCGGTAAGGCTTTACGAAATGAAGCCCCATAAATACACTCCCGCGCATCACAGCGAGGGCTTTGCGGAGCTCGTTTGCTCAAACTCTCTTCGCTCCGACAGTCTTACGAACGCCGTAGGACTTTTGAAGGAAGAGATGAGAAGGCTCGGCTCGCTTATAATGACAGCGGCGGAAGCTACGAAGGTCCCCGCGGGCTCGGCGCTCGCCGTTGACAGAGAGCTTTTCTCGGCGTTCATCACCGAAAAGATTAAAAACCACCCTCTTATTACCGTAATTGAGGAAGAAAAGACTCAAATCGCGTCGGGCGAGATAACCGTTATCGCAACGGGACCTCTTACGAGCGACGCGATGGCGCATTATATTGAGCATGAGCTCGGTTGTTCGGGACTTCATTTCTTTGATGCCGCCGCTCCGATAGTCGATTTTTCAAGCATTAATATGGACGTCGCGTTCTTTGCTTCGCGCTACGATAAGGGCGACGCTGACTATATCAACTGCCCTATGACGCGCGAGCAGTACGACGCGTTCTACACCGAGCTTATCGGCGCAAAGGAGGCGGAGATAAAGGAATTTGACCGCGAGGAGCAGAGGACGAAGCTCAATGTTTTCGAGGGCTGTATGCCCGTCGAGGTAATGGCAAAGCGCGGTTACGATACGCTCTGCTACGGACCCCTCAAACCCGTAGGGCTCGTTGACCCTCGCACGGGCAAGGAGAGCTTTGCGGTAGTTCAGCTCCGAAAGGAAAACAAAGAGGGCACTATGTACAACATAGTCGGCTTCCAGACGCATCTGACCTTTCCCGAACAGAGAAGGGTGTTCAGAATGATTCCGGGACTTGAAAATGCGGAATTTTTGCGCTACGGAATTATGCACAGAAACACGTATCTCAACTCCCCGGGACTTTTAAGAAACGACTATTCGATGATAAAGAATTCCAACGTGTTCTTTGCGGGACAGATGACGGGGGTTGAGGGCTATATCGAGAGCGCGGGCTCCGGTCTTGTGGCGGGCATAAACGCCGCTATGAGAGCCAAGGGCGAGGAGGGCGTGATTTTCCCCGAGGAAACGATGATAGGCTCTATGGCAAGCTACGTGCAGAACGGAAGCATGGCAAAATTCGTGCCGATGAATGCAAATTTCGGCATAATCAAGCCCTTGACAAAGAAAGTTAAGGGCGGAAAGAGCGCGAAAAATGAGGCACTTGCCTCACTTGCGCTCGAAACACTTGACAAAGTAATTACAGAAATGCAGAAGGAATAAACGAAAGGAAGTGTGCAGATGCAGAATAAAAATCTCGGTGAGCTTGAAGCAAAGCTCGGATATAAGTTTAACAATATCGAACATCTTAAAACTGCTCTTACTCACTCCTCGTACACAAATGAACTTAAATTGCGCGGCAGAGAGGCAGAGTGCAACGAAAGGCTCGAATTCCTCGGGGACAGCGTAATTTCCGTTATTGCGGCAGATTACCTTTTCAAAAAATATCCCGATTATCCCGAGGGCGAGCTCACACGCCGACGCGCTCTTATCGTGTGCCGCGACGCACTCTCGTCCTATGCAAAGGCATTTGACCTCGGCTCGTTCTTCTTTCTCGGCAACGGAGAGGAGAAGAACAACGCAAGAGAGCGCAAGAGCCTTCTTGAAAACACCTTTGAGGCTGTAATGGGCGCTGTTTATTTTGACGGTGCGTCGATAGAGTTTATCGCGTCGATAGTAGTTCCTTTCTTTGAAAAGGAGCTTGACGACTGGCAGCACGGCAAGGTAGATAACGACTACAAGAGCGAGCTTCAGCAAATAGTTCAGCAGTCTGGCGAGGAGAACCTCGTCTACGTTCTCGTGTCCACAAGCGGACCCGACCACGAAAAGGTCTTTGAGGTTGAGGCGAGAATGAACTCAAATATTCTCGGAAGAGGAAAGGGCAAGACGAAGCGCGAGGCGGAGCAGAACGCCGCAAAGCAAGCCCTGTCGCTTTTCGGTATGTAAGAAAATAAGAATTGGAATCGCGGCGCGCCTCGATTCCCTTTCTTGCTTTTTAAGAACGGATAAAATTTCGGTGAAAGGAGAAAAAATATATGCGACACATCAATATTCCCATATTCGTTACGCATCTCGGATGTCCCAATATGTGCGTGTTTTGCAATCAGCGCTCAATTTCGGGCAGAATAAAATTCGATATTTCAAGAGTAGAGAGCGACATTGAGGATGCGTTATCAACTGCCGACGCTGACGATTTAGTTGAGATAGCATTTTTCGGCGGTTCGTTTACGGGAATTGACCGCACGCTTATGATTAATCTCCTCTCACTGGCGCAGAGATACATAGACGCGGGCAGGGTAAGCTCAATCAGACTTTCCACACGTCCCGACTATATCGACAGCGAGATACTTGATATTCTATCGCAATATTCCGTCGGCACTATTGAATTGGGGCTTCAAAGCATGGACGACGGAGTGCTCAAAGCGTCAAAACGCGGACACGATGCAAAATGCGCCGAGAGGGCTTGTCGGCTCATAAAAGAGAGGGACTTTACGCTCATCGGGCAGATGATGATAGGCTTGCCCCTTTCAAATGTTGAAAAGGAAGTATACACCGCAAAGAAGATTTGCGAGATGGGCGCGGACGGTGCAAGAATCTATCCGACGGTCGTTTTTTACGAAACGGAGCTTGCGGATATGATGCTGGCAGGCGAATACGAAGCTCTTGACAATGAGAGCGCCGTGGAGCGCACTAAGGAAGCCTTAAAAGTTTTCGTCGAGCACGGCGTGCCCGTTATAAGAGTGGGACTTTGTGCGGGCGAAAATCTTTCATCTGAGGAAAAGGTCCTCGGAGGAGCAAACCATTCCGCCATCGGAGAACTCGCCATGAGTGCGCTTTATTTTGACAAAATGAGCGAGATTATCGAGCGCGAGCTCGGCGGTAAGGGCGAGGGCGAATACCCCAAAAGCCTGACTGTTTACTGTCCGAGAGGCGAGACGAGTAAGGTAGTGGGGCAAAAACGAAAAAATATTGAAAAAATATACCGAAAATATGGAATAACTCATGTAAAAGTCCTTGAAAAAAGCGAACTTTTGCGGTATAATATTATAATAGATTTTAATTATATATAAACCATCAGGAAAATCATCAACACTCTTTTGAGAAGAGGAGGAGCAAGCTTTGTACTTAAAAAGTCTTGAAATGCAGGGATTCAAATCATTCCCCGACAAAACCAAGCTGACGTTTGAGCACGGTGCGACTGTTATCGTCGGTCCCAACGGAAGCGGAAAATCGAATATTTCCGATGCTATGCGCTGGGTGCTCGGTGAAATCTCGTCAAAGAGTCTCAGAAGCAGTAAGATGGAGGACGTCATCTTCGGCGGTGCCGACAGCCGTAAGCCCATGAGCTATGCCGAGGTGTCCGTAACCTTTGACAACACCGATGCGGAAAACAGGCTCGACTGCCCTTACGACGAGGTCGTTGTAACGAGGCGATACTACCGCTCGGGCGAGAGTGAGTACGCTATAAACAAAAGGCCCTGCCGTCTTAAAGATATCTATGAGCTCTTTATGAACACCGGCATTGGACGTGAGGGCTACTCCATTATCGGACAGGGTAAGATTGCCGAAATAATTTCACGAAAGAGTGAGGACAGAAGGAGCATATTCGAGGACGCCTCGGGTATTGCGAAATTCAGGCACAAAAAGACCGAGAGCGAGAGAAAGCTCGCACAGGTCGAGGACAATATGACCCGTGTAAACGACATTTTCCTCGAAATCAGCGCGCAGGTCGGACCTCTTGAAAAAGAAGCGGAGAAGGCAAAGCGCGCCATCGAGCTTCTTGAAACGAAGAAGAAGGTTGACGTTCAGCTCTGGTTCTTTGATACGGAAAAATACAGAAACGATATCGCAAGGATAGAGATGATATGCAAGCAGTCCGCATTCGAGCTTCAGGCGGCGGACGATGCTATCGAGTCCTTTGAGGCACAGAGGGACCATCTTACGGAGATATCGCAGAACAACAGATACGAGTCTGAAAAGCTATTGACGGAAATTCACGCGCAGACCGACAAAAATCACGCGCTTGAAAGCTCGTTCCGCGTAAACGAGAACGACGCTTTGCACATTCAGACGCTGATTGACACAAGCGGAAGCACCAAGAACGCTATAAGAGCGTCGGTAGATGCCGAAAAGAAAGAAATCGAGGCACACAACGCTAAAATTGAGGAGCTCAAAGCAGAGGCAAAGCTGAAATTTTCCGAGCAGGACTGCACTCAAAACAGCATAAAGGAGCTCGAGGCGAGAATATCCAAACTTGAAGACGAGATAGCGACTGCGTTTGACGATATGAGAGCGCTCGAAGCCGAGGAAATGCAGCTCAAGGTTCGCCTTTCGGTTATCGAGAATGCCAAAAACTCCGACAGCGACAAGAACACATCAATTCTCAGCGAGATGAGGGAGTATTCGCGTACCCACGACGAGCTTTCGCAAAGTCAGAAGCAGATTCAGCGTAACGTCAGCGACTACGAGGACGACATCGCAAAGAGCGACGAAAAGCTTGAAGATTTGAACTCCTCGCTCTCAATAGTCCTTCAGCAGAAGGCGAGCCTTGACGAAGAGCTCACGCAGAAAAAGCTGCTTTTGCAGTCAACAAGGCAGAGAATTGATACATATAAGTCGATGGACGACCAGTTTGAGGGCTACAACAACAGCGTGCGCTTCGTCATGAAGTCGTACAGCGAGGGCAAGCTCACCGATGCAAACGGCAAGGGCGTGGGCAAGATATACGGCCCGGTTTCCAAGCTTATCTCCGTTGAGGATAAGTACGTCGTGGCGGTTGAAACCTCTCTCGGTGCCTCAATTCAGAACATAGTCGTTGAAAATGAGAGTGTTGCGAAGGCTTCAATGCTTGCACTCAAACGCCACGAGCAGGGCAGAGCGACGTTTTTGCCACTCTCCGCCATCAAAGCACCCACCATTTCGGGTGAGCTTAAAGAAGCCTCGGCATACAAGGGATTTATCGCCTTTGCCGATGACCTCGTAAGCACGAAACCCGAATTTATGAACATAGTTTCGTATATGCTCGGCAGAATTGCCGTTTTTGACAATATCGACAACGCAACCGAAATGGCGAAAGCGCTCAAATACAAGGTGCGCGCCATAACCCTTGACGGACAGCAGATTAACGTCGGCGGTTCGTTCACGGGTGGCTCGATAAAGCACGGACAGAGCATTCTTTCCCGTGCAAGCGAGGTCAAAAAGCTCGAGGACGAGTGCAAAAAGATTGAAGAAAGCGTTAAGGCACTCTCCGAGTCGCAAAGAGCGCTCGCGCTTGAAATAGAAAAATCCGAGCGAGAGATTAAGGCGCTTGAGGACAGAAAGAAAATAATATCCCTTATGGCTGCAAGCGAAAACAAGAAGCTCCAGGAGATAAACGCAAAAATCGACGCAAACAAAACTCTTATGGATAAGCTCCAAGAGGATTACGACAATATCGTTAAAATGCGCGAGAGATACGACGAGGATTTCACGTCCCTTAGCGAGCAGATTGCTTCCTTTAACGAGAAGATTTCCGCGGTAAACGATGTGAGAAACGAAAAGAACGTTGAAAAAAACGAGCTTTCGGACAAAAAAGACGAGCTTTTGAGTGCGCTTAACGCGATTTACTTCCGCATAAACGATATTCAAAAGGATATCGAAACGGAAAAGGCGTTTATCGACAAGAGTGCAGAGAGAATAGAAGCACTGATGAGCGATATTGAGGGACAGGACGAAAAGGTTAAGGAATACCGCGAGCGTCTTGCTGCTCTTGAAGAAGCGCGCAGAGAAAACCGCGAAAGATTGGCACAGGGCGAGAGCGTCTTGGCAGAGCTTAACGCGGCACGTGCAAAGCTCGAAGAAAACGAAACCGAATACGAAAAGAAGATTGTTGCCGTAAACGCGAAAATCAAGGAAAAGACCGAACAGAGAAATATTATTTTCAGGGAAAACTCCGTCAACGAAAACAAGCTTTCAAACCTCAAAGACGCATACGACAAGCTCTCATCCAAGCTCTGGGACGACCACGAGCTCACGAGAGGGCAGGCACTTGCTCTCGGTTATGAGGAGATTACCGCCGAGGAACGCCCCGCGCTTGCCAAGCTCCAGACGGAGTGCCGTAACAAGCTTCGTTCCATCGGCAACGTTGACCTTGACGCCGTGAATAAATACAAGGAAGTTAAGGAAAGATACGATTATATGGACAAGCAGATAAAGGACCTTAACGCCTCAAAGCTCGAGCTTGAGAAGATAATTTCCCAGCTTGACAGCGAGATGAAAACTTCCTTTATCGAGTCATTCAATAAAATTAACGAAAACTTCAACCGTGTATTCGTTGAGCTTTTCGGCGGTGGTTATGCCGAGCTTCAGCTCACCGACCCCGAGGACATTCTGGGATGCGGAATTGAGATAAAGGCGGCACCTCCCGGAAAGATTATCAAGAATTTGATGCAGCTTTCGGGCGGCGAGCAGGCGTTTATCGCCATCGCGCTCTTCTTTGCCGTGCTTCAGGTCAACCCGTCACCCTTCTGTATTCTTGACGAGATAGAAGCAGCTCTTGACGAGGCTAACGTATCGAGATTCTCCGAGTACATCAAGAAATACACGGGCGGAACTCAGTTCATTCTCATTACACACAGAAGAGGTACTATGGAATCCGCAAACCGTCTGTACGGCGTAACGATGCCCGAGCACGGTATATCAAAGATACTCTCTTTGAACGTTGCGGACATTTCAAAGAAGAAGGAAGGAGATTGGGATGGCATTTTTGGATAAACTAAAAGCAGGTCTTGCAAAGACCAAGAACGCTCTTTTTGCTCCCATTGACCAGATGCTCAAAGCGTTTACAAAGGTCGATGAGGATTTGCTCGAAGAACTCGAGGAAATGCTCATTTGCGCCGATGTGGGAGCGACGGCTACCGACGAGATAATCGAAAAACTCAGAGATGATATCAAAGAGGAAAAAATAAAGGACGCCGACGACGTCCGTGCGTACTTGAAGAAAACGCTTAAAGAGATGATTGGCGAGGGCGAGCCGTTAAAGCTCGAAACAAAGCCCTCGGTTATCCTCGTTATCGGTGTAAACGGTGCGGGAAAGACCACATCGATAGGTAAGATATCGAACAGACTTCGCGCCGAGGGCAAAAAGGTTGTCGTTGCGGCGGCGGATACGTTCCGCGCGGCGGCTATCGACCAGCTCGCAGTCTGGTGCGAGCGCTCGGGCGTTGACCTCGTAAAGCAGAGCGAGGGAAGCGACCCTGCGGCAGTCGTTTACGACGCAATCAATTACGCCAAAAATAAGGGCGCGGACGTGCTTATAGTTGACACCGCGGGCAGACTTCACAACAAGAAGAATCTTATGAACGAGCTCGAAAAGATTAACCGCGTAATCAGCCGTGAGCTGCCCGATGCAAGTAGAGAAAATCTTCTCGTGCTTGATGCAACTACGGGACAGAATGCGGTCCTTCAGGCAAAAGAGTTCAAAAATGCGGCAGAAATTACGGGACTTATTCTCAACAAGCTCGACGGCACCGCAAAGGGCGGTATCGTGCTCTCAATAAAGAGGGAGCTTGGAATTCCCGTTAAATTCATCGGCGTCGGCGAAAAGATAGACGATATGCAGCCCTTTAATGCAGAAGAATTTATCTCCGCGCTTTTTGAATGATATGAATCAGATGAAAATAGTTTTAGCCTCGGGCAACGCCCACAAAATTGAGGAGTTTAAGTCCATTCTGCACCGCTATATTCCCGATATTGAGGTCATTTCGATGAGGGAAGCGGGAATTGAGGACGACATAGTTGAGGACGGGGCTACCTTTGAGGAAAATGCAATGATAAAAGCGCACGCGGTTGCAAAGAACGGTTATATCGGCGTTGGCGACGATTCGGGGCTGACGGTAAAAGCTCTTGGCGGTGCGCCGGGAATTTTCTCCGCAAGATACGCGGGCGAGCATGGCAACGACAGGAAGAATAACCGCAAGCTTCTTGAGGATATGAAGAATATCGAAAACAGAGAGGGTGCATTCGTCTGCACCATAGCCTGCGCGTTTCCCGAAGATATGCCCGAATATTCCGATTTCTGCGTAAGGGGTGAATGCTTCGGCACGATACTCTGCGAAGAAAAGGGCACGGGCGGATTCGGCTACGACCCGCTCTTCTACGTTGATTCTTACAAAAAGACCTTCGGAGAGCTGACGGCAGAGGAAAAAAATATGATAAGCCACAGAGCGGTGGCAACTGAGCTGTTTGCAAAGGAGTTTGCAAAAAAACTGAGTAAAAGAAAAGATTATGACTAAATATTATACGAAATCTCTTTATGCTCTGAGTATTCTGAGCGGTGCGACCACCTTTCTTATAACGCTTTTGATGGCGGATTTCGCGGTAGCACTCCTTTTCGGAGCAGTTACGGCACTTTTGACGTCCATCACGATTCCCGTGATTTTCGCCGTATCCGACAGAAAATTCATTCCTCTCAAAAAGCAGATAAAGGATAAAATACTGCTTGAAGAGAAGGTCGCGTATCTCGTAGGCAACGAAGCCAAGGACGGGCTCATCGTAACTACTGCAAACAGTATGTTCGTGCTTTCAACGGACGGAAACAAACCGATAAAATTCGAGATAAAGAGAGAGGCAATTAAAAAAATATCGATAACGGAGGATATATATCTCAATATCTTCCTTGACTACGACAAATGTATCCGAGTTTTCTCGGACAACTGCGACGAGCTCCTCTCGAAGCTTACCAAAGAGGGATTCGGCAAAAACTAAACAGTTAATTCAAGGAGAAAATATGATAAATTCAAAACAGAGAGCCATTCTTCGCTCACTTGCATCGGGTATTCAGCCCATTATGCAGATAGGAAAGGGCGGTATCAGTGAAAACCTCGTAAAGACCGTCTCCGATGCACTCGAAGCAAGAGAACTCATAAAGCTCACGGTACTTGACAACTGCGATTATACCGTCAAGGATATGGCAGAGGAACTCGCAACTGCTACGGATTCCGAGGTGGTAGCGGTTATCGGCAGAAAAGTTGTGCTTTACCGCGAGAGCGAAAATAAAAAAAGGATAGAGATTTGATTATGAACGACGAAATTACGAGAATAGGAATTTATGAGGGAACTTTTGCGCCCATTCACAACGGTCACGTAAACGCCGCGCGCGCATTTATGGACCAGATGCAGCTTCATTATCTCTTCGTTATCCCGATGAATTTGTCCGAGGAGAAGGTAAGGGATGAGGGCGACTCGGACGAGCACAGACTAAAAATGTGTGAGCTTGCTTTTGAGGACGAGGTCGGCGTTGTCGTCAGCGATATGGATATCGCGCGTGAAGGTTTCAGCCACACAGTCGATACCTTAAAGCTCCTATCGCGCGATGACCGCAGACTGTTTATGCTTGTCGGCACGGACATGGCACTTAAACTCGATACGTGGAAGGGAACGGAGGAGATTTTCAATCTCTGTTACCCTACATACGTAAGACGCGAAAGCGACAAAATTCTTGAAAATCAAATAATTCAGAAAAATACCGAATATCTTAACAAATACGGCAAGATATGCCGCAGAATAATGACCGACGAAATCGAACTGTCGTCAACCGATATCAGAAGAATGGTCAAGGCGGGAGAGGATATTTCTCACCTCGTTCCCGAAAAGGTTGCACAGTATATCAAGGATAATAAGCTCTATTTGTAATTTTTAATTAAGTTGCTAAAATTTAACCGTTTCGGGTTAACGAATATTAAGCGAGGTTGTTATGAATAATAAGTACAGCGAAGAAATGCTTTCGATTTTAAGAGAAAAGGTTAAGGGAGAAATGGGCGAGAAGCGTTACAATCACACGCTTCACGTTGAAAAAATGGCACAGCTTCTCGGTGAAATTTACGCTCCCGAAAAGGTGCCTATGCTGCGTGCTGCCGCACTTTTGCACGACGTTACGAAAGAGAGAAGCAGTGAGGAGCACTTTGCAATTATGGAGAGCCACGGCTGTAAGGTGAGCGACGTTGACAGAGCGTCGCCGAAGATGCTCCACTCAAAAACGGGCGCACTCATTATTCCCGACAGGTATCCTGAATACAGTGAGCCGGAGCTTGTAAACGCCGTGCGCTATCACACGACGGGCAAGCCCGATATGACTGTCGCGGAAAAGATAATCTACCTTGCGGACTACATAGATATATCAAGGACCTTTCCCGACTGTGTAAAGCTCCGCGAATACTTTTTTTCCGTTGACCTTGCGGACAAAACCGCACAAGAAAAACTCGCACACCTGCGCGAAACGCTTATTATGTCCTACGACCTTACAATGCGCGGACTGCTCGACGACGGAAAGCTCATTGATGAAATGACTGTCAAGGCGAGAAATTTCCTCATTCTCGAAAGATAAAAAGAAAGATAAAAACTCTTTCGGTTACATATTCCATAGCTGAAAGAGGTTTTTATGAAAAATAATGAATCTATAAATTCGCTTATAACCGTTGCCGTCATACTCCTTCTTATGATTTCGGTTACGCTCTTGCTTTTTGCGGGCGGAACTCGGGAGGATTCAAGCCGTAACGCACTTGAAAACGTGAACGCCGACAAGGTACTGAATTTTCTCTTTCTCGGAAGGGACGACGGGGCAAATCTTTGCGACGTAATAATTCTGGCGAGTGTGAATACCGAAACGGGCGACACAAACGTGCTCCACATTCCGCGCGACACCTATTTTAACTATACCGACGCAAGCTACAAAAAGATAAACGGCGCGCCCCGCGCGCTCGGCTCGGCTGAGAATTTTGCAAGGGCGCTTTCCTCGGCGATGAACGTCGATATCGACCACTACGTGTCGATTGACCTTAAAACCGTGTCGGATATGGTAGATATGGTATCGGGCGTTGAGGTTGACGTACCAATCGACATGGATTACGACGACCCCGAGCAGA
This sequence comes from Eubacteriales bacterium, assembly GCA_051867875.1. Taxonomy (GTDB): domain Bacteria; phylum Bacillota; class Clostridia; order Oscillospirales; family CAG-272; genus RGIG4608. The sequence goes on from JBJDZG010000014.1 coordinate 49,550, forward strand.
ATCTGTCCATTCACTTAAAGGCGGGCAAGCAGACGCTTGACGGTAAGTCCGCTATGCAATTCGTCCGATACCGCTCGGGATATATCACGGGAGATATCGGCAGAATAGATGCTCAAAAGCTATTTATAAACGCTTTTCTTGAAAAAGTGGCGAAAGTCGGGAATCCGATGCTTTTCTATAAAATGTTCAAACTTGTAGTTGCGCGTTCCGATACGGATATGTCAGAGCAGACTATGATAAGTCTTGCGCTGAACGGAATGGGCAAAAACGGAAAGGTCTGCTACGTTACGCTCCCTGGCGAAGCTGCGAGAAGTGAGAAGAGCGGAGCGTGGTACTACGTTCTGTCAAGAGAGTCCACGGCAGAGCTGCTTACAGAGCGTTTCGGTATGAGGGGCGGAGAAAAAGATTTCGACAAATCGGAGCAATTTGTTGACAAAACGGCGAAATTGTTTTATGATATATACTGCACTCGGTACGAGTATATCATTTACGATTCGGACGATATAGAAAACGATTTGACAAATATAAATTAGGAGAAAACACTATGGAAGAAATGACAAATGCACAGGGAGAGATTAAATCTCTCGAAAATGCCACGCCGCTTGAAATTGCAAATTCCGTTGCGGAATTTCTTGAAAATAAAAAGGGCAGAGACGTAAAAATCCTTCACGTTGAGGACGTAACGAGCATCGCGGATTATTTCGTAGTATGCACGGCTACCTCAAACACGCACGTAAAGGCACTTTCGGGCGAGGTTGAATACCAACTTGAAAGACGCGGAGTTAACCCCTATCACATTGAGGGCAGGGACAATAACTCCTGGGTGGTTCTTGACTACGCAAACGTGATAGTTCACGTCTTCAACAGAGAAGCGAGAGATTTTTACAATCTCGATAAATTATATGAAAACACAACACCTGTCGAGGAATAAGAAATGAAAAACGATTTTAAGAGAATTGAACCCAAATGGCAAAAGAGATGGGACGACGAGCACGCGTTTGAGGCTCAGGATATCTCCTCTAAACCTAAATTTTACGGACTCGTAGAGTTCCCGTACCCCTCGGGTGCGGGTATGCACGTAGGACATATCAAGGCGTATTCGGGACTTGAAGTTATCAGCCGTAAGCGCAGAATGCAGGGCTATAACGTGCTTTACCCCATCGGATTTGACGCGTACGGACTTCCCACGGAGAACTACGCAATCAAGACGGGCATTCATCCCCGTCAGGTAACGGATAAAAATATTGAAAAATTCACAAGCCAGCTCCGCCGTGTAGGATTTTCCTTCGACTGGACGAGAGTCATTGATACAACCGAAGAAAAGTATTACAAATGGACGCAGTGGATTTTCCTTAAAATGTTCGAGAACGGACTCGTTTTCAGAGATACGGCTCTTGTAAACTATTGCCCCACCTGCAAAGTCGTTCTTTCCAACGAGGACAGTCAGGGCGGTAAGTGCGACATCTGCCATTCAGATATCGTTCAGAAGTCCAAGGACGTTTGGTATCTCCGCATAACGGAGTACGCTGATAAGCTCCTTAAAGGACTCGATGACGTTGACTATCTCCCCAATATCAAAATGCAACAGGTCAACTGGATTGGAAAGAGCACGGGCGCGTTCGTCAATTTCTCACTTAACGGCGCTGACGACAAGTTAAGAATTTATACCACAAGACCCGATACGCTCTACGGCGTAACGTTTATGGTAATCGCTCCCGAACACCCGCTTATTGAAAAGTACAGGGACAGCATTAAGAATATCGACGCACTCGATACATATAAGGAAGAGTGCGCTAAAAAGACCGAGTTTGAGAGAACTCAACTTGTAAAAGATAAAACAGGTATAAGAATTGAGGGTATTACTGCAATAAATCCCGTAAACGGTAAGGAGATACCTATTTACGCTGCCGATTACGTAATGATGGGATACGGCACGGGCGCAATTATGGCAGTTCCCGCGCACGACAGCCGTGATTACGATTTCGCAAAGAAATTCGGCATTGATATCATTCAGGTAATCGAGGGCGGAGATATCTCAAAGGAAGCCTACGCAGGCGACGGAAAGTATATCAATTCCGAGCTTCTTAACGGTCTTACGAATAAAAAAGACGCCATAGCAAAAATGCTCGGATTTCTCGGTGAAAAGGGAATCGGCGAGGCAGGAGTTCAGTATAAGATGAAGGATTGGGCATTCAACCGCCAGAGATACTGGGGCGAGCCTATTCCGATAGTTCACTGTCCTCACTGCGGAATGGTTCCCGTTCCCTACGAGGAGCTTCCTCTGCGCTTGCCCGAGGTCAAGAACTTTATGCCCGGCGAGGGCGGTGAGAGCCCCTTGGCAAAGATAGACAGCTTTGTAAATTGCAAGTGCCCCAAGTGCGGCAAGGACGCAAAGAGAGAAACGGATACAATGCCTCAGTGGGCAGGCTCGTCCTGGTACTTCCTTCGCTACATTGACCCGCTTAACGATGAGTGCTTGGCAGACCCCGAAAAGCTTAAATATTGGCTTCCCGTTGACTGGTACAACGGCGGTATGGAGCATGTAACGCGCCACCTTATCTATTCGAGATTCTGGCATAAATTCCTCTACGATATCGGCGTAGTGCCTACCGAAGAGCCCTATGCAAAGCGAACTGCGCAGGGACTTATTCTCGGCCCTGACGGCGAGAAAATGTCGAAGTCCAAGGGCAACGTCGTTGACCCCAACGAAGTCGTTGACGTATACGGAGCAGACGTTCTCCGTGTATATATTCTCTTTATGGGCGACTATGCAAGCGCTGCTCCTTGGAGCGACAGCAGTGTCAAGGGCTGCAAGAGATTCCTTGACAGGGTTGCCGAGCTCTGCGACAAGGCAAAGGGCGAGGGTGTAACTCCGAAGCTTGAGAGTGCGTTCCACAAGACGTTAAAAAAGGTAACTCTCGATATTGAGGATATGAAGTTCAATACCGCCATAGCGGCTATGATGGGACTTCTCAATGAGATTGACGAGGTCGGAACGCTCACAGTTGACGAGCTTAAGATTTTCGCAAAGATGCTCTGTCCTTTCGCTCCCCACCTCTGCGAGGAGATTTGGGAATTTACGGGCGAGAGCGGACTATGCTCGCTTGCAAAATGGCCCGAATATGACGAGGCAAAGACCGTTGACTCAACCGTTGAGGTTGCAGTTCAGGTAAACGGCAAGCTCCGCGCGACCGTAATGCTTCCCTTGGACTGCTCAAAGGACGAGGCTATTTCCATAGCGAAAGCCGACGAGAGAGTTGCCGCGGCGATTGAAGGTAAGACGGTGGTAAAGGAAATTTCCGTTCCCAATAAAATTGTCAATATCGTCGTAAAATAATTTGAAAAACCTCTTGACAACTGAGGGGTTTTAGTGTAAAATATATGAAGATATTGTTCGACACAATCGAACCTTGAGGGGAGGGAAACAGAAAATGGCAGAAGTAAGAGTAAAAGAAGGCGAATCTCTTGATAGCGCCCTTCGTCGCTTCAAGCGCCAGTGCGCTCGTTCCGGTATCCTCACTGAACTTCGTAAGAGAGAACATTACGAAAAACCCAGCGTTAAGCGTAAGAAGAAGTCAGAGGCTGCAAGAAAGCGCAAATATAAGTAATTCAAATTACTTTTAATTAAAAAAGTCGGTGCAATGCACCGACTTTTTGTTTTGTCCGTTTTTTCAAAGCGAGGAAATATTACTGATTGCCGAATTGACTTTGTCAAGAAATACTCTCACAGACTTAAAAAAATCTCTGTCGCCGAATTTTTCAAATCTCGGAGAATCGCACGCAAGCGCGCTTGACGCGAAAAATTCGGGCACGGTATCTTCGCAAATTTTTAGCAATGGGGCACATTTTTGCTCCGCGTTTTTTATTGCTTCGGAAATGGCGTAAATCCGGTTTTGAAAATCCCCGTCAAGCTCCGAAATGCGCGCCGAATAATGCTCCGTGTCGCACAGAGCCGCCTTGTAGGGCAAAAATTGTGCATAAGCAGCGCAAAGACGGTTCCGCTCGCCGTCAAGGCGTGATACAAGGCTGAAAATATTGCCGAGCTCGGAATACAGCACGCGCATTTCTGCGTCCATCTCGCCGACGGCGCTGAAATACGCAGTGGCGAGTTCATCTATCTCTGCCCTCGTCAGCGGGACGGGAAATACTTCGCCCGTGTGTTCGTATTTCAAAAGAGAAGCGGCACACCCCCTGATTTTTTCGACGCATTTGAGCGCGCTGTCCATAGAATATTTCTCGGGCGTGCCTTGCGAAAAATCAAAATCAAGCGTGATTTGCCCACTGCTTGCTCTATTTCGTATTTCAAGATATTTTTCGTACTGTTCGGGTGTGAATGATAAAATAATGTTGTCCATTCTTAAAAAATACTCCTCAAATAATAAAAAACCCAACCGGTTAAACGTTGCGGTCGGGTTTTTCATCGAAACGTGAATTATTTGATTTCAACGTTTACCTTTTTGCCACAGTCAGCCGAAGCCGCCTTGATAACAGAGCGGATAGCCTTGGCGATTTTTCCGTTTTTACCGATGACCATTCCCATATCTTCGGGAGCAACATTAAGAGAAAGAGTGATGCTGCGTTCATCTTCGGAAAGGACAACGGTAACCTCATCGGGATTGTCAACAATCGCTTTCGCGATGTCGGTCAAAGTTTGTTTAAGATCCGTCATCGTTATCTCCTAAAATCAAGTGGATTAGTCAACGATGTTGCTCTTTTTAAGCAAGGACTTAACTGTTTCTGTGGGCTGAGCTCCGTTAGCGAGCCACTTCTTAGCTGCCTCTGCGTCAATCTTGATTTCAGCGGGCTCTGTGATGGGGTTGTAGTAACCGATTTCCTCAATGAAACGACCGTCTCTGGGATAACGGCTGTCTGCTACAACAACGCGGTAGAAGGGAGCCTTCTTCTGTCCCATTCTTCTAAGTCTGATTTTAACTGCCATGATTATTTTCCTCCAAATAATTATTGTTTTGTTTGTGTTGTTTTTATAAAAATCCGTTAAAACGGCATTTTCATTCCTCTTTTGCCGAATCCCATTCTCTTCATCTTTTTGGGGTCGGAAAACTGCTTCATCAGTTTTTTCATCTGTTCAAACTGACGCAAGAGCTTGTTCACCTCTTCGACAGAAGTACCGCTTCCTTTGGCGATTCTCTGTTTTCTTGAAGAGTTGATAATTTCGGGGTTGACTCTTTCTTCCATGGTCATGGAGCGGATTATGGCTTCCATGTGCGCCATTGCCTTTTCGTCAACCTTGACGTCTTTGAGCGCGCCTGCGTTCATACCGGGCATCATACCGAGCATTTGCTCAACTCCGCCCATATTGCGAAGCTGCTGGAACTGGTCAAGGAAGTCGTCAAGCGTGAATTTCTGCTGACGAATCTTCTTTTCAAGCTCCGCACTCTGTTTTTCGTCATAGGCATTCTGTGCTTTCTCAATGAGAGTGAGCACGTCGCCCATGCCGAGAATACGGGACGCCATTCTCTCCGGGTGGAAGGGCTCGATGGTGTCAAGCTTTTCGCCCGTGCCGATAAATTTGATGGGCTTGCCCGTGACGTGCTTGATAGAGAGAGCGGCACCGCCCCTCGTATCGCCGTCAAGCTTCGTGAGCACTACGCCCGTAATGTCAAGAAGGTCGTTAAAGCTCTCCGCAACGTTTACTGCGTCCTGACCTATCATCGCGTCAACCGTGAGAAGGATTTCCGTAGGGTTAACCTCAGCCTTTATGGCTCTGAGTTCTTCCATGAGCTCCTCGTCGATGTGAAGACGGCCTGCGGTATCGATAAATACCATATCGTAGCCCTTTTGCTTTGCGTACGCAACGCCTTCCTTGGCTATGGTGACGGGGGATACCTTGTCGCCCATTGTGAAAACGGGAATATCAAGCTTTTCGCCGACTATCTGAAGCTGTTTTATTGCGGCGGGACGGTAAATGTCGCAGGCAACAAGCAAGGGGTGCTTGCCCTGTTTCTTATAAAGACCTGCGAGTTTTCCTGCGTGGGTGGTCTTACCTGCGCCCTGTAAGCCAACCATCATAACGACGGTGGGGGGAGCGGAGGCAATGGTCAGCTTTGACTGAGTACCGCCCATGAGGTTTATGAGCTCTTCATTAACTATCTTAACAATCTGCTGGGCAGGGAGAAGGGATTCGAGCACCTCAGCGCCGACTGCACGCTCGGAAACGGTGTTTACAAAGCTTTTCACAACCTTGAAGTTTACGTCCGCTTCGAGAAGAGCGAGCTTGATTTCTCTCATTCCTGCTTTTACGTCATCGGGGGTGAGCTTGCCTTTGTTTCTGAACTTTTTGAACGCATTTGCGAGCTTGTCGCCTAAGCTTTCAAACATATAAACAAACCTCCAATTCGTGTATTAAATTATTTTCGCTATCTCCGAAATCTCAAAAGCGAGCGCTTCGGGAACTGCGGTATTCTGCATTATTTTCTGCATATTTTCCGTGTGAGCTTTGAGCTCGGACATCTTTTTTGCAAGACCGAGCTTTTCTTCAAGGAAGAGAAGCTCCTCTTCTGCTTTTTTGATGAGGTCGCGCACGCCCTGACGGGAAATGCCTATCTGTTCGGCTATTTCGGAAAGTGAAAGGTCCTCGTTGTAATACATATCCAGCACTTCTTTTTTACGTTCCGTTAAGACGTCGCCGTAAAAATCGAGCAGATATGCAATTCTCAAATTCTTTTCAAACATACCGAAACTCCAAAAAAATAATGTGTAAAGCAAAACACTTTACACATTATAGCATAACAATTATAACTTGTCAATAGTTTTTATTAATTTTTTATCTCGGGAAGCGAAAAATTATTTTCATAAAGTGCGTACGGGGCTACGGGCGTATCAAGCACCGTAGTTATGAGATAAAAACCCGTCTGAGAGTAGAAATCGCTGCTTCCCGTTTTTGCTATTATATCACCTTTATGAACTGTGTTGCCGACGGAAAGAGAAGTTTCGGAAATGTTGCAATACCAGCTTTTCAGTCCGTAGCCGTGGTCAACTACGATATATTTTCCGAGTATTGCGTCCTCACCGCTCGCGCAAACGATTCCGGAGCTTATAGCAGGGATATCGAAGCCCTCGGTCGAGTAGAAGTCAACGCCGTCAAGAAGATACTGTGTGCCGTCCGAAAACTCGCGCAGATGAGCAAATCCGAGCCTTATGGAGAAGCTTTCCTCATAGTTTACAAAGCCCTCAGAGCCGAAGAGCTCGTTGGAGCATCTGTTGCCGATACTCGACATAAGAGTTTGCATATCGTAAATAGCCTTGTCGGTAAGGGCACTTGACGCGTCGCTCTCGACCTTTTGGATTTTCTGCTCGCGTTCCTTTATACTGATATCGAAGGCTTTTTTTGTTTCGCCACATTCAAGCGTTAGCCTGTACGTGCCGTCCTTAAGCTCGGGAGAGAAGGGAATGAGCGCGTAGTAATCGTTGCCGTTTTTGAAAAACCTGGGTTCAATATCGAGCTCTTTTGAAAAAGAACAGCTGATTCTTGACGAATCGAGGATATTGCTTGCCTTGACGAGAACGAACTCGCCCGCATTCACCGAGGTGTTTTCAATGCTGAACACGGGAGCGGGAGCGTGCGAGATATAGAAGCTGTAAGTCGCAGTGCCAAAGCAGTCGTTTTCCGTGCTCTTTACCCAAGTTGCCTCAATTTCGTATCTTACGGTAGCATTTTTCGGCAAAGCGTCAGAGTCAAGACCGTAAAGAGCACCGCTGTATTTAAGCTCATCGCCGACGTACACGCTGACGTTGCAGATATCGGGCTGAGTTGAGAACGTGAACTTTGAGGTGTTGCTTGAAAAATATTCAACTCCGCCGCTTGCCGTCGGGATTCCGTCCCCCTCTTTTGAAGAGCCGTCCTTAATGGTGTATTTGAAATTCGTCGAGGTGGGAAGCACGGGCACGTTTGAGTGTGTCAAAAGCGTCGGTGTGTAGAGCTCTTCGTAAAGGCTTATAACGAAGCTTTCGTTCAGAAGAGAGTTTGCGTACTGCGTGTTGATGAGAAAGAGCTCACCTTCGCCGTTTACAAAGTAACAGCTTCTCCTTTCGGAGAGGTAGAGAGTCAGATTCTCGGTCTTGTCCTTATCTGTAACTGTCGCAAAGTATATTTTGTCATATCTGATTTTGTCCGCCTCAAACGTTGAGGGGGTGGAATTTTCGTAAAGCTCATCGAAAAACGAAGCTAAAAAAGAGTTTTTATTCCTGTTGAACTCAAAGTTTACGTTCCCTCCGTCGTAGAACGTACCGCTGATATTGAGGGGCGTTTGAACGATGTCCTCGGGTATAAAGTAAATTACCGCGCACGCGATGCTCGGCAGAAGCACGAGCAAAACCGCCAGAATTATTCCAAGAATCTTTTTTGCCATATATGATCCTCCGAAAAGAGTGAAAAATTGCTATCAGTATGATTATTTTATCATATTTTATCGATTTATGCAAGTGTTAACAAATAATTTTCAAAAAAACATTGCAATAATTATTGCAAATTCTGCAAAAATGTTGTAATATAAGTATATCTATATATTTGTAAAAACCGAAAGCGAACAGATAATGAAAGATATAAGCTATACGGCAGAACAAGACCGTATAAAAGTGTTCAGGTACGGGACGGATAGCTTTAAGAGCGAAAATATTTCCGTTTACCTTTCCGTGCCGAATATAAAAAAAGACAATATCAAGCGCTCGCTTCTTCTGTCCGTCTTAAAGCGGGGGACGGAGAAGTACCCCTCGCAAAAGCTGATAAACGAAAGGCTTGACGAGCTTTACGCCACCCTTGTAAATATAAAAAATCAGAAATTTGACTCCTGTCGGCTCCTCGGAGTTTCCGCGGATATCATCAATTCCTTTTATACCGATGGGGGTGAGGACCTCATGCCCGATGTGCTCGAGGTCATCTCGCAGATGCTTTTCTTTCCGAAGCTTGATGAAAGTACGGGAATGTTTTACGAGGAATACGTAAAGAGCGAAAAAGAAAATTACAAAAGCATAATTCTCTCGCAGAGGAGTGAACCCCGCACCTACGCGGGAATAAGGCTTCGTGAGGAAATGTTTGCACAGCTTGAGGATATGGACAAGCTCGACACCATGTGCGAAAAAATCGATGCGGTGAGCACCGAGGAGCTTATGGACTGCTACCGTGAGCTCAGAGAAAACGCTCAAATCCTGATTTTCTACGTCGGATACAGAGAGGCGGACGACGTGCTCCGTCAGGTGCAGAATGCTTTTCCCAATATTGAATCCAAGAAAAATGAAAATAAACCCGTTACGGCAAAAATGCTTACGGACAGAGCGGAGCCGAGAGAAATAATTGAACATTCCGACATTTCGCAGAGCCGACTCTCCGTGGGCTTTAACTGCTCGACGACTTGGCGCGATGCGGATTATTACGCGGTGCTTCTCTGTAATGAGATACTCGGCGCATCGCCCATCTCAAAACTCATGGTAAACGTGCGCGAAAAGCTCTCGCTGTGCTATGAATGCTCCTCGGTCTATAACAGCGCAAGGGGCGTGATATTCGTAACGACGGGCATCGACTGCGACAAATTTGAGCTCGCAAAGAGCGCAATTTACGCTCAAATTGAAGATATGCAGAGCGGAAATATTACCGAAACGGAGTTTTTGTCCGCGAAAAAGTCAATAACCAATGTTTACAGAGCCATCTGCGACTCGCCGAGTGCCATTGAAAATTTCTATCTCGGCAGAATAATCAACGCCGTTGACGTTGATATTGCGACTTTCCTTGAAAAGATAGACGCGCTGACGCTTGACGACGTAATAAGAGCGTCTCAAAAAATAAAAGCGCACACCGTGTATTTTTTGCAGGGCGAGCGCGACGGAGAGGAGGACGGCGATGAGTAATAAAATCACGGCGTTTACCGATTCAAAGCTCGGCGAAAAATATTTCAGGATAAATCACCCAAGCGGTCTTGATATTTACGTTTTCCCAAAGAAAATGACGCTTAAAACCGCCCTGCTCGGTGTTCGCTTCGGCTCGGTTTACGAGAGCGGAGCAAAGGTTGACGGAGAGGAAAAACACTTCCCGTCGGGAATTGCGCATTTTCTTGAACATAAGCTCTTTTCAAGTGCGGACGGTGTTGACGCCACTGAAGTTCTTGCGAACGTCGGAGCGGACGCAAACGCCTATACCTCAAACAACAAAACTGTCTATACGTTCTCGTGCACGGAGAATTTTGCACCCGCGCTCGCAGAACTTATAAATTTCGTCTACACCCCCTATTTCACCGACGAAAACGTCGGGAGCGAGCGGGGGATAATTACGCAGGAGATAAGAATGTGCAACGACAGCCCGTACGACGCCGTTTCGCAAAATCTTCTTGTCGCCCTTTTCGGTAAAGGAGCACTCTCGGAAGACGTGCTCGGAACCGAAAAAACCATACGTGAAATCGACGCAAAGACGCTTTACGACTGCTACGGCAGCTTTTACCGATATTCAAATATGGCGCTCGTAGTCTGCGGTGATGTGAATGCGGAAGAAATTATTAATACTGTCGATAAAGCACTGCCGAAAAGAGAGGAGCAGCAGACCCCGATTTTACCCGACGTGCCGTACTGCAAGGGGGTAGCGATGCCCGTTATCGAGAGGATAATGCCCGTGGCACAGACCGTTTTCGAGATAGGCATAAAGGACGAAAAGCCCGACGGCGACACTCTTTCTCGCTTGCGCCGCGACGTGCTTCTTACAATTCTCGACGAGATTCTCTTTTCCCGTGCGGGTGAGCTCTACAACGGGCTTTTCGAGAGCGGACTCATAAACGAATCCTATACCTACGGCTACTCAATCACGAGGGATACCGCGTTCCACTCAATCTATGCGGAGAGCGATTTTCCGCACGAGGTGCTCGCCAAGGTCAGGGAGTACATTAAAAAAGCAAAGCGAGAGGGGCTTTCGGAGCGCGACTTTATAAGATGCAAACGCGTGATGATGGCGGAATTTATCCGTGATTTCGACAGCGTTGACGATATCGCAAATTCGCTTCTTAACTTCATTTTCGAGGGCGCGGATATATTTGAATATCGAAAGATAATCGAGAGCGTAACGTTCGCAGAACTCTGCGAATGCTTTGAGGAATCGTTTGACGACGACAGCTTTGCGATTTCCATAATAAAAAGCAATTAATTTTTTTCGGAGGAAAAACTTATGTTAAAAAACGTAGTTGTATCATTTCCCGGTCTTGGCATCGGGGAGATAACGCTTGACAGTGTCGCATTCACGATAGGCGAGAGCTTCCACGTAATGTGGTACGGCGTTCTGATTTCGCTCGGAATGGTTATGGCACTGCTCTATTGTGCTTACCGTTGCCGCCAAAACAATATATCCTTTGACGACCTTACCGATATAGCAATTTTCACGATTCTTTTCGGTGTCGTCGGCGCAAGGCTTTACTACGTGGCGTTCACGCCCGACCGTTTTAAGACGATATGGGACGTTCTCGACATCCGTTCGGGCGGACTTGCCATTTACGGCGGTGTTATTGCAGGCGCTCTTACCATATTCGTAATGTGCAAATTCATAAAGAAGATTAATTGGCGTACGCTCTTTGACTGCGCCGCTCCCGGCGTAATGCTCGCTCAGGCCATGGGACGTTGGGGCAACTTTTTCAACGGTGAAGCGTTCGGCGGAATCGTGGAAGAGGGACACCCGCTATATTTTCTCCGAATGGGACTTATCTCCAACAATACGGTAGCTGATTTCGGTACGACACAAATGTGCTACGTGCACCCCACGTTCCTCTATGAATCTCTTTGGAATGTGCTCGGTTTTGTGCTCATTAACGTGTTCTATAAGAAATTAAAGAAATTTGAGGGAGAGGTAGCGCTCTGTTATTTCGCGTGGTACGGTTTCGGCAGAATGTTTATCGAGGGACTTCGCACGGACTCGCTTTATCTCGGTGATACGGGTATCAGAGTTTCCCAGCTTCTCGGCTTCTTGCTCTTCGCAGTAGCTACGGCTCTTATCGTTTACGGACTCGTTATCGTAAAGAAAAACGGCGCACAGCCCTCTCTTGCGACGGCAGGCGCTCCCGCTCCTAAGGCAGCGGAAACTCCCGAAACACTTGAAAGCGTTGAGAATGCCGATATTGCAGAAAATTCAGAATTCCAAGAACCCGCAGAAACTCCCGAAGGAAACAAGGATGAAAAAGACAATGGCTAAAATAATTGACGGAAAGGCTATCTCTGCCGAAATAAGAGGGGAGATTGCCAAAGAAGCAGCACAATTTCATAAAGAAACGGGAATTTTGCCGGGACTTGCGGTAATAATCGTCGGCGAGAACCCCGCGTCGCAGGTCTATGTGAGAAACAAAAAGAAAGCCTGCGAGCAGGTGGGTTTTTACTCAAAAGTCTACGAGTTGCCCGAAAACACTTCGCAGAACGAGCTTGACGCGCTTATTGACGAGCTCAACGCGGACGGGCAAATTCACGGAATTTTGGTACAGCTCCCGCTCCCGAAGCATCTTGACGGGGAGAGAGTTATACACAGAATTTCAAAGGATAAGGACGTCGATGCCTTCCACCCTTATAATGTCGGGAAAATCACTGTCGGAGATCCGCTCTTTTTGCCCTGCACGCCCGCGGGAATTATGGAGCTTCTCCACCGCTCGAATATTGAAATAGCAGGCAAGGAGTGCGTGGTTGTGGGCAGGTCAAATATCGTCGGTAAGCCCATGGCTATGCTTCTTCTTTCGGAGAACGGAACGGTTACGGTATGCCACTCTAAAACGAAAGATTTGAGGGAAGTATGCCGGCGCGCGGATATTCTCGTGGTCGCAATAGGCAAAGCCGATTTTATCACGGGCGATATGGTCAAGGACGGTGCTACGGTGATTGACGTCGGAATGAACAGAAACGCCGAGGGCAAGCTCACGGGCGACGTCGATTTCGCAAGCGTTTCGGAAAAGGCGTCCTATATAACCCCCGTGCCGGGCGGCGTCGGACCTATGACTATAACAATGCTGCTCAAAAATACACTTACCTCGGCTAAGAAGTCGGTTGAATAAATGAAAAAGGACACTGCACAGTGTCCTTTTTCATATCTGTTTGTGAACCGATTTATATTCGTCGTAGTATTTATAATACGGACACCTTTTGCCCTCGCTCTCGGAAAAGCGGAGATAATCGTCCTCGTCAAGATTTACCGTACAGACGTTGTCGCCGTACTCCTCGTCGTAATCGTAGTACACACAGCTCTCGCAAAGTGCCATAATGATAAATATCTCCTTTCACAAATTATTTACAATTACATTATAGCATAAAGGGGCAGATTAAAGTTTTAACTGCACCCCCCCGGGGAAAAGAAAAAAGATAGCCCAA
>JBJDZG010000015.1:0-62427 GCA_051867875.1 Eubacteriales bacterium
TGGAAAGAAGAATGTAGAAACTCAATTTTTCCTCCTTGCGTTTGCACTAAACATACAAAAGCTCTGTAACAGAAAGAAAAAAGGGCGAATTGGGCTTGATTTGTTCCCATTGAACCCCTCTTAGCATAATTCTCCACAATTAAATACCATCTCAAAAATAAGGATTTTCACGATCCTCTTTTTCTCGTACTCTTTTTTGCCTCATTTTGAGTTTTTTTCTTTCTCTGTTTCCTTGTGGCTCAAATTATACAGAAAGAGCTGCCTCAAATGCTCTAAAATTTGCATTTGAGACAGCCCCTTTTTATGAAATTGATTATTTTACTTTGTTAAACTGATATCCGTCGATTTTAATATACTTCGTTCCGTTCTCTTCGCCTTCAACGAAAGAATGTGTTTCGGAAGTTTCCTCGCCGTCCTTCTCGTATGTGAGAATGATTACGAGAGCGTCAGCTTTGTCCTGGTCCTCTTCGATTTTGTAAGTTCCTTCAACCGATGTGGACTTTTCAAAACCAAAACCGCCGATTGTTACCGTTCTTGTGAATTTATTGCCTGAAAATTCATAGGTCGTTTTGTTTTCTTCGGTAAGAACGTAGGTGTACGTTCCACTGAGCATCTTACCGCAGGAAACGAGAGAAAGCGCGAGAGTAGCGATAATCATAAATACTGCTACGAGTTTGATTGTTCTTTTCATAGTTTATCTCCTTCAATCTTAAATGCAGGACAAATTATCCATTTGCCTTGTGTTTATTTTAGCAAAAAAGTGCTCATTTGTCAATAGAGTTATCTCAATTTTTGTTGATATAATAAATATTGCACACAAGAGCGCACCATATAAAAATTTTGCTTGCAAAAAGCGGATAAATGTGATATAATAATAAAAGATATGCAAAATAATATTCAGACACAACGGTTTATAAGGAGAAATAATGCTTGAACTGAGAAATGTGTCCTATACCGTCAAGGACGAGGACGGCAAGGACAAGGAAATTCTTAAAAATATCGATTTGACCGTAAACGAGCGTTTCGTGGCTATTACGGGTCCAAACGGCGGCGGTAAATCTACGCTTGCAAAGATTATTGCGGGTATCTACACGCCCACGTCGGGACAGATTGTTTTTGACGGCGAGGACATTACGAATATGTCGATAACCGACAGAGCAAAACGCGGAGTGAGCTTTGCTTTCCAACAGCCCGTAAGATTTAAGGGGCTTACCGTCAAGGACCTTATCACGCTTGCCTCGGGCAGACAGATTAGTATAAGCGAGGCGTGCAGTTATCTTTCCGAGGTAGGACTTTGCGCGCGCGACTATATAGGCAGAGAGGTCAATGCGTCCCTGTCGGGCGGTGAGCTTAAAAGAATAGAGATAGCTCTTATAATCGCACGCGGAACCAAGCTCTCCGTATTTGACGAGCCCGAGGCGGGAATCGACCTTTGGAGCTTTAACAATCTCATCAAGGTTTTTGAGAGAATGTACGAAAAGACTCAGGGCTCTATTATGATTATCTCCCATCAGGAGAGAATACTCAATATCGCAGACAGAATAATCGTAATAGCCGACGGGGAAATCCGCGAGAGCGGAACGAAAGAGCAGATAATGCCCTCTGTTTTGGGCTCGGGAGCGCCTTGCTCGGTGCTCACCGAAACGATTTAAGGAGGACGCTATGGACGCAATTAAGAAAAATTTGCTTTTGCAGGTAGCCGACCTTCACACCGTCCCCGAGGGAGCGTACAATATCCGTGAAAACGGCGCCGGCGCGGGCAGAAGAACTACTGCCAATATAGACATAGTTACAAAGACGGACAAGCCGGGCATTGATATATTCATCAAAGAGGGAACGAAAAAAGAGAGCGTTCACATTCCCGTAATCATCAGCGAAAGCGGCCTTAAAGATTTGGTTTACAACGATTTCTATATCGGAGAGGGCGCTGACGTTACCATTATCGCAGGTTGCGGTATTCACAACTGCGGCGACCAGGATTCTTCACACGACGGCATTCACTCCTTCCACGTCGGAAAGGGTGCGAGAGTAAGATACGTCGAGCGCCACTACGGCGAAGAAGAGGGCGAGGGCGGAAATATTATGAACCCCACGACGATTATTGAAATCGACGAAGGCGGTTATCTCGAAATGGAAACTACGCAGATAAAGGGAATTGACTCTACCTACCGCGACACGCGTGCAAAGCTCGGCAAGGACGCGACTCTCGTTATCAAGGAAAAAATTATGACGCACGGCAAACAGCACGCCGAGACCGTATTCAACGTTGACCTTGACGGCGAGGGTTCAAGCACAAATGTAATTTCCCGCTCCGTCGCAAAGGAGAACTCAACCCAGACCTTCCTCTCGAAAATAAACGGAAACAACGCCTGCTACGGACACACCGAGTGCGACGCCATAATTATGGACAGCGCGAGCGTAAAGGCTATTCCCGAGATAACCGCAAACGATATCAACGCATCTCTCATTCACGAGGCTGCGATAGGCAAAATCGCGGGCGAGCAGATAATCAAGCTTATGACCTTGGGACTTACCGAGGCAGAGGCTGAGGAGCAGATTGTAAACGGATTTTTGAAATAATTAATAATTTATAATTGATTAGTAGGTAAAAATCATGAAAAAACTTATTGGAAACGCAATAGTAGGGCAGTCGGGCGGGCCGACCTGTGCAATAAACGCAACGCTTGCGGGCGTTATTCTCGGTGTGCTCGACGGCGAGCACGGCGGCTCTATCGGTACGCTTTACGGAATGAGAAACGGAGTTGAAGGACTGCTCGACGAGAGAATCGTCAATCTCTCGGAGCTTTTCGCTGACAGAGAGAAGATAAAAATTCTCGAACAGACTCCCGCGGCG
The DNA here is from genome assembly GCA_051867875.1 of Eubacteriales bacterium. Classification (GTDB taxonomy): domain Bacteria; phylum Bacillota; class Clostridia; order Oscillospirales; family CAG-272; genus RGIG4608. The sequence continues at coordinate 2,855 of JBJDZG010000015.1, forward strand.
GCTCTCGGCTCCTGCCGTAAAAAGCTCCCGGGAATCGAGGAGGGCGCCGAAACCTACGAAAAACTTATATCCATATTCAAAAAATACGACATAAGATACTTTTTCTATATCGGCGGAAACGACTCAATGGACACCGTCGCAAAGCTCTCGGAGTACACCAAAAATCACGACTATGAAATGCGTATTATCGGTGTGCCCAAGACTATTGACAACGATCTCGTCGGCACCGACCATACTCCGGGCTTTGCCTCTGCGGCAAAGTATATTGCCACCACTGTATCCGAGATAATCCGCGACTGCGCGGTATATACCACGAAGGCGGTTACGGTGGTTGAGATAATGGGCAGGGACGCGGGCTGGCTCACGGCGTCGGCAGGCATCGGTAAGGCTGTCGGCAGAGAAGTCCCCGACCTTATCTATCTTCCCGAAAGAGCGTTTAATAAAGATGAATTTTTTGCCGACTTGCGCGCGTGCATTGAACGCCACCCCAATGTCGTCGTAGCGGTTTCCGAGGGAATAAGGGACGCAGATGGCGTGTACGTTTGCGAGGGCTTTGGAATTTCAAGCACCGACGTTTTCGGTCATAAGCAACTCTCGGGCACGGGCAAGGCACTTGAAATGGCAATAAAAGCCGAGCTCGGCTGTAAGGTGCGCTCTATTGAACTCAATTTGCCCCAGAGATGCGCTTCGCATATCGCTTCAAGAACCGACATTGAGGAGTCCGTTCTCGTCGGAAGAAGCGCCGTCAAGGCGGCTGTCGAGGGCGTCAGCCGAGAGATGATGACCGTTGAGCGCGTAAGCGACGAGCCCTATGCAGTAAAGATTTCGCACAAGGATGTCAGCGAGATAGCAAACAAAGTCAAGGGTGTTCCCGCACACTTCATCAACGAGCGCGGAAATTCCGTTACCGAAGAATGCGCGCGCTATCTTCTTCCGCTCATTCAGGGCGAGCTTGACGTTGAGTACGAGCACGGTATTCCAAAGCACGTCATAATCTGATGGATAAGACGAAAAAACAAAGCGAAATAAACCCTTTTAGCAATAGCGACAGTAATAAAAGGTACTACACCTACGACTACTACCTCAAAAAGACGTACGGCGGAAAATGCGCCAAAATTCCTCTTGATGCGGGCTTTTCGTGCCCAAACCTCGACGGAAGATGTGCATACGGCGGCTGTATCTACTGCTCGGGCAGGGGAAGCGGAGATTTTGCCGAGAGTCCTGCGCTCCCGATAAAGGAGCAGTACGAGCTCACGCGCAATAAACTCGCTTCAAAATGGAGCACCGAGCGCTGTATTCCGTATTTTCAGGCGCGTACGAACACCTACGCGCCACTTGAAAAAATCAAGGAAAAATTTGAGGAAGCACTTCTGTGCGAGGGCGTCGTTGCGATGAACGTAGCTACGCGTGCGGACTGCCTGCCCGACGACGTCGTGGGGTATCTTGCCGACCTTTCCGAGCGCGTTGACCTTACGGTGGAGCTCGGTTTGCAGACGGTAAACGACGAGGTTGCTAATTTTATCAACCGCGGACACACGTTTGCGCAGTTTATTGAGGGTTATAACAAGCTTCGGGAGCGTTGCCCGAGGATAAAAATTTGCGTTCATCTGATTTTCGGTCTTCCGGGCGAGGACGGGCAGATGATGCTCGAAAGTGTGAAAAGTGTGGCAAAGCTCCGTCCCGACATGGTAAAAATACACCTTTTGCACGTTTTGCGGGGAACAAAACTCGCCGAAATGTACGAAAGTGGGGAATACATACCTATGGAGAGGGAAAAATATATCGAAACCGTCGCAAAAAGTCTGCAATTTTTACCGAAAGACACGGTAATTGCGCGCCTTACGGGCGACGGAATGCGCGACGAACTTTTAGCGCCCTTATGGTCGCTCAAAAAGGTTTCCGTCATCAACGATATTGACAAATATCTCTTTGAGCACGGCATATATCAAGGTATGCTTGCAGAGTAATAAAACCGAACAGACAAAAAACGCCAAAATCTTGTGATTTTGGCGTTTTTTTGCGTTTTTTTGACCTAAAAAAGTGATATGTTTACAAAAAGTTAATAAAATATCTTCAAAAAATTAATAAAATATTTTTTACTTTTTTTGTGAAAGGTATTGCAATTTTTTATTCGGTAGTATATAATAGGGGTACGCTGTGGTGAAAAGTTCCGCAAAGTGTTTAGAAATGTTGAATTTCAACCCTGAAATTTTCAGAAAGGAGTAGATTTTATGCTTTCCAACCAGTATACGCATAACGTTGACGCAAAAAACAGACTTTTTGTGCCCGCAAGATACAGAGATGAGCTCGGCGAAACCTTCGTAGTATCTCAGAGCATAAGAGATAACTGTCTTGTAATCTATTCCTTGGCAGAGTGGGAACGCTACATAGCGCCCATCAAGCTCCTTCCGAGAAAGGACGCCGAACCGGTTCTCAGATATCTCGTTGGTAACTCCTTTGAGGTTTCCCCCGACGGACAGGGAAGAATCATTCTCACACCCGCAATGCTCCGATTCGCGTCCATCACAAAGGAAGCGCTTATCATCGGTTGCGGTGATTACGCTGAAATCTGGGCGGCTGACGTTTACAGAGAAAAGGTTGAAACTCAGGATATGGAAGCTATGCGTGCTGCTCTTGAGAGATGCGGTCTTTAATCTTCGCGTATGAGTGAATTTTCACATTTTTCGGTACTCCTCGGTGAGTGCATTGAAAATCTTGATATAAAACCCGACGGAGTGTACGTTGACGGCACTTGTGGAGGTGCCGGACACTCCTCAAAAATAGCTGAACGTCTTGAAGGCGGCACTCTTGTTGCCATTGACCGGGACGAAGACGCGATAAGGGTAATAAACGAAAGACTTTCTCCATTTGGCGAGAGAGTCAGGATAGTAAGAGATAACTTTTCAAATATCAAATCGGTCTGCGAGAGTCTCGGCATCGACGCTATCGACGGACTTCTTCTCGACCTCGGTGTTTCGTCCTATCAGCTCGATACCGCGGAGAGAGGATTCTCGTATATGGCGGACGCGCCACTCGATATGAGAATGGACAACAGAGCGCAAAGAAGCGCTTACAACGTCATCAACGAATATTCCGCGGACGAACTCAAAAAAATTATCTACGATTTCGGCGAAGAGAGATTCGCACCGAAGATTGTCGCGGGAATAATCAAAGCAAGAGAGAGCACACCCATAAAGAGTACGGGCGAGCTTGCGGAAATAATTAAAAATTCGATTCCGCCGTTTGCAAGACGCGAGGAGCTGAACTCCGTAAAGCGAGTCTTTCAGGCAGTGAGAATTGAGGTGAACAAGGAGCTTGACGTAATAGCTCCTACGATTACCGACGCAGTCAATATGTTAAGACCCGGCGGAAGAGTGGTAATAATCACTTTTCATTCGCTTGAGGACAGAATAGTCAAGCAGACCTTTGCATCGCTTGCAAGCGGTTGCACCTGCCCGAAGGATTTTCCCGTCTGCGTGTGCGGTAAAAAACCAAAAGTTAAGATACTGACCAAAAAGCCGATACTTCCGAGCAGTGATGAGCTTGCTGCGAACTCCCGTTCAAAGAGCGCAAAGCTCAGAGTTGCCGAAAAGATATAAAGAAAGGTAATGTTGCGATGAAACAAGTTCAAAACGGTGCCAAGGACAAAGGTGCGCTCGATGAACTTCACAGAAGAAACGAGCATCGCACCGAGACCTTTGACAGAAGCCCCGAATTTGCCGAGCAAAGAATGCGCGAGCTTGCAAGCAGAAGCTTAGCATCAAAGACCTATAAGATTTCATCGGGCGAATTTTCCGAGCTTCAAAAATACAAAAACGGAGCCTCAGGCAAGGGCGCGTACATGACGGAGCACGATTTTGCAAATCGGTACAGAGCAAAGCGTCAGTACATACCCGAAGCCAACGTCGAGCTTGACAGCATAATGGTGTTGAACAAGATTGAAGAGGACAGATACAAAAAAACAAAAGCACAGACAAAAAGACAAGCGGAAAGCAAGAAAACGCAATTACCAAGCGATAAGGCAAAGAGCACGGCTCCCGGAGTCAAAAATGGGAAAGGAGCAGATAGAAAAATGCCAATGCCAAAAGCAAACGCAAAGCCAAATCCAAAGAGCGAAAACCCATCAAAATTCAAAGAGGCAGCCAAGGAAGCGGCAAAGACTTGGATACCGCTTGAAGAAAGACACAGAGAGAAGGTAGTGCAGGGAACTCCCACGAAGCTTCCTAAGGACGTAATTTTCGCAATACTCGTAATCGCCGTGTCCTTGCTTTTGATTGTGGGAAGCGCGGTGCTTCTCGGCTCTGCAAAAAGAGAACAGAGTGAGCTTGAAAACATGATTTCAAAGCTTGACGTTCAGATTTCGGAGCTCGAGGACGAGTTGGAGCGCAAAAACGCTTCTGCCGACATTGAGATATACGCAAACGAGCACGGTATGATTTCAAAAGAGCATATCAGTGCCCAATACATAAACAGCAACAAAACAGACAGTGTTGAAAGTACAAAGAGCGACAGCTTCTCGCTTTCAACCCTCATAAAGTGGTTTTTCGGCAACTTAAAATAAGTGCGAAAAATCATAAAAAACACCCAATCCGCATAATGATTTGGAGAGGGTGAGCATTCCATTTGCCACACTTGAAAAACGGTGAAGAGCAAGTCGCAGGTCTTTCGTGGAGGTTAGACCGACGGCACGGAGCAAAAGCAACGGCCCATTTGCTTGGATCCGGCTCTCACCGTTTATTTTTCTAAAAAGAAGGAGAGTGTGAAAACAGATGAGTGAGCACGTAAGCCGCGAAAGACTGAAACGCGCAACTATTTTGCTCGTCGGCATATTGCTTATTTTCGCAATACTGCTCGGCAGAATATTCTGGATACAGACGGTTGATTTTGACAGATATCTGTCAAAAGTAATGGACCAGATTACCACGCAGTCCTCGGTAAAGGCGGAGCGAGGCATTATATACGACAAAAACGGAAATATATTAGCGACCAACATAACGACGTACAGAGTTTTCATCTCCCCCTCGTCAATTAAGAGCAATCAGCAGGACGCCGAGAAGAGCGGTGAGAAGATTAACTACGCGGAGGATATAGCACGGGGACTTTCCGAAATTCTTTCGCTCGATTATGAAACGGTCTTAAAGCAGACTACTTACACCAAATATCTCGACCGCACCATAGCGAAGAACGTTATGGACGAAAAGGCGGACGAGGTGAGAGCCTTTATTGAAGAAAAGGGCTATCACAATATGATATATCTTCAAGCGACGAGCACGAGATATTATCCAAACTCAACGCTCGCCTCCGGCATTATCGGATTTACCAACGTCGACGGCGACGGTATTTACGGCATCGAATCGTACTATAATGAGGTGCTCGCCGGCAAGGACGGTTACTATATTACCGCCCGCGACTCCTTCGGAAACGAAATGCCCTATGAATATGAAAGCTACATTCCCGCCGAGAACGGCGGAAATCTTACGACAACGATAGATACCTACATACAGAGTGCTCTTGAGGAACAGCTCCTTGCGACTGTCAACGAGTGCGGTGCGCAGAACAGAGCATGCGGAATAGTGGTAAACGTCAAAACGGGTGCAATTCTCGCCATGGCGACGGTTCCCGGATTTGACCTCAACGACCCTTGGGCGCTCAACGATTACTATTCGGCATTTCTCGAAGAGGACGGATTTGCCGAGGGCACGGATGAATACGATGAAGCAAGGCAGAAATACCTGCTCGATATGTGGAGAAACAAAGCGGTTTCCGATTCCTATATTCCCGGTTCGACCTTTAAGGTAATCACATCGTCCATGGCTCTTACCGAAAACAAGGTAAAGCTTGAGGGCGACAGCGTGTATTGCGGTGGTTCGCTCCACCTCTTCGGGCACACGATACACTGTCATAAAACGCAGGGACACGGACTGCTCACATTCGCGCAAGGGCTCGTTCAGTCGTGCAATGTCTGGTTTATGACAATCGGCGAGCGTCTCGGAATTGACACGTTTTACGATTATTTCAAATCCTTCGGCTATCTTGAAAAGACGGGCATCGACCTGCCGGGCGAGGGAAACAGTGTTATAAAAACTCAAAACGATATGACGGCTCTTGACCTTTCCATTTACGCTTTCGGTCAGAACTTCAACATAACCCCGATTCAGCACATTATGGCGATAGCTGCCGTGGCAAACGGCGGTTATTTGCTCGAACCCTATCTCGTAGAGGAGATTACGGATAAGGACGGAAACGTTACGTACAGCCACTCCACCGAGGCAAAAAGACAGGTAGTCAGCAAGGAAGTCTGTGATACGCTTGCGACCATTCTCGAAGAAGGCGTATCGGGCGACGGCGGTGCTAAAAACGTATACGTTGCGGGCTACAAGATAGCGGCAAAGACCGGTACGAGTGAGAAAAAGGGAAGCGAGATAAGAGTTGACAACGTTGAGCCGTACATTTGCTCCTGCGTGGCTTTCGCTCCTGCGGACGACCCGCAGATAGCGGTGCTCATTATGGTTGACGAGCCGAGCAGAGGTATACTTTACGGAAGCGTTATTGCGGCACCTTATATGGGAAGCTTTCTTGAAAATGTTCTCCCATATATCGGAGTTGAAAAAGACATTTCCGCTGACAACAGCGTGAGAGTTCCGTATCTTACGGGACTTACGCTTGAAGAGGCAGTCCTTGCGGCTGAGGGTTACGAGTACGAGGTCATCGTAAAGGGCGACGGCAAGTACGTTACTAACCAAATTCCGAGAGGAAACGCCGAGATAGACAGAACGAATAAGGTTATCACGCTCTACACGGGCGACGCCGAAGAGGAGCTTACGGTAACCGTTCCCGACCTTGTGGGAAAGGGCGCGTTTGCGGCAAATCAGATTCTCGCCAACGCAAAGCTGAACATTCGCATCGAGGGAACGGACAATTACATCTCGGGCGCGGGCGCTGTCGTAATAGAGCAGTCAATAGCCCCCGGCACCAAAGTTTCTCCCGGAACGGTGGTGACGGTAACGTTCAGATATTTAGATAAAGACGATTAGTTAAGAGGAATAGGAAGTTCAAATAAAATACTCAAATCAAGGAGATTTTATGAAGCTTTCCGAACTCTGTCTCAAAACGAAAATAAAATGTACCCCATCTCTTGCAGACACGGAGATAACGGGTATTACCTCAAATTCAAAAAAAGTCAGGGCAGGCAACCTTTTCGTGTGCCTTTCGGGGATTAGACACGACGGACACCGATACATTGACGAAGCGTTTATAAACGGCGCTGCGGCGGTGGTCATCGAAAACAAGAAATATGAGTGTCCGCGCTCCGTTACGGTCCGCGATACAAGGGAAGCGCTTGCAAACTTGATGAATGTCATTTGCGGTGAGCCCGCGAAAGAACTTAAACTTATAGCAGTAACGGGTACGAACGGAAAAACGAGCGTATCGGTTATGATAAAACATATTTTTGAAACTAAGAAAATACCTTGCGAGGTCATCGGAACTCTGAATTGTTCGTCCTTTTCTCCGAAAACCGATGCGACCTCGGCAAATTTCACAACGCCCGATCCCGAGGAGCTGTATCCAATGCTCCGAAGGATATCGGACGCGGGTGTGCAGTACGTCGTTATGGAAACGAGCTCGCACGCCTTAAAGCTCAAAAAGCTCGCTCCGATAAAATTTGAAATTGCGATTTTTACCAATTTAACCGAGGACCACCTCGATTTCCATTGTGATATGGAAGATTATTTCAAGTCGAAATTATCTGTTTTCGACAGTGCAAAGCTTGGAATAATAAATATTGATGACAGCTACGGAAAAAGAATTAAAAATCTTGCTCCGTGTGAGATTTTGACCTGTTCGCAAGTCGGCAAATCCGATTTTTCGGCGGAAAGCATAAAAGTGCTTGACGACGGCTCGAATGAATACGAGTTGAGGAGCGGATTTTCCGATTTTAAGATAAAATGCCCCGTCCCCGGAGGCTTTTCGGTGATGAACAGCCTGCAAGCCTCGGCTTGCGCGCTTGCCATCGGATTTGAGGACGCGGATATTCAAAAAGCCTTTGAAACATTTCGCGGGGTGAGGGGAAGATTTGAGAAAATCGACCTCTCTGTGCCGAGTCCGATAAGAGCGTATATAGATTACGCGCACACGCCCGACGCCCTGCAAAAGACGCTTGACACAGCAAACGCGATGAAGGGCGGCGGAAGAGTTATCGTGCTTTTCGGCTGCGGCGGTGAGCGCGAAAAAGAAAAGAGAAAAATAATGGGCGAGATAGCAGTAAGGGAAGCCGATGAGTGTATCATTACGAGCGACAACCCCAGAGGTGAGAGCCCGAACTCAATTATAAACGACATATTGCGAGGTGTAGGCGAAAGAGAAAATTACGCCGTCATACCGAAAAGGACACTTGCTATAGAATACGCCTTTGCGTCGGCGAAAGCGGGGGACATTATCCTGCTTTGCGGAAAGGGGCACGAAAATTACGAGATAAACAAGAGCGGCAGAGTGCCCTTTGACGAGGGTGCGATTGCCAAGGAAGCATATAATAAGTATTTTTGGAATAAGAATCAGGAAAAGGAGGTATAGCTTATGAAGATTAAACTCGGGCTCGGAAGAATGACTGCCGACAAAGTAGCACAAATCTGCGACGGCACGCTTTACAGCATCGGCTGTGAGAACAAAGTGCTTTTTGAAACGGTTTGCACCGATTCACGCGAAGCTGACAATACCTCTATGTTCATCGCTATTCGCGGTGAGCGCGTTGACGGACATTCCTATATTCAGAACGTCGTAAAAGCAGGCTGCCGTTGCGTGATTGCAGAGAGATTACCCCTTGACGTTAAAGGCGTAGCCGTAATCATCGTTAAGGACTCCGTAAGAGCAATCCGCGCTATTGCCGAGTACGTAAAGACTCAGGTCGATATAAAGACCGTTGCCGTAACGGGCTCCGTAGGCAAAACTACGACCAAGGAATTTATCTCCTCGGTTCTTGACAGAAAGTATAAGCTTTACAAAACAGCCGGCAATTTCAACTCCACCATAGGTATGCCCATGAGTATGCTCGAGCTTTCTCAAAAGAACGACTGTGCAGTATTTGAAATGGGTATGGGCGGTCTTGGCGAAATAGAATATATGAGCCAAACTGCAAAGCCGGACGTTGCGATAGTAACGAATATCGGCTCTTCCCACCTTGAAGCCCTCGGTTCAAGAGAGAATATTTGCCGTGCGAAAATGGAGATAGTCGCAGGACTTCGGGACGGCGGTACGCTCTTCCTTAACGGCGATGAGCCCCTTCTTCTCGGACATGAGTCCGACAGATACACGACTCTCTACTTTGGGCAGAAAAACGAGGAATGTGATTATTTTGCAAGCAATATAAGAAGCACCGAGACAGGTCTTGTATTCGATATGAGAACACCTGACGGAAGCTATAAGGATATTGAGATTAACATTCCCGGCGCACACAATGTTTACAACGCTATGGTAGCTTTCAGCGTAGGACTTAATATGGATATGCGCGAGGCGGATATTAGAGAGGGACTTCTCGCTTACAAGGCAGTTGCCATGCGTCAGAACATATACACGCTCGGCGGTATCACCGTTATCGAGGACTGCTACAACGCAAGCCCCGAGTCGATGAGCGCCGCTATCAACGTGCTCGGCGAAACCGCAAAGGCACGCGGCGGCAGAATGATAGCGCTTCTCGGCGATATGAGGGAGCTCGGCGATACGACGGCGAAGCTTCATGCAGGCGTTGGCTCGTATCTTGCAGAAAAGCACGCAGATTTCCTCTTTACTTACGGCGCGCTCTCCGAAAATCTCGCAGACGGTGCAGTTAAAAACGGTATGAGCGAAAAGCAGATATTCAGAAATCCCACCGCTGACGCAGAGCTCGCAGCAAAGAAGCTTCTTTCCATGCTTCGTGAGGGCGACGTGCTTCTCGTTAAGGCAAGCCGTGCGCTTAAAGCGGAAAACGTACTTAACTATGTTAAGGCTCAACTTGCATAAGGCAAAAAGGTAAATAAAAATGATTATAGAGTTTATTTCAGTCGCGCTTGCGGTATTTCTTATCACGGTAGTTCTTGAAAGGCTCATAATCCCCATACTGAAAAGCCACAAGGTCGGTCAGAGAATACTCGAGATAGGGCCGCGTTGGCACAAGAATAAAGCAGGTACTCCCACTATGGGCGGCATCTGCTTTATTATGGCAATATTGGCAGTTTTGGCGATTATGGCTATAATAATTGCAAGCGAGGGCAAAGCGCGCGAGCTTATTCCTCTTTCTCTTGCGCTCGGTCTTGCAACACTTAACGGCATGATAGGCTTTTTTGACGATTACACGAAGCTCGTCAAAAAGCAGAATGAGGGCTTCAGTGCAAAGCAGAAGATAGTTCTTCAGTCCCTCGCAGCAATAATATATCTCGTTGCTATGTCCTTAACGGACAATATCAACACCGCTCTTCATATCCCTTTTACAAGCGTCACTCTTGAGCTCGGAGCGTTCTACTACGTGTTCGCATTCGTGCTTATCATCGGATTTGTAAACAGCGTAAACCTTACTGACGGCATCGACGGTCTTGCGAGCAGTGTAACGCTCGTTGTCGGTGGATTTTTCAGTATCGTGGCATTTACGCTTGAAATGAGAATGCTTGCCCTCGTGGGCGCGTCCCTTATAGGCGCGACGGTGGGCTTCCTTGTATACAATTTCTATCCTGCAAGAGTATTTATGGGGGACACCGGCTCGCTGTTTCTAGGCGGTCTTGTAGTCGGAGCTACCTTCATGCTCGACGAGCCCATGATAATCTTTCTTGTGGGAATAATATATCTCGCCGAAGCGGCATCCGACATTATTCAGGTCGGCGTTTATAAGCTTTCGGGAAGAAAGATACGGGTGTTCAAAATGGCGCCCATTCATCATCACTTTGAAAAATGCGGTTGGAGCGAAGTAAAGATTGTTACGGTATTTTCACTTGTTACGCTCGTATTTTGCGCCGTCGCATATTTCGGCATAATTTAGAAACAAGGGAGGCAGGGTTATGGAAAATAAAAAAATCGCAAATAACCAAGGTGCTCCCAAGAATAAAAAAGCAAAAGAAAAGATAAATGAATATATGGAGAAAAGGCGTGAGGACAGGTACAGAGCCGACGAGGCTTTTGCGCGTGCCGTCATGCCCGACTCAAAAACCCGTGAGGACGGGACGGAGCGAACGGTTATTTACAGAAACGGCGTGGACACGCGCTTCCTTGTGTACGTAATCGTTCTGCTTTGCTTTGGAGCGGTCATGTCATACAGTGCAAGCTATGTTTATGCTGAGCAGAAATACGACGACAGCTCCTATTTTATTGTCCGTTACATAATATTCGCTCTGGCGGCGGTGGCAATTACCGTGCCGTTTGTAATGTATGCGCGTCCGTGGTTCTGGAAATGCTTTGGAACGGTGGCGTATATCGGCTCGATTTTGCTTCTTATGCTCGTTCCCGTTTTGGGAAAGGACGGCGGCGGAGCACAGAGGTGGCTCGACCTCGGATTTATCACCGTTCAACCGTCGGAAATAGCCAAAATGGCGGTCGTAATGATGCTCGCATTTTACATGTCGAAGTACGACAAGCAGATAACATGTGCCAAGGATACAAAAACCGACTTTAAGTACGGAGTGCTTTATCCCGCACTTATTTTCGGCTTTGTCTGTCTGCTCGTGGCGCTTGAAAAGCACATTTCGGGACTTATGATAATCGGAATGATAGGCATTTCCGTTATGTTTATGGGCGGTACGAGAATGAAGTGGATATTTCTCATTATCGGCACGGTAGCCGTAGCGGGTTGCTTGCTTATACTCGTTTCGTCATACGCGCAGGAGAGAGTCAACACGTGGCTCAATATCGACAAGGTTGACCCGCTCGGCTCGGCGTGGCAGACTCTTCAAGGACTTTACGCGATAGGCTCGGGCGGAATATTCGGCGTTGGACTCGGAAACAGCCGTCAAAAATACGGTTACGTTTCACAGCCTCAGAACGACTTTGTATTCACCATTATATGCGAGGAGCTCGGCTTTTTCGGCGCGGCGTTCGTTATTATAATGTTCGCGCTCTTAGTTATCAGGGGCTTTAAGATAGCCGCACACGCGCCCGACAAGTACACGTCGCTGCTTGTGTTCGGACTGACCTTTAAGGTAGCGCTTCAAACGATACTCAATATCGCAGTCGTTACCAATTCAATGCCCAACACGGGCATTTCGCTCCCGTTTTTCAGCTCGGGAGGTACATCGCTTGCGCTTCAAATTTTTGAAATGGGCATAATTCTGTCCGTTTCGAGATTCAGCACGGTAAAGAAAAGATAAGAGAAAGGAAGAAAATATGAGAGTATTAATGACGGGCGGGGGCACTGCAGGACATATAAATCCCGCTATTGCCATAGCCAACACCATAAAAACCAATATTCCCGATGCGGTTATCGAATTTGTCGGAACAGAGCGCGGGCTTGAAAGCAGGCTCGTAAGAGAAGCGGGCTACGATATTCACTACGTAAATATTATGGGCATATCGCGCTCGCTTTCCCCTAAGAATATAAAGGCGCTCGGTCTTATGATAACGAGTCAGTTTGAGGCTAAAAAAATAATCAAAAGCTTTAAGCCCGACGTAGTTATCGGTACGGGCGGCTACGTCTGCTGGCCTGCTCTCAAAGTAGCGGCTGACATGGGCATTCCCGCGATGGTACACGAATCCAACGCCCGCCCCGGTCTTGCGATAAAGACGCTTCAGGGCAAGATGGATAAAATCTTAGTAAACTTTGAGGACACGAAAAAATACATCAAAAACCCCGAAAACGCAGTTTGTGTGGGAAATCCGACGAGAAGCGGATTCGGCGTTATCGGCTACAAGGAAGCGAGAGCTAAGCTCGGAATTGCCGACGATAAAATTTATATTCTTTCATTCGGCGGAAGCCTCGGCGCGCAGAAGGTCAATGAAACGGTGCTCTCGTTTATGAAAAACACAGTCAAGGGCAACGAAAAGCTCATTCACCACCACGCGACGGGAAAAGGATATTTTGAAGAATTTACAAAGAAATTTGCCGAGGCGGGACTTGACCGCTGTACTAATCTGAGGCTTGTCGAGTACATTAACGATATGCCGACGAGAATGAGCGCCGCAGATATCGTTATCTCCCGTGCGGGAGCGGTCAGCATTTCGGAAATTGCCATAGCAGGCCGTGCCTGCGTGATGATACCTTCGCCCAATGTGGTTGACAATCATCAGTACAAAAACGCCAAGGTCCTCGCGGACGCAGACGCGGTAGTGCTTCTTGAAGAGGACTACCTCAACGACGAGGTTTTTGAAAACGAGATGATTTCGCTTATTGAGGACGGCGCAAAGAGGGAGCGTCTGGCAAAGAACGTAACAAAGTTCGCAAACACCGACGCTAATAAGCTCATCTACGATGAGATGATTGCGCTTGTCAAGGACAAAAAACGGTAATTTTTATGAACGGCAACGGTTTTAGCATGGAACGCGAAAAAGAGCATAAATTGGCGAGCAGGGCGGTTTTTATCGCCCTTATCGCGCTTTTGCTTATATTCGTCGCTTCGCTGACGGTTGCATTTATGCTTCTGTTCTTTCCTGTAACGGTAATTGAAGTTGAGGGAGAGAGCAGATACTCCTATTCCGAGGTGATTGAAAGGTCGGATATAGAGCTCGGAGACAGGCTTTATTACGTGGACAAGGAAGGCGCGGAAAACCGATTGCTCTCTGCGTTTCCGTACCTTAAAAGCGTCCGCGTGCACACCTATTTTCCGAACAGAGTCAAAATAGAAATCGAGGAGCACGGCGAGATATATCTCGTGTGTCACGAGCGCGGATTTGCGTATCTCGGCGAGAATTTCGAAATTCTTGAAATAAAAGACGGCGCGCCTGCGTACGATTCGTTTTCGGGAATTTTTATAGACACCTCGGAGCGTATTTCGGGCGAGGTCGGCGAGCGGTGCATGGGCGAGGAGATGGAAACTGCGAGGGAGCTTATTTACCATATAAGGAAAAACGGATTTTTTCAGTACCTCAACATAATCAGCGTACAGAATAAATACGACCTTTATTTTATTGCGGGCAAAAAATACAAATTCGTTCTCGGCGCTATGTCGGATATCGACGAAAAGCTCTCAACCTCTTACAGAGTGTGTCTCTCGGACAGCTTTAAGCGGAATGAATGCTCCGTGGTAGATTCAACCGACAGAAAAAGAGTTTTTGTGAGGTACATAGGCAAAGAAGATATACGTAAAGAGTTCGATTTTTGCCAAAGATGAGAAAAAATCTATTATTTTTATTAAAAAAACGAAAAAAACTCTTGCTTTTATTGTAAAAATATATTATTATATACATATGGACGAACAATATATTTCATTTTGCAAAAGTTGGAGGATATAATAATGATTTTCGAACATGACGAAACTAATGGCAGCGGCGTTAATATTAAGGTTATCGGTGTCGGCGGCGGCGGTAACAATGCCGTAAACCGTATGATTAATACTAATATTAAAGGCGTTGAATTTATTGCTATCAATACAGACAGACAGGCTCTTCGCAGAAGCGACGCGTCCGTTCAGCTCGTTATCGGTGAAAAGGTAACAAAGGGCTTCGGCGCAGGTGCAAACCCCGTTATCGGTACACGCTCTGCTGAGGAATCCGTTGACGATATCAAAGCTCTTCTCAAGGGTGCAGATATGTGCTTTATCACTGCCGGAATGGGCGGCGGTACAGGCACGGGAGCAGCTCCCGTAGTTGCAAGAATTGCAAGAGAGATGGACATTCTTACGGTTGCTATCGTAACGAAGCCCTTCGCATTTGAGGGCACGAGAAGAATGAATCAGGCTGAGGACGGCATCGCTGCTCTTTCCTCTTACGTTGACGCTCTCGTAGTAATCCCCAACGAAAGACTTAAACAAACAAGCGACTCCCGTATCACTCTCGCAAACGCTTTCGCAGCCGCTGACGACGTTCTTCGCCGCGGTGTACAGAGCATTTCCGAGCTTATCAATGTTTCAGCGTTTATCAACCTTGACTTTGCAGACGTAACATCCGTAATGAAAGATGCAGGTTATGCACACATGGGTGTGGGAAGCGCAACGGGTAAGGACAAAGCAGAGCTTGCGGCTAAGGCTGCTATCTCAAGTCCTCTTCTTGAAACTTCCATCAAGGGTGCGTCCGGAGTTATCATCAGCATTACTGCTTCTCCCGACGTAGGACTTGAGGACGTAACCGTTGCTTCTACTATGATTGCAAACGAAGCTAATCCCGATGCGAACGTTATCTGGGGTGTTGCATTCGACCCTGAGATTGAGGACGAGATGAGAATTACAATCATCGCAACCGGATTTGAAAAGAGATTTGAGGGTCAGGCAAACGAGCTCGCTTCTAAGGAAGAAACAGTTGAAAAGAAAGCTCCCGCAGCAAAGGTTGCTCCCAAGGCAGAGCCCGTAAAAGAGGACGAGGACCTCGATTTCGACGACCTCTTCTCCGTATTCAAAAAATAATCATTGAATTATTACATAAAAAATCGCTCCTTACAGGAGCGATTTTTTATTTCGTGCATATATTGATAACAGCGAAATTAAAGGAGATAGGTATGGATAACAATTCTATGAACAGACATATAACACAAAATACCGCCCGCCGCGAGCGCGAGAGGCAGGGAAGACTCGGCATGGATATAAGTACGGTAAACGAGCTTGTCGAGCGTGAGAATATGAGGGCGGGCGAGCACCGCACTCCAAACTGCAACGACAACGACATGAGATATCCGAATGACCGCAACGGCCGCAAGCCAAAGGTAGAGATGTACAATATTGAAAAGCTCGCATACAGAAACAACGCCTTCCGCACGATTTTGTGGACGGGCGGACATTTGCAAACGACGCTTATGAGCATCGGACGCGGCGACGAGATAGGCACGGAGCTCCACGAGGACACCGACCAGTATATCAGAATTGAGCACGGCTGTGCAGTTGCGCTCGTAGGTGAGCGCGCCGACTGCCTTAAAGAGAGGGGCAGAATGTACGAAGGCGACGTTATTTTCATTCCCGCAGGCACGTGGCACAATATCGTAAACGCTGGCAGAGGAACGCTCAAGCTCTCCTCGACCTACGCGCCGCCTCATCATAAGGCGTAAGAAACAAAGCAAAATTTTCACTGACAAAAAACAACGGTAGAGAAACAAACATTCTCTACCGTTATTTTATGTATATCTGTCGGGTGTGAGTAAGGCACACTTTGGAAGATAAATCGGAATTTATGCTTTACTTTTTATTTACTATCGTTAAATATGTCTTTCTAAGTTTTACAACACTCATTATAAACATAAATAATCCAATTAATATTAAAAGTATTCCCAAAAGTATATTTTCTTTTAATGACAAGATACCTACAAAAAATATAAGTCCAATAACTGCAATAAAGAATAAAGATATTATTACAAATAATGGGTATCTGATATATTCAGGTGTTTTACTGCTTTTACCGATTTCAATACCGCCTTCAAGCAATAACTCTAATAAAAATTCAAATACATATTCCATATTCCATATTTTACATCTCCAATAATACCGATAAATCCCGACTTGTCGCATCTATCATATCACAATCCAAACAAAAAGTCAAGGGAGAGTCTACCTGCGCAGTCTCTCCCTTATATGAGTTTTTTTTGCTTTATTAAATTGCAAGCCACCGTGCGAGGGGTGTGAGGTCGATTACGATTCCCACGATGACGGAGATTACGAAGAGAAGAGCGATGATGAGAAGGCTCTGCTTCTTCGGTCTGTTCGTTCTGAAAAGCACCGCGGTGGCAATTCCCGTATTTGCGAGAAGTCCCGACAAAAGCGCACCCGAGCTGATAACTCCGTTAATAAACAATTCGCTTATTATAACGCTTGAAGCGCAGTTGGGAATGAGTCCGACAACGCCCGCTAAAACGTTTGCGATTACCGGCTTATCAAGCACGAGCAGAGCGATATTCTTTTCGCCGATAAATACGACGATGAAATTGAGAATAAAACTGAATATGAGAATGAACAGCGAAATTTTGCCCGTATGAACGAGGGCGGATTTAAGCATATTATTATGGCAGTGGCAACGGTCTCTTTCGCAGAGCGCCTCTATATTCGCCTTTGGTTCGATGCCTTTTTTCTTATAGATGAGCTTCAATACAAGGTCGATTGCAAGACCGATAACGAGAGCGATAACGAATTTTACGGCAAGTATTTTAAGCATAACGCCGAGGTTTCCGCCGCGTGAGATAAAGATGGGCACCATTTCATCGCTCGTTGAAAGAAAAACCGCCATAAGAGTGCCGAGAGAGATTACTCCCGCGCTGTAAAGGCTTGCCGCCGCGCTTGAAAAACCGCACTGGGGTACTACGCCGATGGCACTGCCTATCACCGCGCCGAACTGTCCTGAACGCTTCAACACCTTTTGAGCGGAGTTGCCCGCACGGTGTTCAAGATATTCCATAAGCAGATATGTTAAAAACAAAAACGGTAAGAGCTTTACAGTATCAAGTAATGTATCGAGAATCAATTCAAAAATATCCATTATTTACTCCTTTTATGCAAAGAATTATCACATTACGAGTCATTTTATCACAAAAAGGGGTTTTTGTCAACACCTTATTGACATTTGATAAAATATGGGATATAATAATGTATAATGAAAACTTTAACGGAGAAAAAATGTATTATTACGAACTTCACTCACACACTGTGGCGGCGAGCCTCTGCTCGGTAGTCGAGCCCGAGGATTATATAGATTTTTATATTGACAAGGGTTATTCGGGAATGGTTATTACGGACCATTTTTATTACGGAAACACCTCCGTTGACCGCCGACTTCCTTGGGACGAATTTATTGATTTATACAGCGAGGGCTACCGCAGAGCAAAAGCGGCGGGAGACGCACGCGGATTTTCCGTTTTCTTCGGCTTTGAGCAGAAATTTGCCGACGGACACGACGAATATCTCGTGCTCGGAATTTCTCCCGCGTGGCTCAAAGTCCACCCCGAAATAAGGGATATGGACAGGCTTACTTTCTTTGATACCGTGCACAGAGCCGGCGGATTTATTATTCAGGCGCACCCGTTCAGGTCCTGCTACTACATTTCGAGCATAACTCTGTCCCTTGACTATGTTGACGCAGTTGAGGTAGTAAATCTCGGACATGACGACGCGTATTCCCGCCAAGCGTATGAGTATGCAAAAAATCTCGGCTTGCCGATGACGGGAGGAAGCGATATTCATTCGCTTAATGGCAGAAAAAAGGTTTCGGGCGTCGCGCTTGAGAAAAAAGTCGGCACGGTTGAGGAGCTTATAGAAGAAATCAGGGAGGGCAGGGCGATACCTGCGCCGATTCAACGCTTTGAGAAGATAAAGAAGCTTCCTCTTAACAGGGAGATTGAGCTTGACGTTTACGCTTTGAGCGATATCGGACTCACGCTCACCGACGATTATTTTGCGGAAAACAAACGATAAAAATCAATCCCTTGCACAGTCGGATTTTACGCTGTGCGAGGGTGATTTTTTTGCTTGGACGGATTTTTATGCTTTTCAATATTATTTTGATTTGCTTCTTGTTAATATGTCCAAAAACGGAACGGTAAATTGTACTTTTTAACTGAATTTTCGTTCCGCCTATAAAATTTTGACAAAAAATCTTGCTATTTCAGGCAAAATCAGTTATAATTGTTATAGTTATACCCAAAAAACACTTTTTCAAGAAAGGAACCGACATGAAAAAAATATTTGCGTTAATACTTGTACTCACGATTTTTGTAAGTATGCTCGTGTCCTGCGATATTTTAGATATCATTAACGGAAACACGGAGTCGACATCAACCACACCGACTAATACTACAACAACTACAAAAACCACAACATCTACTACGACTACTACAACAAAGACCGAAGGCAGCACGTCGACCACGACGACTACCGCGACGGATAAGAACGACGGCACAACATCGACGACCACCACTACCGAAAACGGCGGCGGTAATACCAATCCTCCCATTGACGAGCCCGACCCCGACAATCCCATTATTGAGGGCAAGGTTGAGGTTATACTCACGGGTTATTCCTTTGAAACAATCTTCTGCGAGTGGGCTCCATACACGAATGCGGACTCCTACAACGTATACTGCGACGGCGTTATAGTTGACAAGGAGCTTATAAGAAGCTACGGCACGTATTTCAGATGCGACGTATTGGGACTTACTGAAAAATTCCACGAGATTGAAATCGTTCCCACCATAAACGGTGCGGAGATGCTTGACGCTGCGACCACGTTCTCAACTAAGCCCATCTCTCACGTCAGAGAGGGATTTGCTTGGGTGAACGGCACCGCAAGCGGAGCTTACAACGAGGACGGAACGCTCAGAGACGGCGCGGTAGTTCTCTACGTAACGAACGAAAACAAAGATACGATAACTCTTAAAATGCAGACAGGCAAGTCCACCTATGAGGACAAGGTCGGTATTCAGAATATTATTGACGGTATCAAGAAGGGCTACGAAACAAGACCTCTTTGCATAAGATTTATAGGCAATATCACCGACCCTGCGTTCCTTTGGAGCGGAGATATTCTCGTTGATATGAATGAAACAAAATACACCGCGGGTATGACGATTGAGGGTGTCGGAAACGACGCTACGATAAACGGCTTCGGAATCCGCGTTAAGAACTGCTCAAACCTTGAAATCAGAAACCTCGGCTTTATGAACTGCGACAGTGATGAGGGCGACAATCTCGGACTTCAGCAGAACAACCATCACGTATGGGTTCACAACTGCGATTTCTTCTACGGTCAGGCAGGCTCCGACGCTGACCAATCCAAAGGCGACGGTGCACTTGACGTTAAGACGAGCGCATACATAACGCTTTCCTTCAACCACTTCGTTGACTCGGGTAAGTCAAATCTTCTCGGAATGAAAAATGAAACGGCTGAAAACTATATTACATACCACCACAACTGGTACGACCATTCCGACTCGCGCCACCCCAGAGTAAGAACCTGCACGACGCACGTTTACAACAACTACTATGACGGCGTTTCCAAGTACGGTATCGGTGCTACGATGGGCGCGTCCGTTTTCGTTGAAAACAACTATTTCAGAAATACCAAATATCCCATGCTTTCGTCCCTTCAGGGCAACGACGTTGCAGGCGGTAACGAGGGTACGTTCAGCGGTGAAAACGGCGGTATCATCAAGGCATTCGGTAACTATATCGACGGCGGAAAGGGAATACTTACCTACCAGCAGAACAGCACGAGCTTCGACTGCTACCTCGCTTCTTCAAGAGATGAAAAGGTGCCCTCAAGCGTAGTAACGCTCGTCGGCGGTACGACTTACAACAACTTTGATACGAATGCTTCTCTTATGTACGAGTACAACGCAGAGAGCGCCGAGGACGCAAAGGAAACCGTTATGCAGTATGCAGGACGAGTTCAGGGAGGAGATTTCAAGTGGACGTTTACTGCTGCTGACGATACGTCCTACGATATCATTCCGGGACTTAAATCCGCACTTCTCGCTTATACGGGTACACTCGTTTCCACAAACGTTTCCACGGGTGTAAGCGGCGGCAACGGCGGTGAAAGCGGCGGCGAGTCCGGCGGAGATAGCGGAAGCACAACTCCAGAGCCCGCGCCCGTTCCCGAAGGAACGATAATTCACAACTTCGATACCGACGGAAAGACGAGCGATTTCTTCACAATCAACGGCAATCTTTCCTCAAGCAAGGGTACGGTTACTTATAACGGACTTACACTCACTCAGTGCTTGAAGCTTGAATCTTCCACGAGCATCACATTCACGCTTACGGAGGCAAAGACGATGACGCTCGTATTCAAACCATCGGCTTCGATTAAGATTGACGGTACGTCGTACACAAGCACGACCAACGTAATCACAGTTGACCTTGAAGCGGGTACACATACGCTCACGAAAGATGGCAGCACGAATCTTTATTACATAGTATTGGAAGACGTGAAATAAAATAAAAAGACGTCAGCCCGTCTGTAATGTGCCACTGTCAGGCAACAGACTAAAAAACAAAAATGAATTATTAACTAAACAAGATTCTTTTATCTCCCCCTGCGGGCAGCAGGGGGAGATTTTCTGACGAAAAAAGCAATTATTTTATTTTTTGTCTTGCATATATTTTTTATTTGTGTTATAATAGCCCTTAGATTTTATTTAGGAAAAGGAGGAATGCTATGATTTTCGGAAAACACATCAACAGGTACTATCTCAAGCATTTTTTTGTTCTTCTTCTAGGCATTGTTGCACTTGTGGCGGTTGACTATTTCCAGCTCAAAATTCCCGAACTTTATAACTACGTTATAACGGGACTTAACGACGGAGCCGTGAAGATTGGCGAAGAGCTCGTCGCGTTTGACCTTGATTTCTTGCTCGACAGAATTTGCGCGCCGATGATAGGTATCATACTCGTAATGGCATTCGGCAGATTTTTGTGGAGAGTTTGTATGTACGGTACCGCGATAAAGGTTGAAACGGACCTTCGTGAGAGAATGTTCAACCACTGCAAGGACCTCTCCCAGCAATACTACCAGACGAACAAGGTCGGCAACATGATGTCGCTCTTTACAAATGACCTTGAAACGATTAACGAGTGCTTCGGCGACGGTACCCTGATGCTCTTTGACGCGGTGGCGCTTGCCTCTCTTGCGCTCTATAAGATGTCGGACCTTGACCCTATGCTTACTTTGCTCTCGCTCATTCCCATGCTTTGTCTGCTTCTCGGCGGAACGTTCATAGGAAAGTACATGATGAAAAAGTGGGAAGAGCGCCAGGAAAAATTCTCCGAGCTCTCCGATTTCTCTCAGGAAAACTTTTCGGGAATTGCCGTTATCAAGGCATTCGTTAAAGAGGGAAAGGAGCTTTGGGCATTCAAAAAGCTCAACAAGGAGAATGAGAACGTAAATATTGAATTTACGAAAATATCGACTCTTCTTCATATTTCCGTAACGTTCTTCGTTCAGTCGGTAATCTGCATTATTCTCGGATACGGCGGATACCTCGTATACGCAGGACAGTTCAAGGTGGGCGACCTTCTTGAATTTTACGGATATTTCACCTCAATCATCTGGCCCATAATGGCAGTTTCGATGCTGATTGATATGACCTCGCGCGGAAGGGCCTCGCTTAAAAGAATCTCCGAGCTTCTTGACGCAAAGGCAGACGTCGTGGACAAGCAGGGAGTTGAGAACGTCGAGGCGATAAGGGGCGATATCGAATTCCGCCACCTTAATTTCACTTATCCAGACGGCGACTACAATGTGCTTGACGACGTAAGCTTCAAGATAAACGCGGGCGAAAACGTCGGAATTATCGGCAAGACGGGCTCTGGCAAGACGACAATCGTTGACCTTATTTTGAGAGTTTACAACGTCCCCGACAATTCACTTTTCATTGACGGAAAGGACGTAAACACGATTTCAATAAAGGCTTTACGCGATTTTTGCGCGTACGTTCCTCAGGACAACTTCCTTTTCTCCGACACCATCGAGAACAATATCGCCTTCTCCCGCGACGCTGCAAGTTCCGACGAGGTAGTAAGAGCGGCGACTCTATCCGACGTTCACGAGAATATAACGGGATTTAGCGAAGGTTATGCGACGGTGCTCGGCGAGCGCGGTGTTACCGTCTCGGGCGGTCAGAAGCAGAGAATTTCAATCGCGCGTGCACTGATGAAAGAGGCTTCAATCCTCATTCTTGACGATTCCGTAAGTGCGGTTGACACAAAAACCGAGAAGGTAATTATTGAAAATCTCCGTGAAAACAGACGCGGCAGGACGACAATTCTTATCGCGCACAGAATTTCAACCGTTGAAAAAATGGACAAGATTATCTTCGTCGATGAAGGTAAGGTAAAGGCGGTGGGCACGCACGACGAGCTCGTCGCAAGCTGTCCTGACTATAAGCTTATGGTCGAGCTCCAGAAGCTCGAAGAAGAGAAGGAGGTGTGAGTATGTACGAATATTATCCTCTCTTGTTCGTCGGTGGCGTGGTAGGTCTTTTCAGTATAGTATTTTTTATCGCGTATCTTACGATAAAGGATAAAAAAGAAGAGATAGGCTTTGAGAGAAATATGAAGGACGGCGAGATAATGAAGCGCCTCATTCGCTACGCAAAGCCTCACATACCGAGCTTTATAATAGTAGGCTTGCTTATGGCGTTCTCCATAGCGTACAGCGTAATCGCTCCCATTCTTATGGGTAAGGTTACGGAGCTTCTCAAAAATGAGTTTGAGCTTCCTACTCTCTACACTTGGATTGCTCTTTACGCGGTAATTCTTATTACTTCGCTTGTTTTTCAGTATATTCAGGCGATACTTTTGCAGAAAATCGGTCAGAAAATTCTGTCCGCTTTGCGCGAGGACGTTTTTACTCATATTGAGAGTCTCTCGCACTCACAGCTCAACAAAATTCCCGTAGGTAAGCTCGTAACGAGAGTTACCAACGATACGAATGCGATTTCGATGATGTTTACGCAGATACTCGTAAACCTTATCAAAAACGTGTTCCTCATAATAGCGATAGTAGTCGCCATGTTTATGATTAACTATATGCTGACTCTCATGGTGCTCTGCTTCGTTCCGTTTATCTTCATTTTTACGCTCATTTTCCGCAAGTTCTCGCGCAGAGCTTACAGGAGAGTAAAGGACGGCACTACGGACATTAACACCTTCCTTTCGGAAAACCTCTCGGGTATCAAGATTATTCAGATATTCAACAGAGAAGAGAGAAAGAAGAACGACTTTATAGCAAAGAACAACGTTCTCGGCAAGGCAAAGCGCGACCAGATATTCGTTTTCAGTGTCTTCCGTCCCGTCGTTTATATGCTCTATATTTCAAGCGTACTCTGCCTGTTCTATATTTCCGGTAAGGGATATATCGACGGCGTTACGTTCTTCGGACAGACTATTACGAGTGAGATAGCGGTTGCTTTCTATCTTTACATTCAGACCTTCTTCGACCCCATTCAGAACCTTGCAGACCAATTCAACCGTTTGCAGTCGGCGTTTGCTTCGTCAGAAAAGATATTCACGATTATGGATATGAAGCCCGAGGTCGTTGACAGCGAGGGAGCTATTGAGCTTGAAGAGGTCAAGGGCGATATTGAGTTCAAAAACGTTTGGTTTGCTTACGAGGGCGAGGAATGGGTATTGAGGGACGTTTCCTTTAAGATAAAGGCACGCGAAACGGTTGCGTTTGTCGGCTCGACGGGCTCGGGTAAGACGACTATCCTCTCGCTTATCTGCCGAAATTACGATATCCAGAAAGGACAGATACTCATTGACGGAATAGATATAAAGAATATCAAGATATCCTCTTTGCGCCGTCATTTCGGACAGATGCTTCAGGACGTATTCCTTTTCTCGGGCACAATCCGTTCAAATATTGTGCTCAGAAATGACGATATCCCCGACGAAGAAATAAGAAAGGCTTGCGAGTACGTTAACGCAAACCACTTTATCGACAAATTAAAGAACGGACTTGACGAGGAAGTCCGCGAGAGGGGCAACAACTTCTCCGCAGGACAGCGCCAGCTCCTTTCGTTTGCGAGAACGATAATTCACAAGCCGAGCGTCATGATACTTGACGAGGCAACGGCGAATATCGACACCGAAACCGAGCTTCTCATTCAGGATTCGCTTGAAAAGATGATGAACATAGGCACTATGCTCATTGTTGCACACAGGCTGTCAACTATTCAGCACGCTGACAATATCATTGTGCTCTCCCACGGTGAGATAATTGAACAGGGCAACCATTTCGAGCTTCTTGCAAAGCGCGGTAGGTATTATAATCTTTATATGTTGCAGTATCACAAGCAACAGCTTACGGCACAATAAAAAATTAAGACGGCAATTTTTGGATTGCCGTCTTTTTTCGCTTGACATAAACATAATTTGGGTATATAATTAATATACAAAACTATCGGAGGTGCAAAATGAGCTATAAAATTTTCGATTATGACCCCTCGCTTCTTCCTTATGAGAGTGATATCGAACTCAGAATGAGGAATTATTACAATAAAAAGCGTGAGCTCGTCGGAGATAACGGCAAGCTTATCGATTTTGCAAACGGACACCATTATTTCGGTTTTCACAAGGTTGAGAACGGCTGGTATTACCGCGAATGGGCACCCGCGGCTGACGAAATGTACCTTATGGGTGATTTCAACGGTTGGAACAGATGGAGCCATCGCCTTCACAGACTTGACGGCGGTGTGTTTGAAATATTTATTGAGGGCAGGGAAACGCTCTTTGACGACTGCCGTGTAAAAGCCATAGTCAAGCACGGCTGGGACTATCTTGAAAGAATCCCTGCGTACTGCAAGCGTGTTTTGCAAAATCCTTACGACTACACTTGGTGCGGAGCCGTTGTGGACGAGCCCGAGTACGTATGGAAGAAAACGAACTTCAAGCCTCAGAAAAAGCTTTTCATTTACGAAACTCATATAGGAATGGCGCAGGAGAGAGAGGGAATCGGTACATACAACGAGTTTACCGACAAAATCCTTCCCCGAATCAAAGCCGACGGCTACACCGCCATTCAGATAATGGCGATAATGGAGCACCCGTATTACGGCTCGTTCGGTTATCAGGTTTCGAGCTTTTTTGCCGTTTCCTCAAAGTTCGGTAAATGCAACGAATTAAAGCGTCTTATCGATACAGCTCATCAGATGGGTATTGCGGTGCTTCTTGACGTGGTACACTCCCACGCGGTAAGCAATACCGTTGAGGGTATCGCCGCTTTTGACGGAACGGCTACTCAGTATTTCCACGCAGGCTCGCGCGGCGACCACCCTGCTTGGGGAACGAAACTTTTCAATTACAATAAAAATGAAGTAATACATTTCCTTCTTTCAAACCTCAAATTCTGGCTTGAAGAATATCATTTTGACGGCTTCCGTTTCGACGGAGTTACCTCAATGCTCTACCACGACCACGGTCTTGGCACGGCGTTTACCGACTATTCAAAATATTTCTCTCTCAACACCGACACTGAGGCAGTTACGTACCTCCAACTTGCAACCGACCTTATCTACGAGGTAAATCCCAACGCCATCACGATTGCAGAGGATATGTCCGCAATGCCGGGTATGTGCCTTAAAGTTGAAGAGGGCGGTATAGGCTTTGACTACCGCCTTGCCATGGGCTCGCCCGATATGTGGATAAGGCTGACGAAAAACGTTCGTGACGAGGATTGGAGTATGTGGTACATCTGGTGCGAGCTCACAGGACGCCGTCCGCACGAGAAATATATCGGATATGCGGAGTCCCACGACCAAGCGCTCGTCGGGGATAAAACGCTTATTTTCCGGCTTTGCGACGCCGCTATGTACACGGATATGTCGAAGTCCAGCCAAAATCATATAATTGACAGAGGTATGGCGCTTCACAAGATGATAAGACTTATCACAATGTCGCTCGGCGGTGAGGGCTATCTAAACTTTATGGGCAACGAGTTCGGACACCCCGAATGGATAGATTTCCCGCGCGAGGGCAACGGTTGGAGTCATTTCTACTGCCGCCGTCAGTGGCATCTTGCCGACGATCCCGAGCTCAAATACGGAGAGCTTCTCAAATTCGACAATGAGATGATAAAGCTCGCAAAAGAGTATAACATTTTTGAGAAAGAGCCCCACTGGTTGCAGATAGACGACGACAACAAGATAATGATGTACGAGCGTGCAGGGCTTATCTTCGTATTTAACTTCAACCCGACACGCGATTTCTGGGGATACAATCTCAAAATGCGTTTTAAGGGCGATTACAAAGTCGTATTCTCTACCGACAGGCGCGAGTTCGGCGGTTGGGAAAGACCGAGCGAAACTATGGTATATTCCACGAACGATTTCCGCGAATTTCCCATTTTCTTGCCTTCAAGGACGGCTATCTGCCTTCGCAGAGTGGTAGGGAAGAAATAAAACAAACGTAAAAAACCGCTTGCAACGCAAGCGGTTCTGCTTTTCTTGTTACTGTTCCTTATCAAATTCTTCGGAAACGCCCTTGAGGAGTTCTCTTATAGATAAGTGCTGTGGGCAGATGTTTTCGCACGCACCGCATTCGATGCAGTCCTTCGCCTTGCCCTTGTTTGTGGTACACACGTCGTAGTAGAAAGCATACGTCCAAGAGTTCCAAGCTTTTTTGCCATTCATGCACGAGAAGAGGTCGGGAATCGGGATATTCATAGGGCAGCCGTCAACGCAGTAGCGGCAACCCGTACACTGAATTGATTTTTGACCTTTCATTATTTCAAGCACCTTGAAAACTGCTTCAAATTCTTTTGCATTGAGAGGTTCAAAGTCCTTCATATAGCTGATATTGTCGAGCATCATATCCATATTGCCCATACCCGAGAGCACCATAAAAATTCCCTCAAAGCTTGCCGCAAATCTGATTGCGTAGCTTGCAGGCGAGGCCTCTCCGAGCTCGTTATAAATCTTTTTTGCGTCCTCGGGGAGATTGACGAGCAATCCGCCTTTGACGGGTTCCATAACCAGCACCGGCTTTGAGTGCTTACGGCAGACCTCGTAGCATTTTCTTGACTCTATTGAGGGGTCGTCGTAATCTGCGTAGTTGAACTGAATCTGCACCACCTCGATTGCGGGGTAATCGGTCAAAATCTTGTCAAGAAATTCCGCATTGTCGTGGAATGAAATGCCGACGTGCTTTATTTTGCCCTCTGCTTTGAGTGCAAAAGCGGTTTCGTACGCGTGCGCATTGACGTACTGCATATAATTGTTCTGCGACTGGGAGTGCATAAGGTAGAAATCGAAATATTCCACGCCGCAGCTTTCAAGTTGTTTTCTAAATGCGGGACGGATATCGGCTTCGCACTTAAAGAGGTGGCTTGAAAGTTTGTCCGTAAGTATGTAGCTGTCGCGGGGATAGCGCGAGGTAAGGCACTCGCGGATTGCCGTCTCACTTTTTCCGTCGAGATAACCTTGCGCGGTGTCAAAATAGTTAAAACCGTTTCGGAGGAAAGCATCGACCATTTTTGAAAACTCAACGGTATCGACCTCTCCGTTTTTCATTGGCAGACGCATACAGCCAAAGCCGAATTTTTTGCGGACTTCGGAAAAATAGGAATTCATAATCCACCTCCAGATTCTTTATAAACTAATTTTATCACACGCAATCCCTTTTGTCAATGAAAAAATGCTCTTGACTTATGCCGAAAAATGTTATATAATGAAAAAGATATAAAAACACACTTTCAGGAGAAAAACAATGATTTATGCAATTATCCTCTTTGCGATAACGTACGTGCTGATGCTTACGTTCAGCAAGTACCGTCCGTATATCGCGCTCGCTTCTGCACTTATCTTCATCGTATCGGGAATGCTCCCATTGGGCGATATTTTTGAAGTTATCGACTTTAACGTCCTTATGATGATAGCGGGTACTATGGGACTGGTACAGCTCTTTATCGATTCAAAGATGCCCGACCTTCTTGCCGAGCTTCTTATGAAAAAGGTCAAGAACGTGCAGATGGCTGCCGTTGCGCTCTCACTTTTCGCGGGCGTGATATCCGCTTTCATTGACAACGTGGCGACGGTTCTTATGATAGCTCCCGTAGCACTCCAAATTTGTAAAAAACTAAAAACAAATCCAGTGCCGTTCATTATCGGTATTTCGGTTTCTTCAAACCTTCAGGGCGCGGCTACGCTCGTCGGCGACACGACCGCTATCATGCTCGGCTCGTATGCCGGTATGACGTTCATGGACTTCTTCTGGTACAAGGGCAAGCCCGGTATCTTCTTCGCGGTTGAGCTCGGTGCAATAGTTGCCGCTCTTATTCTTGCATGGATATTCAGAAAAGAGAAGGACCCCATTCCGAAGCAGGAAACGCTCACGAAAGTTGAGGATTACGTCCCCACGTACTTGCTTTGCGGAATAGTCGTTCTTCTTATTATTGCTTCTTTCATTGAGAATAAACCCGACATTACGAACGGTCTTATTTGCATAACTCTTTTAGCGGTAGGTCTTATCTACAACTACATAAAGAAAAAGAATACAGGCGCCGTTATCTCACCTCTTAAAGCCATTGACTTTGAAACGATAGGACTTCTTTTCGGTCTTTTCCTCGTCATCGGCGGCATAAAAAATATGGGTGTTATCGACGCGGCGGCAAACATACTTGCAAGCCTCGGCGGCGGTAACGTATTCGTGCTCTATACGATAATTGTCTGGGCATCGGTTCTCATCTCCGCATTTATCGATAATATACCGTACGTTGCGACGATGCTTCCCATCGTAACGGGGCTTGCGGCAACGCTCGGAATCGACCCCACGCTTCTTTATTTCGGACTTCTTTCGGGTGCAACGCTCGGCGGTAACTGCACGCCCATCGGCGCGTCCGCAAATATCACGGGTATCGGAATCCTTCGCCGTGAGGGCTATGAGGTCAAGTCAAGCGACTTCTTTAAGATTGGTATACCCTTTACTTTGGCAGCAGTAATTCCCGCATATATCTATTTGTGGGTGTTCTTCGGTTGATAAAATAGGCAGAAAAAGCGCTGAGGCGCTTTTTCTGCGTTTTAGACTTCAAAAAACCGGCTTGACAAATCTTATCCCATGCGATATAATGTTTACAACAAAATTATAAGGAGTCATAATTATGAAAAAGATTATTTCCTTTATATTGGTGCTTGCGATGACGCTCTCACTTGCTTCCTGTTTTGACAGTATTCCGCAAGTAACTACCCCTACGGGTTCAATTACCACGACTACGGGCAAAAACGGCGGAAACGGCGGTAGCGGCTCAACTACCACTACGACGACCTATCCCAAGGACCCCGACAAGCCGATAGAGGATATTCCACAGGACCCCGACCAGCTTGCGGATTTCTATCTTTTGTTCAACCCCGAAAACCGCGTTGAAATAAAACTCGACATTCCCGACACGGAGCTTGCAAAGCTTCAGGCGGATTATGAAAAATACAGAGATATGGGTTCAAAGTCGCCCATTTACAGAATGGCTGATATGTATGTCAAGGTTACTGCTCCCGACGGTAATAAGAAGGAGTGGACTATTGAGCAGGTCGGTGTCAGAATGAAGGGCAACACTTCAAGAACCGATTTCTATTCCGACGAGAACGGAATGTACAATCTCGTTCACTTCAAGGTTAGCTTCGGAGAGACCTTTGACAAGGCGGAATACTACGGCGACGAGGCCCTCGTCTGGGACGCCGCAGAGAAACAGGCGCGCAAGGACAGAACCTTTGCGACGCTTGAAAAGCTTGAGCTTAAATGGAACAGAAACGACGACGAAACTTACATAAAAGAGATATATTCTTACGAGCTTTACCGTGAAAGCGGAGTTCTCGCGCCCTATACGGCGCTTGCGTCCGTTGACATCGGTAGCGACCACGCGGGCGTTTGGATAATGTATGAGCCCGTTGATAAGATTTTCCTTGAAAAGCGTTTGCCCGAGGAAGCACTCGGCGGCGACCTCTACAAGCTCGGCTGGACTTACGAGGGAGCAACGTTTACTTCGTTCAGCTCCTACGGAATTGAGGACGAGGACAGCGGACAGTTCTTTATCTACGACCTCAAAACGAACAAGAAAACTTCGACTCACGAGAGCCTTAAAGCCCTTATAAACACGCTTAATTCGAACTCGCTTACGAAGGAAAAATTTGAGAGTGTTGTCGATATGAACAACTTTATCAATTTCAGCGCGGTTTCCTATATTGCTGGCAATCCCGACGACCTTCGCAACAACTATAACAACTGCTATATCTATTTCAGAGCCGATACGGGCAAGCTTATGCTTATTCCTTACGATATGGACAGAGTATTCGGAATCAACACCTGGAATCCTTACGGCGACAGTATGACGACGGACAGTCCGTTTATGACGTACAACGTATGCGGAGAGCAGAGAAATCCCCTCTTTAAGAAAACGCTTTGCGAAAACGGTTTCTTTATGGACGAATACGTTGCGGCGATAAAGGCGATAGATGCAAAAGAGATGCTCACGCTCGACGCTTTTGAGGAGAGATTTAATACCGCAAATGCGCTTTACGGCGACGAAACGACTCCCTCAAAGACGTATAACAACGCGGGCGGATATAATTTCCGCTTTGATATTAACCACACCTGCGATGCGAATGGAAACAGCAATATGTCCTTTGCTGACTATATGAACGCAAAGCGCGCCACGATGAAGAAATATATCGACGGCACGAGCGAGCCTGATAATTCGGGAAGCGGAGATAACGGCGGAAATGGCGGAAACAGCGGAAGCGGAGATAACGGCGGCACAACCAACCCCGACGACTCCCAACTTACGCGTCCTCAACTCCCCGACGCAAAGCCCGACGAGAGCTTTGACCTCTGCATAAGAGCGGATTTTACGAACTGGAACGTAAGCGACGAATATAAGCTTACAAAGACCGAGGACGGCGTATTCAGTATCACGGTTACGCGAAGCGAAGAGTTCAGATTTAAGATTCACGACAGTGACGACGGCAAGTGGTACGGTGCGGAGTGGGTTGACTACGACTGCACGGTGGCTTGGGAAGCCGATTCACACACAAATATCGTTCTCCCCGCAGGAACGTACACGATTTCGTTCCATACCGATACGAGGGTTATTTACATAACACAACAATGACGAAAAAACAGAGGCTCACGCCTCTGTTTTTTCTCTCTTAATAACCGTATTCGTATCTTTAACTATACAATCCTCGGGATAAACACCGCGCAGGGAAGTGAGCGGATATACCGAGGTGTTTTTGCCTATCACAGTGCCCGGATTTATCACCGAGCCGCAGCCCACGTCCGCGCCGTCGGCAAGGATTCCGCCGACCTTACGCAAATTCGTGGGATAATCGACCTCTCCGTGTACGACGACGGGCCGACCGTCGGATTTGAGGTTTGAACAAATCGTGCCCGCACCTGTGTGCGCGTGATTTCCGAGGATACTGTCCCCGACGTAATTGTAGTGAGGAATTTGCACTCCGTCAAGCAAGATGCAGTTTTTGAGCTCGCTTGAGTTTCCGATTACGCACCGCTCGCCCGTGATGACCGAGCCGCGAATGAACGCACCCGGGCGCACCTCGCAGCCGTTGCCGATTATCGCAGGTCCTTCAATAGTCGCAGTGGGATAAATCTTTACGTTCTTTCCAACGAGCACTCCGTCTTTTAAGAGAGTAAAACCTTCGATGCCGTTATCGACTAAATTTTGTGCCAAAGCCTTGATTTTCGGGAGCATATCCCAAGGATACTCGCTCTCGCCGAAAAGGGAAGCGAGATAATCCGCCCGGCACTCAAATAAATCTTCCGTTTTAACTTTTTTCATCATTTCACACATTGGAATAACCCCCGTCAACTATGGCTTTTGCGATAATATCGGCGTACTCTTCGCATTTTTCTTCGCTCTCGCACTCAACCATTACGCGAATAACGGGCTCGGTTCCGCTCGGACGGAGAAGAACTCTTCCGCATCCCGCGATGAGCTTTTCGACCTCGTCAAGGCTTGCCCTGACGCCCTCATCGTTCATAGCGCCGTCCTTGTCGTCAACCTTGACGTTCTTCATATACTGAGGATATAGCTTTACCTCTTCCACAAGCTCGGAGAGCTTGCGCTTTGAGTCGCAAAATTCCTCTGCTACCATTATAGCGGTAAGGATTCCGTCGCCGGTAGTGGCATATTTCTTCATTATAATATGTCCCGACTGCTCGCCGCCGAGCGAGAAGCCTCGCTCCTGCATACATTCATAAACGAAGCGGTCGCCGACCTTCGTTTGAACGCAACGGATTCCCGCTTTATTAAGACTTGAAACAAATCCGCTGTTCGACATAACCGTTGCAACTACGGTGTTGTCGTTGAGCATACCGCGCTTTTTGAGTCTGTTTGCGAGCAAATACATAATCTTGTCGCCGTCAACGACGTTTCCGTTTTCATCGACCGCAAGGCATCTGTCCGCGTCGCCGTCGAAAGAAAATCCCATATCGAGATGATTTTCACGAACGAGCTTTACGAGGTTTTCGATATGCGTTGAGCCACAGCCGAGATTTACGTTTAGTCCGTCGGGCGCGTCGCCGACGACGTAGAGCTGAGCTCCGAGAGCTCCGAAAACGGAGCGCGCTATCGACCAGGACGCGCCGTTGGCGCAGTCAAGACCGATTTTCATATTTTTATAGGAATTGGACGCAAGGGAAATGAGGTAACCGATATATCTGTTCCTGCCGCTGACGTGGTCGTGAATACAGCCTATTCTGTCGCCGGTGGCGAGCGGGATATCGTCGCCGTCGATGCCGAGAAAGGCGATATTTCCGTCGAGATACGCCTCGATAAGAGTAGTAGTTTCGTCGTCGAGCTTCTCGCCGAAGCTGTTGATAACCTTAATTCCGTTGTCGTGGAACGGATTGTGCGAGGCGGTAATCATGATACCGCAGTCAAAGCCGTCCATTCTCGTGACATAGGAAACGCTGGGCGTCGTGGTAACGTGGAGCATATACGCGTCAGCACCCGAGGTAGCAATACCAGAGGCGATGGCGTATTCAAGCATGTAGCTTGAACGGCGCGTGTCCTTACCGATGACTATTCGCGCGCGCCTTGAGTTTCTCTCGTTCTGGGGAAGGTGAAACGAATAGTACCAGCCGAGGAATCTGCCGACCTTGAAGGCCTGCGCCGAGGTGAGCGTGACATTAGCCTCGCCCCTGAAGCCGTCCGTGCCGAAATACTTACCCGAAACGGGCATAGAAACGGCGCTTTTGATATCAACATTATCACGAAGAAGCATATCACACGAAATTTTGAACATATCCGAGAGCAAAATGAGCTTTTCGGGCTGGGGATAAGCCTGGTCCATCTCCCATTTGGAAACGGACTGACGGGAAACACCGAGCGCGTCGGCGAGTTTTTCCTGGGACATGCTCGAAGCAGTCCTCAGGTGAGTTATTTTTTGACCCAAAGTCATAACGAATCCTCCTTATGTAAAAAATCACTTTGTCTATATATAATATATCAAACTTATTGGAAAAATTCAACCCATTTGGGTAAAATTTTTAACTTTTTTCGCAACTTTCGGTTGCAAATTTTCCATTATTAGTAATAAATGCCTATTTTTCAACATATTTCCGCGCAAAAGACGCACCTAATGGTAGATTTTTTTCAATTATAGTTGACATTTAAGTCAAGATATGCTATAATGTAGCAACACAAGAATTGAAAACTGCTTCACCCCCCGCTTTCGTGCGCGCGGGCGCGCGATGCGGTGCCGATTACAGTCGGTTTTCAATCAGACTTGTGTTGCTAAACTCAAAAGGACAAGGGAGCAGGGAAGACGGGTTGTCGGTTCTGCGCGCAGGCACTATAATTTTTTCCCTCAGCCACGTGCAAGAGCGTCGGGTAATCCACTCACCGCGCACCGAGTCCGAAAATATTTTATCTTTATTGAACGGCGTATGCCGAGAAAAGGAGATTGTTTATTATGAAATCAAACAAAAAACGCGGTTTTACCCTCGTTGAACTGCTCGTAGTAATTGCTATACTTGCAATTCTTGCAACAGTTTCAGTCGTCGGTTACACTTCGTTCATTGAGCGCGCTTCCGTCTCAAACGACGAAAACGTAGCGACTCAGCTCAATCAGTTTTTGATAGCACTCAAAGCTGACTCAAACAGCGAGTATTATGGTGAAGATATTACACCCGAAAATGCGCGCGAAATCTTAAACCATGTTCTCAAGGAAAGCGGACTTGGCGAGCTTGAGCCTCAGTCTGCACAGTATGGATATCACTTTTATTTCGACCTTAAAGAAGGAAAGGTTGTACTTAGCCGTGATGCCATAAATGAGGTTTCTCTTGCAATGCACATTATAAGAGGATTCAGAGCAAATGCTCTCACTTATAATGTTTCCGATAATCCCGCTACTTGTTTTACAAATACTGATGATACATTTGCGGATTATAATGGTATCAGATACGTGTTCCTTGACACTGCGGGTTCAGAACTTGCCGAACTCGTTAATTTGTTCTATGGTGTAAACACAGCAGAGGATTTCGCAAGATTGCAGGAATTGGCAAGCGGTACGCTTTTGGACGGTAAGAGCATTCCCGCTTTGAATGCCCTTGTTAACAAGAGTATTTTTGTAGGTTCTGCAGGTTCTTTCATGACTAACACAGCAGACGAAAAGACATTGTTCTTTGGAACAGTAGCTACCGAGTATAAGTATAATGGAAATACAGAAGTTCCTGCTTTTGAGGTTCCTACGTCCGGTGTAATGAATGTTCCTTCAACGATTAAATTCTTAACTGAAAACAGCTTGAACTTTACTTCAAATGAGTATGTTCAGGGTAATGCACCTTACACAACAGTTCTTCACTTTGAATTGACTCTTGATAAGATTGCAGAAAAGGCTGACCCTTCATTTACTAATGTAGTATTTACATTGGCTGACGGTGTTCAGTATGCTTGCGTAGGAAATGAAATTATCCGCGTAGAGGACGGAGTAGTAGTAAAAACTATTGCACCCAAGAATCCCGTTGCAAGCTTTGATTTCAAGGCTGATGATACTGACGTGGCTAATAAAGTATACAACTATTTGTCCGACGAGCAATCTAATGTGGTTTATATCGCATGGGATAAGGGTACTTTTAAAGTCGAAGCAACAAAGCTTGTAGGCGAACATGATGATATTTACGGCGCTGTTTCCTCTTACAATATTGAATGGGATGTTCATTCAGATTCATCAAGCTATGTACAGGTTGTAAACAAAGCAACTGGTGAATTCAAGTTTATAGGCTCTGCTCCCAATGTCGTTAATGATGAGTGTATAGTCAAGATTGTCGCTAAAGATACTATTAGTGCTACAGAAGAAACATTTGAAATAAAAATTGTTCGTGTAAAAGGTGCGACATTTGCTTATGATGGAAAAGGATTTGCCACAACTAACACATTGCTTTTTGGCGAAGGTAGCAAAGATAGCTATACAATCACAGCTACACCTTCTCGTACATATGCTACAATTACCGAAATAACACTTGACAACGCTATAAGCATTACGCCTGTAGTTGTCGAGGGTAAAGATAATGTGTTTGCTCCTGAAGGTGATTTGCTTAAGCTTAACGGAGAAGCAGACGGTACTCAGTCAATAACAATTACTGTTGGTGAATATACCAGTGAACCTTTTAGCGTTACCGTATACAATGCAGATTCTCTTGTGGCAGTTAAGAACAACAGTAATCTTATTGTTGTTGGTGATGACAACGCGATCACTGTTGGAGATTTGTTGAAACTCAACCCAGGAAAAACAATGCCTGAAGGTGCACAGGTTTGGATTTTGAAAGAACTTGGAGATAGTAACTTTGGAAACATGAATGCATATTTCGAATCCGAATATGTTTCCAATGGCAAAATCCCAGTAAATACATCAGATTGGACTGCTACCGAAATTCAGTTTACAGGAAATGGTGGCAAAGCAATAGTTACTGTTGTTGCACCTGATGGTGAGGGTAACTATATTCGTATTGCTGATAATCATGAAGTTACGATTGTTGACGGTAAGAACGTAAGAGATTATAGCGAATTTGCTTCCGACGTAAATAATGTTCTTGTATCCCATATAACTAAAGCTTATGATGATCCTGTACTTTCATTTGGAGCAGTTACTGTTTACGGTAACGGATTTACTCTTGATATGAGACAGCACAACCATCAGGGCCAACCAACCGGTGAATCATGGACTGGTGACCTCGGTACATATGATCATTACATTACGGATGAAGCATTCATTACACTCAATGGATCAACTCTTAATAATCTTAAGGTTGTCGGAGAAGTTTATAAGTCAAGTGACTTTATGTATCAGGATCCAACAACATTTGCTTATGGCGCTTCTCTTGTAAAGGCAACTAATAGTAATATCATTAATTGCTATCTTTCCAATACGCGTTCACCTCTTGTAACATATGGAGCAGTTACAGTTCAGGATACAATACTCTTTGGCGGTAACTTTGCAAATATTGACGTTAGAGATGGGGCTACACTTACTCTTAAGGGTAACATTACAACCGTTAACCAGATAATTGCGGGTGTTACTGACGATACTATTGGATTTGGTATTTTGGTTGATTTGTTTGCTGACTATGAAACAACCTCTATTGTTATTGATAACGATGGAGACGATAAGTGTACTTTGAGACAGTACAACTACGTTTCACAGAATGACAGATCTAAAATGCCTATCGTTACGTATCAAGCATACGGACAGGATGTAAATATCATTATTAGCAATAAACTTAATAAGATATTTACTGATACAACTGGTGTTTATGATTCGGTTGTGTATAAAGATGCAAACGGAATAAAGTATCTTAATGCAACAATCGCATTTGCAAACGGATTGCGTGTATTAATGAACGGTTCAGACAGTACTTCAGCTTCTGGAGCAAAAACCGGTAATGGTCAGCAAATCACCGGACTTACTGGATATGAAATGAAGACAGTTGTTTCTCACCGTGAAAAGTCAGTTAATCTTGGATGTACTACGGCTACCGTAACAATGGATGCAACCATATTCTTATGGACACCTACCGCTGATGTTAATACAAATAGCGGAGAGAACTTTAATAATACAGTTCCCGAGAATTGCTTGCCCGGTTACTATATTCCTGCAAACTAAATAGTTAAATACGATGAAACTGAATAATAGAAAGAATAAATTAATAATCACTTTGTGTGTTGTATTAGGCATTTTACTGGTGGTCATTATTGCCGGATTGGTGATTTTATCTGCAATAAATGCTCCAACGCAGTCTAATCCTCAAGATATCCGTAGTATTAATATAAGTGCTTTGCCATCAAAAGTGGAATATTATATTGGAGAATCTTTTGATCCTACAGGCATGCAGATTCAAGTTATCACTAATGATATGGCATATACTCGCTTAGTTGACTCCCCTCAGCTTACGTTCAGTGGATTTGATAGTACAGTAGCTACTGAATCCCAAGTGATTACCGTTTCTTATAAAGGATTTACTACAGTTTTTACAATTGTAATTAAAGAGTTTATTGAAACTGATCCCGAACTTGCTTATATTGAGGTTCAAAATTTCAAGAATACATATACATTTGATGAATGGAACAAAAATGGACCTGATAAAAAAGGGGCTACTATCAAATGTGTATACACGGATGGTAGCGTCTCAGAAGTTCCGTTAGAGTATTCTTATATTTTGGGTGCAACAAAACTTGATGAGCCTGGAACAACCACAATTATAATAAAGTATAGTGATCGTGGAGTGTCAAAAGAACAAACCGTTACGATTACAATTACCGAATAATTGCTATGGGTGAAAAGTTAATTTTTATAGCAATCGGAACAGCGGCAATGCTCGTATTGTCGCTGCTCCGAAGAAAAAAATATCAGTTGGAATTATGGAAAGCAATAGTTACTCCATTTGTATTAACTTTTTTTGGAGTAATTGGAACTTTGCTTATGTTTTTCATTGAAACCGGTCGATGGGGAGGAATATCTTTTTACGGCTCTGTCTTTATGATTCCCGTAGGACTCCTACTATATAGCTTGATAATAAAAGAAAAGTACACATCTATATTAGATTTTTCAGTAACGCAAATTTGTGCGATGCTTGCATCAATGAAAATATTGTGTTTGAAAAGCGGTTGTTGCTACGGTGCTATATTATTTGATGGCTTTCGGTTTCCAAGTCAAATTGCCGAAATGTCCGCAAGTCTATGCATTATGGCGTTATTCCTTTATTTTGAGAAAAAAGAAAAGTATCGAGGTATCTATTATCCATTATATCTTGTGATTTACGGTACTGTAAGATTTGTATTGAACTTTTTCAGAGGAGGACTTTCTCCGTTAGTGTGGATTTTACCTGCCGGTCATTTTTGGTCTATTGTTGCTATAATTATTGGGATAATGTGGTTGTTATTAGAACAAATTAATGAAGAAAAAACAAGTGATAATTAACCGAATAGACAAACAATTAAAGGAGAGCTTCGGCTCTCCTTTTCTTGCGCTTGAAAAATGCGGGGCGGGGAAAGTGGAGATATTCTTTTTTTGAAAAAGCACTTGACAAACCGTCTTGATTGTGGTATATTTTATAGGTATGGCGACGAGGTGTAGCGCAGGTGGTAGCGCGCCAGTTTCGGGTACTGGAGGCCGCGAGTTCGAGTCCCGCCACTTCGACCAAAAAAGATGGGAGAGCGTTGCTCTCCCATCTTTTTTGCCGTGGTGTCCGATTCGTGCAAGTCCTGCGAAGCAGGAGCGAGTGCGCTTATTCGGCGCAGAGCGCGTCAAGCTCGCTTGTAAGCGTTAAGACGAATAATTTTGCGTAGCAAAGCCCCCGCCATTCCTACGCCAAAGGGCAGGGAGAGCATAAGCTCTCCCATCTTTTTTTGCCGTGGTATCCGATTCGTGCAAGTCCTGCGAAGCAGGAGCGAGTGCGCTTATTCGGCGCAGAGCGCGTCAAGCTCGCTTGTAAGCGTTAAGACGAATAATTTTGCGTAGCAAAGCCCCCGCCATTCCTACGCCAAAGGGCAGGGAGAGCATAAGCTCTCCCATCTTTTTTATTTATTTTGAAAAAACACTTGACATGTCGGATTATTTGTGATACACTGTACGGGTAAATTAAATATCGGATTAAAGAATAGTCAGAGGCGCGGTAACGATGAGTAATTTTGCGCGGGTGCTCAAACACCTGTCGCGCAAACCGAAAGGCAATACCGCCGAAATGGTGCCGATTTTGAGCTCGGCGCTGTTGGGCAAATGGGAAATACCTGTTTGACTGTCGCATTTTTGCGGAGTGCTGCTTTCGGGTTGTTGATACTTTTTGTTGACGAGGTCGGGGCACTTTGCTCCGGTCTTTTTTTTGCAAAAATACAAAAAGAAAAGGAAACACAACCATGAAAAAAAGAACCTTGATTCTTATCTCAATCCTCGCTCTGATGAGCATTTTACTCTCTGTTTTTACATTCGCTTCATGCTCCGGAGAGCGCGAACCCGTTGACATTTCCGGCGCGACTGACCTCACGGGCCTTGCAGGCGCGACAATCGCCGCCCAGACGGGCACTTTCCACCTCGACGCACTCAGAACTCTTGAAAACGTCAACGTCAAGGAATACGAGGACTTTTCAAAGCTCCTCATAGCTCTCAAAAGCGGTGCTATCGACGGCTACGTTGCAGAGGAGCCCACGGCGCTCTCCGTTATAGCGGGCGACTCCTCACTTGCTTATCTGCCCTTGATTAACAACGAAACAGGCTTCACCGCAAGCGACGCTGACACGGGTATCGCAGTTGCGTTTAAGACGGGAAGCGACCTTCTCGGTCAGGTTAACCCCATTATCGCAGGTATCAGCGAGCAGACTC
Source organism: Eubacteriales bacterium (assembly GCA_051867875.1). Taxonomy (GTDB): domain Bacteria; phylum Bacillota; class Clostridia; order Oscillospirales; family CAG-272; genus RGIG4608. The sequence goes on from JBJDZG010000015.1 coordinate 43,254, forward strand.
GCTCCGCGCTTATGGCTCAAATCGTTCGGATGAGCGCCGACACCGACGCGTCCCTCGGTGAGTCAATCGTGCTCGTATCGGGCAACACGTCCACCGAAAACGGTACTTTGAGAGTCGGTATGGAGTGCAACTACGCGCCCTTCAACTGGACGCAGACCACTGACGCCAACGGCGCGGTTAAAATTCAGGGAAGCAATTTCTACGCCAACGGCTACGACGTGCAGATTGCAAAGTACATCGCCGCCGAGCTCGGCATGGCTCTTGAAATTTACGCTATCGAGTGGGACAGCCTTATCGCAGGTCTTAACGCGGGCACTTACGACGCCATTATTGCGGGTATGAGCCCCACGCCCGAAAGAGAAGAGCAGGTCGATTTCTCCGACTGCTATTACAATTCGAATCTCGTTATTATTTACAAAAAGGCTAATTGAGTGACATAAATGGATTTTTTTCAGAACGTTATTGATATTTTAACTAAATATTATCCCTATCTTTTAGAGGGACTCGGCTACACGATGCTCATAGCTCTTGTGGGAACGGTGGCGGGACTTCTTATCGGTCTTTTGACGGGTATCGTCAAGACTGTGCCGAAGTCGAAAAATCCTGCCGTAAGGTTTGCACAGAAGCTGATACATTTCCTGATTTCCGTCTACGTTGAGGTGTTCCGCGGAACGCCCATGATGGTACAGGCGATGGTAATTTACTGGGGATATGCTTTTATGAACAACGGAAGGACGCTACCGCTCATTCCCGCGGGAATTTTCATCGTTTCCATAAATACGGGTGCATACATGACCGAAATCGTCCGCGGCGGTATTATCTCCGTTGACAAAGGACAGTTTGAGGGCGCTTACAGCGTGGGTATGACTCACTCGCAGGCGATGGTTAACGTCGTCATTCCGCAGGTTATGAGAAATATTTTGCCCTCCATCTCAAACGAGTTTGTCATCAATATTAAAGATACTTCCGTGCTCAACGTTATAGGTGTTATGGAGCTTTACTACATGGCGACGAAGATACAGAATATGACTTGGGATATCTTTGAAACCTATCTCATCGTCTGCGTAATGTACTTTATTATGACGTTTACCGTAACGAGAATTCTCCGTATCTTTGAGAAAAAGCTCGCAGGCAGTGACAGCTATACCATCTGCGGTTCGCAGTCCGACCCCGATGCAGAGATACATATTAAGAAAGCCAAGGAGGAGTTCAGATAATGGAAAACGTTATTACGCTTAAAAACCTCAAAAAGCGTTTTTCGGACAGGGATATCCTCAAAGGCATTGACCTTGAGGTTAAGAAAAACGAAGTTATTTCCGTTATCGGCTCGTCGGGCTCGGGTAAGAGCACGATGCTTCGCTGCATAAACCTGCTTGAAGAAGCGACCTCGGGCGATATTCTCTTCCACGGAAAGAGCGTTATCGGCGGCGATATCAATATCAATGAGTACCGCTCAAAAATTGTAATGGTGTTCCAGCAGTTCAACCTCTTTAACAATATGAGCGTTCTTGAAAATTGTGTCCGTCCTCAGACAGTCGTGCTCGGACGCGAAAAAGCAGAGGCGCGCGAGATAGCTTTGCGCTATTTGCGCAAGGTCGGAATGGAGCAGTACATAAACGCCCGTCCCGCACAACTCAGCGGCGGACAGAAGCAGAGAGTTGCCATAGCGCGTGCGCTTTCTATGAATCCCGAGGTTATTCTCTTTGACGAGCCCACGAGCGCGCTTGACCCCGAAATGGTCGGCGAGGTGCTCGACGTTATGAAAGAGCTTGCGGGCGAGGGAATTACCATGATAGTCGTTACTCACGAGATGGCATTCGCGCGCGACGTTTCAAACCGCGTTATTTTCATTGACGACGGCGTTATTTGCGAAGAAGGAAATCCCCACGAATTTTTCGCAAATCCCAAAACAGAGCGTGCAAAAGCGTTTTTGAGCAGATTTTTGAATTAGAAAGTTATAAATACCCCGACGATTTTTCGTCGGGGCAGACCCGCCGATAAAGCCGTGCTACCGCAAGTGAATATTTATCGAATTAGTATGGCATTATCTCTATAATACAGCTAAAAAAGGGAACAAGGATATCATCGAGATATCCTTGTTCCGACTTGCTTTTTCCGTCGGGGATTTTTGCACTCGGTTAAATTTTCCTTTACAAACGTCGAAATTTGTGGTAAAATGAATTTTAGAATAAGGGAGTCTACTCTCCCAAAAGAGAGGAGCGTCGATTATGCCCGATAATAAGCACGCGGAATACAAGAGAATAGTAAAGGGAGCGCGTGTTGCGGTACTTTTGGTGCACGGAATTATCGGCACGCCAAATCATTTCCGCGACCTTTTGCCCCTCATTCCCGAACATTATTCCGTATACAACGTCCTGCTTGACGGACACGGTGCGACTGTGAGCGATTTTTCACACGCGTCGATGAAAAAATGGGAAGCAAAGGTCGAGAGTGCGGTTGACGAATTGCTCGCGGAGCACGAGGAAATCTACGTCGCGGCACATTCGATGGGCACTCTTCTGACTATGGAGCAGGCGATAAAAAATCCAAGGCTGACAAGGCTTTTTTACCTTTCCGTGCCAATAAAGGTGGGGCTTAAATGGCGCGTGGCAGACACCGCGATGAAGATATACTTTAAGCGTGTCAAGCCTACGGACAAATACGCCCTTGCGGGTAAGGAATGCTATGGTATCGTCAAAGACAGCCCGAACCCCTTTAAGTATCTCAGCTGGATACCGAGGTATCTCGACCTTTTTCGAAAGATTGATTACACACGCGCAAACCTCGGCAAGCTCAAAACGCCCTGCGTTGCGTTTCAGTCGCGTCTTGACGAAATGGTGTCGCCGAAATCCATTGATATTTTGAAGAATGAGTCGGGAATTGACGTCCGCACCCTTGAAAATTCGGCGCATTTTTATTACGATGAGGGCGACATGGCACTTATAAAGGACGAATTTATAAAATTTCTTTCATAAAAAAATAAATCCACCGTCGGTGGATTTATTTTTTATAAATATCAGTTTTCTTCCTGATGCTTTCTCTCTTCTTCTTCGAGGCGTTCAACCGCTTCTTGTGCTTCTTTTGCAGCTTCTTTTGCAAGATTTTTCTCTCTTATAGCTTTATTGATAGCGTAGATTTCGGCACGGACCACGTCGATTTTTTCGAAAAGGACTTTTGATTTTTCGTCAGCACCTTCGCCTGTTTTAAGTTTCGTATATGCAACTCTGCCGAATTGCTCATAAAGGTCGGAGAGGTTTGCCTCTTTCTGTGCAAGCTTTACGTAAAGTGAAGCGGTGTCGGTAAGGTCTCCTGTTTTCGAAACAGCCTTGCTTGCCACTCTTCTCATGCTTCTGCGAAATTTCCTCCAATTATCCATTGCTTATCCTCCTTTAAGTATGTTTCTTGCTTATATTATACTATTCTTTTTTGAAAAAGTAAAGAGTTTTGTTATATTTTTTCGCTCTTTTGGGAAAATATATTTATGAAAGTGAGGGGATGTTTATGGATATGGACAAGAAAACCTACAAAAAATTTGCCGAGGCTCACGCACCGCGCTCGCCCATAGGCAAAAACTGCTTTAACGCCTTTTGCATAGGCGGTCTTATCTGCGCGATGGGGCAGGGATTTAACGATATTTACAGGCTCGTGTTCGGATTTTCCGAGGACGACGCGGGTATGCTCGCGTCCTGCACGCTCGTGCTGATTTCAGTTACGCTGACGGCGTTCGGAGTATTTGACGAGATAGCCAAGTTTGCGGGCGCAGGCACGCTCGTGCCAATCACCGGTTTTGCCAACGCAGTTGTTTCTCCTGCCATTGACAGCAAGTGCGAGGGCTTCATTCTGGGTGTCGGCGCGAAGATATTCACCGTCGCGGGTCCCGTTTTGCTCTACGGAATTTTGTCGGGCGCGATATACGGAGTTATATACTATTTCGTGTCAATGCTTTGAGAAAACTTACTGCGATATAGTGTACAGCGAGTAGAAATAGCCCTTTTTCTCAATAAGCTCGTCAAACGTGCCCTGCTCAATAATCGAACCGCCCTTGAGGGTCAGAATGCCGTCGTATTTTTTGAGCAGCGCGCCGTCGAGCGAGTGGGTAACTTCAATTACGGTTATTCCGTCGAGTGAGAGAATGGAGCTCGTAACGGCGAAAGAGGTTTCGCTGTCCAGCGCCGCCGTTGCTTCGTCAACAAGGAGCACCTTTGAGCGCGAAAGAAGGCTTCGAGCGATGGAAATTCTCTGCTTCTCGCCGCCCGAAAGGGCATTTCCGCCTTCGCCGCAGAGATAGTCGGAGCCTTTTTCACCCGTGAGGGCGGAAAGCCCCGAAAGACTTATCGCACGCTCAAGCTCATCCTCGGGAAAATCTTTGAACATTGTGATATTGTCTTTGATTGAGGAATTGAAAACAAACACGTTCTGTGCGATTATACTCTGCATATCGTAAAGGTCCGAGGTGTTAAGAGTGCGGAGCTCCGCGCCGTCGTAGCATATCGAGCCCGAATAGTTTTTATACGACGCCATAAGCAAGGAGAGCAGGGTGCTCTTACCGCTTCCCGAAGCGCCGACGATGGCGTATTTTTTGCCTTTTTCAAAGGTATAATTTATATTATCTAACGCCTGCTTTTCTCCGTTGTAGGAAAAGCAGAGGTCGTGCAGCTCTATTCCTTTCTCAAAGCTTATCTCGGAGCGTTCAACTTCGTTTTCGGTATTTGCACAGAGAGCATTCGCTATTTTGTCAACGAGCGCGTTGCTTGCTTTGAGGTCGGCAAGGCAGCCCGGAATGACGTTTATAGGTCCGATTATGTAGTTCATCATCTGCGTAAACAGTATGACTGTGCCCGCTGTAATATTTCCTCCCGAAAGCGCAAGGTACGCCGCAAAGAAGAAAACTCCGAACTGCGCAATAAATCCCGCAACATTTGCGAGCATTCCGACAATTAAGCTGTTTCTGTCCCTCTTTGTCTGCGCCTTGGCAATCTTTTTTACCTGATTTGCGAAAAGCTCGCAAATTTGCTTTTCAGCCTTAAAGGATTTGATTACGCTGAAACCGAGAAGGCTGTCTTTAAGAGAGGCGGTATAGCTTGCGTTTTCCTCGGAAAGCTCCTTTTCCGCCTTTGCGACCTTATCTCCAAAGAGAATTGACGCCACTATGGGCAAAAATGAGAAAAGTATCGCCACAAGGGTTAAGAGGGGACTGTAATAAATCATCATAACGAGTGACGCTGTAAAGAGAAGGATATTACTTATCAAATCGTAGATGTTGACAAGGTACGCACGCTCGACGGTTGCAATATCGTTTGTGAGCGAGGAAATGTAGAGCGAGGTGCTCTCACCCGAAAAAGCGGAGATGCTCTTTTTGGAGAGCGCGCCGAAAATATACTGCTTGTAATTTGACATACCCGTTGCTCGGATTCTTGGTGTTGCATATATCGATATAACGTAAGCGAATATCATCAAAGCAAGCAATATGAGTGTAAGACAGAGCAGTGATGAGTAATCAAACGAGGTTGCATCCCCGCTTATGCAGTTGAATATCTCCTGCAAAACAAGTGCTGTTGCGAGGGTTATAACCGAGTTGAGAATTGCAACGAATACGCACAAAATAATATAAGGAATATTGTTGCGGTACAGCTCCTTGATAAGTGTATTTTTGAGTTTTGTTTCGTGCTTCATAGAGGGACTCCTTGGATTTTTATGTTTCCATTATATCAAATTTGCGCCCTCAAATCAATATATTTTGGTTTGAAATACCGCAACTTTGAGTTGCAAGCGGAGAAAATGTGCAAAATGCGGTTTTTTGTTGATTTTTTTGCTGAAACGTGATACAATACCTTACAGAAATCTTATTTTCGGGGGTAAGTGAAATGAAGCTTGACGGTGTTGGATTATTCGTAGACGATATGCCTGCAATGATTCGCTTTTACAGGGATGTTTTGGGATTTGAAATTACCGAGGACGAGGACGCTGTAAACGTATATCTGATTAAAGACGGCACTCTTTTTATGCTTTACGAGCGAAAGAATTTTGAAAAAATGACTGACAGAAAATACGAGTACATAAAGGGCTTTAACGGACATTTTGAAATTGCTCTGTACGTTGATACCTTTGAAGAGGTCGACGAGCAATACGCAAAGGTAATAGAGAAGGGAGCCCGCTCCGTGCTGGAGCCCACGACGGAGCCTTGGGGGCAGAGAACCTGCTATATTGCCGACCCCGAGGGAAATTTAATTGAAATCGGCTCGTTTAACAGACCGTTCAATAGGGTAAAAACCACGCAGGTGAAAGAAAAAGTTTATGAGTTTTTGAGAACGATTCCCGAGGGTAAGGTAGTTACCTACGGACAGATAGCGGAGCATCTGGGAAACAAAAATCTGGCGAGAACCGTGGGAAACGTGCTTCACAGCAATCCGGACGGGGAAAAATATCCCTGCTATAAGGTTGTTAATTCAAATGGCAAGCTGTCGGCGCATTACGCATTCGGCGGAATAGAGAAGCAAAGGGAAAAGTTGGAGCGGGACGGAATAGCCGTCGTCAATTACAGGGTGGACCTTGACAAATATAAAATGTGATATCTTAATAAATGTTAAAAATCCCGCATTTTCGTGCGGGATTTTTGCGTTATTGTCTGTTCATAAACTGTAAATATTCGATTAAAGGCAGGGGCTTTGAGTAGTGGTAGCCTTGAATGTAGTCGGCGCCTTCACTTGTCATAGTGTCGGCTTCCGCCGCCGTTTCGACTCCCTCTACCACAACCTTCATATCCATACTGTGTGCCATACTGAATACGGTTTTGACAACTTGCTCTGCCTTGGCTGAATTGAAATATGACTTCGTCATATCGTAATCCAACTTTACAATGGATACGGGCATTTCGACAAGGTACATCAAATTTGATTCGCCTTTTCCGAAGTCGTCGAGCGAAAATTCAAATCCGTACTCCCTCAGCTTTCTCATATTTTCAAGAAGGATTTTCTGAGTTCTTACAGAACCCGTTTCCGTAATCTCCAAATTTATCATTTTGGGGTTTACTTTATACTTTTCGATGATTGAAATCAACCGCTCGGCGAGATTTTTTTCCTCGCACTGTACGACGGAAAGGTTTATTTCGATACAATGGACGCCCAAATCCGTCAGCGCGGTATTGCTCAAAAATTTGCAGACCTCCTCAAAAACTTTTTCTCCGATTTCAAGTATCTGTCCTGTGCTTTCAGCGACGGGAATGAACAGAGCGGGGGAGAGGAGCGTTCCGTCTTTTTGACGTATTCTTACGAGAGCTTCCGCGGAAGTGAATTTGTTTTCGCTGTTGCAATATATCGGTTGCAGGAAAACCTCCACGCGATTTTCCAGCAATGCTTCCGTAATTTGCTGTTCGATAACGTGTCGGCTCTTAAATTCTTCAATCATTTCTTCGTTTGAGCAGATGACGGCTTCTTTTTCGTCCTTGTGCTTCTCTTGCATGAATTGCAAAAATCGAACCAGCTCATCTGCGTCTGCAAATGAAGATGTGTCGGGAGCAAGAACAAACAGAGTTGATTTTCCGAATTCTTCGACTTCCGAAAAGGCATTTGAAATCGCTCCGGCGGTTTCTTGCAGTTCTTGGGCGGTTTCGCCAATCAAAACAAGACTCAAATTGATATTTTTGAACGACTTAATATCATTTGGAACAATTTGCAAAATTTTGCGGAATGTTTCGTTTGTACTGAGTCCGTACTTTTCAAGGTATTCCGGTTTGCATAAGCATATTTCCAAGGCGCTGAAAATTTGCTTTCTGTCATAGAGTAGGTTTACGTACTCCGACAGTGCGTATGAATTGAAGCAACCGAGCTTGCGTTCAAGATTTGCCTCGGGATTTTCCATTATGACGAACAAAACAAGCATTCCGAGTGCAGAGGCAAATCCGACTACCAACAGAGCACTGTTGAAAAATTGAATCAGTGCACTTCCGAGCCATATAGCCATCCAAAGCAAAGAGGCAAAACATCTTCTCGGATTCATTTCCTTGCGGTGCTTGACGGACACTATAACGGTAGCAATAATATATATGGCAACAAAGGCATACACCGCCAATGTGGAAGGTCCGTAAATGTACAACTGCGTTTCGTCTGTATAAATATACATGGGAAGCATACAGACGATTATACTTTGACAAACCAAGAGTCCGATGAGGCGTTTTACGACCTTTTTGTGCTCGGGCTCGCTGTACACGTCGCTGAGTACGTAGACAAGAGCCATCAAACCGCATGCCACGAGAGAGATAATATAAATTTTACCGACTAAAACAGCAAGGAAAGGAGAGAACGTATCTTTGAAATGAATGAAAAAATATGAAACTACGTCCGAGAGCAAGCTGAACGTTATGACACACAAAGCGTTGTAGAATACTTTTTCTTTATATAATTGAAGCGTTTTTTGACTTTTGTAGAAAACAATCAACAAAGTCAATATGCACAATCCACATAACTGAAACTGTATATTCATTTCTTTACTCCTTAATTTCGATAATAACAAAGCTATACCTTAAATTATATCACAAAAATGAACAAATTTCAATATTTATGTTTCAAAAAAATGAAATTATCTTTCTGTGGATTAAAATGGACTTGCGGGATTGTTTTGTTTGTGTCCGCACGACAGATGACATCTGCCAAAAATCCGAAATGCTTGAGAATTGAAAAAACGGAGAAATCTCTCGAAATCTCCGTTTTTCTTGCGATTTAGATGCCGCTGATTTTTCGTTAAGGTACACTTATCCCTTGGCGATGATGGCGAAATGCCGTCAGAACAAAATTGTTCCGATGGCATTTTTCGTTTTGCTTATTGCTCTGCTTCAATCGCACCTATCTACAGGTTAAAAGGAAACGGTAAGTTGCATTTTGAATTTTTCCTCGCCGTAAACGGCATGAGGAATACCCTTTGGCATAATGAGGGTTTCGCCCTCGTTCAGAATGAACTCTTCACCGCCGACAGTGAATTTTCCTATGCCCTCCAGGACAGTTACCATGGCGTCGCCACCTGATGAGTGGGAAGAAATTTCTTCTCCCTTGTCGAAGGAAAAGACCGTCATGCTGACAGCTTCATTCTGCACCAGCGTCTTGCTGATGACCTGCCCGGGTTGGTATTCAACCAAATCTTTTAATTTCAATTTTGCTTGTTTTTCAATATTTTTATACATTTCAATTCCTCCAAATCACGTTTACTGATATTCAGTCTAAAATTATTCCCTCGATAGAGATAGTAACCACGTTCCACGGAATAAACTTTCCACTGCATTGCAGGGCTTTTTTAGCCGCAATTTCAAGACCGCCGCAGCAGGGAACCTCCATGCGCAGGATAGTTACGCTCTTTATGTCATTATTTCTGATGATTTCAGTCAGCTTTTCGCTGTAATCCGCCGAATCCAGTTTGGGGCAACCGATCAGCGTGATCTTGCCTTTCATGAAATCGCGGTGAACGTTGGCGTAGGCATACGCCGTGCAGTCTGCGGCAATCAGCAGCTTTGCTCCGTTAAAATAGGGAGCGTTTACGGGAGCGAGCTTTATCTGGCACGGCCACTGTCCGAGCTGTGAAGTCATGGGTGTTGCGGCAACGCTGCCGCTTTCCTTGTGTGCCATCTGACGCATCTGCATACCGGGGCACCCGGAATGCTGTAACGTCTTTCCTTGCTCTTTCATCTTCTTTTGCTTGGCGGCAATGACAGCCGCCTCATCGTAGGCAGGCGCTTCCCGTTCTTCAAATGTGATAGCACCTGTGGGGCAGTTTGGCAGACAATCGCCCAGACCGTCACAGTAATCCTCCCTGGTGAGCTTTGCTTTTCCGTCCACTAACTCTATAGCGCCCTCATGGCAGGCGCCCACGCAGGCACCGCAGCCGTTGCACTTTTCTTCGTCAATCTTAATTATCTTTCTTATCATTAACAATAATCCTCCTGAATATAAATTTCGCGTTTGATCTTTTCCATCTCCCCCAAAAGCTCGGAAAACGACTCTTTCTCCATATCGTAGCTGATATACGAAAGCGCCTTGTAAAAAACGGTAACGTCTATCTTTGATTTTCCTTCGGTTTGCCGACTGTTATATTCGTATAATGCAAATTCACGAAGCTCTTCCAGTATTCGTATTTTCAGATTGCCGATTTCCTCGTCCGCCGTATAGATGAGCTTCATATCATAATCCGATGTGTTTCCGCACGGGGCGGTACAACATGCGCAACCGGGGGCGACGGCATTTTTCTCCGAGTGAATCTCATCTACCAACCCGAGTATGCTTTCTTCAGTTGCTTCTGAACCGATTAACGGATGCGCCAACGCTCTTATTAGCAAGTCGTCGGTGTTCTCGGTTTTGGGATTTTGATTGCAGGCACCGACAAGACCTATCAACGCACTGATTATTTTTTCATTTTTCAAAGCAATTCCTCGCAAATTTCTCTTGACGTCGTGTCTATATTATATTATAATATTCGAGAACAGTCGGTGGTTATAACCACGAAAATGAGGTTTTTATGAATTTTAATTTTCTTTCTAAAACGGCACTTTTCCGAGGATGCTCGGAAGAAGATATTGAAGTAATGGCAAATCATTTGGATTTTAAGACATTGAAGTACAAAAAGGGAGCCATGATAATCAGCGAAGGCACAATCATCAGCGATATTGGACTTGTCCTTTCCGGAAGTATCCAAATGGAGCATATTGATATTTGGGGAAATAAAAGCATTCTCGGTGTTGTAAACGTCGGCGGTGTGTTCGCTGAGGCGTATGCCTGCATTCCCGGCGAGCCGATGATGATCGATGTGATTGCAAACGAAGACGCCGAGATTTTGTTTGTCAGCGTACCGAAGATTTTTAGCCCCTGTTCTTTCTGTAACAGTCAAAGTCGGCTGATTAGGAATCTTGTCCAAATCAGCGCTATGAAAAATCTGCAACTGTCCCGACATGCTTTGCATACGTCCCCCAAAACGATACGCGGACGCTTGCTTTCCTACTTCTCTCATCAGGTTTTGATGCAAGGAAGCCGAAGGATAAAGATTCCCTTTGACCGTCAACAGCTTGCGGATTATCTTAACCTTGACCGCAGTGCGTTATCCAAAGAACTCGGAAAAATGAAAAAAGAGGGATTGATTGAGTACCATAAGAATGAATTTGAAATCAAGATGGAGTTTTGAAAAGTTTAGGCAGAGAAAAAGACCTTGAAGATATTAAATTGATAGAAAATAAATTGAGTAATTAAACCAATTTGTCGGTGAAATGAAATTGAATAAGATTAGCCACGGATTTTACGATCCGTGGCTTTTTCTTTGACTTCGGCAGGTCAATATTTGATTTTCGGCAGTTCGAATCCGGCTACAGGTTCGAAAAGCCCGAAATGCATCTACAAAATTTCGAAAAACTTTAGGGTCGAAAAAACGGAGTAATCTCTCGAAATATCCGCTTTTCTGTCCTGCGGTGTGCCAAAGTGCTGTTTTCATACTGTTGTATCATAATCCGTTATATTTTCAAGTGAAATATTCGGCTTACACCGAAAGTGAAATAATGTGCTATCGCACATTGTGAAATATTGCTCCTTCGTCGCAATGTGAAATGAAATTCGCCTCCTCACATTTGCGAAGCAAATATTTCACAGCGGAGCTATTTCACATGGCGAAGCCATATTTCACTCGCCGAAGGCGAATTTCGTTGAAAAAAGCACTTGCGTAAGCAAGTGCTTTTTTCTGGCTGGGATAGATGGATTCGAACCATCGAAGATGCCAGAGTCAAAGTCTGGTGCCTTACCGCTTGGCTATATCCCAATATGTTTCGTTAACTATGGTATTATACCATATCTCGGCGGGCAATGTCAAGCCTTTTTGCAAAGATTTTGGAATTTCTGAAAGGGCAGTCAGCAGGTGCGATAGCGCTCCGTATTTAATTATGTTTAATTATTTGCCCAAAAAGTCCTTTTAATTGTGAAGATTGCATATTGACTTTTTTCGGCACGGAATATATAATTACATAGTTAAAAGATAAATAAGGAGATGACTTTTTTATGGATACGGCTCAAATCTTTTTGAGCATTTCTATATGCGCATTTGCGGGACTTCTTATGTCCCGTGTGTGCAAATTTTTGAAGCTTCCCGCAGTTACCGGATATCTCGTAGCGGGTATTTTAGTCGGCTGTTATTGCCTTGGCGCAATAAAGCTTCCCGGCGGATATTTCCTCGGATTTAATGCGAAGGATTTTTCCGATATCAAGAGCTTTGGCATAATATGCGACATTGCGCTCGGATTTATTGCTTTCTCGATAGGAAGCGAATTTAAGCTTGAAGACCTCAAAAAAACGGGCAAGCAGACTACAATTATCGGTATTTTTCAGGCATTGGCGACAACGCTCGTTTGTATCGTGGTTCTTTTCGGAATGCACTATATTATGCTCGCCGCAACGGACGTGGATTATCTTCCTGTTTCGGCAGTGCTTATCCTCTCTGCAATAGCAGCGGCTACGGCTCCCGCGGCAACGCTTATGGTCGTTCGTCAGTACAAGGCAAAGGGACCTCTTACGGACTTGCTTTTGCCCATCGTTGCACTTGACGACGCCGTAGGTCTTATTATATTTGCTATTCTCTTCGGTATTGCAAAGGCACTCAGCGGCGGCGGTGCAAACCTTGTTTCCATCGTCATTGAGCCCCTTATCGAAATTGTGGCGTCCCTTGCCGTCGGCGCGATACTCGGTTTCGTCCTTTCAAAGCTCGAAAAGCTTTTCCATTCAAACAGCAACCGACTCAGCCTTGTGATAACTTTCATTTTCGCAACTGTTGCCGTTACGGAACTTCAGAATATACATATCGGCAGTGTTCACATCGGATTTTCTTCACTGCTTACCTGTATGATGTGCGGAACTGTATTCTGTAACGTCTGCGAATGCTCTGACGAAATGATGGAGAGAGCGGACGGCTGGACTAAGCCCCTGCTTATTCTTTTCTTCGTTATAAGCGGTGCTGAGCTTGACCTCGGCGCATTTACACAGCCCTTGTTCGTGCTCATCGGTTTTGTATATATCATATCCCGTTGTATCGGTAAATATTTCGGTGCTATGTCCTCGGCAAAGATGACGAAATGCTCGCCCGATATCGTAAAATATCTCGGCATTACACTTTTCCCTCAGGCAGGCGTTGCGCTTGGAATGGTCAGTACGGTTTCTGCCGATAACATTATAAGCAGTGAGGTTGCATCGGTTGTAAGATTCGTTATTCTTTTCGCGGTTCTCGTTTACGAGATTGTCGGTCCCGTGCTTACGAAATGGGCTCTTACCCGTGCGGGAGATATTACCGAAAAGCCGAAGGATTTGACGAGAAGAAGAAAGAATGTTGCGGAACAAAATTAACATAATGCAAAAAAGCTGTTGCAACAGCTTTTTTGTTTTGCCGTCGCAAAAGCCCGATTAATAATAAAAATGTAAAAAATTAACAAAAATCAATGAGAAATTTTGTTTAATATTTGTTTTTCTTTTATATTGCATTGTTTGGTAATTTATGGTAGAATATTAATGTCAAAAAATACCATTAAAAAGGAGAAAAGAAATGAATAACACCAAAATTCTTATTGTAGATGAAAATTTGTCTTACAGAGGCACACTTCGCGACGAGCTCAAGGCAGAGGGCTATGCAAATATTTACGAGGCATCTAATGGGGAAGAGGCGCTTTCTATGATAGCCTCGGTTTACCCCGAGGTAGTGCTCATTGACGTTTTGCTCTCAAAACTCGACGGTATCGGAGTTATCAGGCAGGTCAGAAAAAATATGGGCGACGAAGCGCCGATATTTATTGTTATGAGTATCGTTTCAAATCACAATATGCTCCTTGAAGCGAATAACGCGGGCGCATCCATGTGCATGATAAAGCCAGTAAACTGCGAGAGTCTTGTTCATCACATTGAAAATCTTTTGCCGACGAGCTTCGCATTTGGTTCGGTTGCTTCCGACGAATATCCCTCCAATGACCTTGAAACTCAGGTAACGAAAATCATTCATCAGATTGGCGTACCCGCACATATCAAGGGCTATCAGTATCTGCGCACCGCGATTTTGCTGACTGTCAATGACAGCGAGATTATAAATTCCGTTACGAAAATTCTGTATCCGACGGTAGCTAAAAAGTACCAGACCACGACGAGCCGTGTTGAGCGCGCCATACGCCACGCCATAGAGGTTGCGTGGGACAGAGGCGACGTCGAGGTGCTCAACTCCTATTTCGGATATACTATCCAAAACAATCGCGGTAAGCCGACGAACTCCGAGTTTATTGCCATGATAGCTGACAATCTAAGACTTAAATATAAAATGTTTGCATAAAAAGAAGCCGCCTTTTATAAGGCGGCTTCTGACGTCAACATAAGTTTACAGAGCGTCTTTCGGGCAATTTTTAACACATTCAAAGCAGAGAATACACTCCGTGCCGTTTTTGCGCTTTCGTGAATTGTCAGTAACGTCCACTTCCATAGGGCATACTTTTTTACATTTACCGCAGGATACGCATTTGCTTTTGTCGCATTTAATACGCAAAAGCGAAAAGTAACTCATGGGTTTCAAAAATACCGTGACAGGGCATATATATTTGCAAAATGCGCGGTTGTCCTTAAAAGCAAAAGCCAAAATTATACCCACGGCGTAATACAGTAGGTTTCCTACTATAAATGCCCGGAACATAATTGCTTCTATGTTGGCGACGCCGGATAGGAACAGTGCGGAAACGAACAGAAGAGAAAGTACGAATGTAATGTATCTTATCCAACCGAGCTTGCGTTTAGGAGCTTGTGGAACCTTGTAGGGAAGAAAATCAAGCACCATCGCCGTCCAGCAGGCGTAACCGCACCAACCTCTTCCGAAAATCAACGGTCCGAAAATTTTGGCAATTGCATAATGAATTGTCGCCGCCTCAAATACTCCCATAAAAAGGTAGTACCAAAATCCCTCTATCTGCATATTTTCACCGCTTATTATTCCCAAGTAAATCAGCATATAAAGTCCGACGAGCAACTGAGTAATCCGACGTGCGTGTTCGTGCTTTCTTATAAAGAGAAAGATACCCAACGCGATGGAAATGCCTATGTAGCTGAAATTGAACAAATAAAACAGGTTATCCATTGTCAGCCAAAGTGTAACGGCTATCGTTTCAAATATTGCCAACATGGTAATGGGGAGCCAATATTTTTTCATTTTTTATCCTCGCCTTGTCAATGCTCTGTGTTTCCGTTTTTCTTCCGAAGCTCGAGAGCCGCCCGCTCGCGCGCACGGCAAATGTCGCTCCATTTCGGTATTTTCTCAACTATTTCCGATAGGTCGGCAAGCACCGTTGGAATATCAATAAGCTGTGGGCAGATGTGCGTACACGCTCCGCACGCAAGGCACGCAGATGGGAGCTTATTCTCATCAAGTCCTTCAAGCCACATTACCGCGTTTGTAGTGGGTGTTACTTTGACCTCGTTATACGTAGAGATAAGGCCGGGAATATCAAGTCCCATAGGACAGCCCGCAGTGCAGTAACGGCACGCGGTGCAGGGAACGGAGCTCTTCATTTTCTCGGCTATCGACAAAACGAGCTCGTTTTCTGTGTCATTAAGGGGATTTGAACTCTCAAATGTCGTGATATTTTCCTGCATTTGAGTCATATTTGACATTCCGCTGAGCACTACCGTCACGCCCCTAATTCCCTGAAGGAAGCGGAAGCCCCAAGCAGGCACACTCTCATCGGGGCGGAGAGCTTTAAGGCTTGTTTCATCATTCTCGGGGAGTGTGCAGAGCTTGCCCCCGCGCACGGGCTCCATTACCCAGATGGGAATATTTCGCTCGTTCAGCATCTCAACCTTTTCCTTTGCCTTTTGCAGGGTCCAGTCGAGATAGTTGAGCTGAATCTGGCAAAATTCCATATCGTCGCCCGCGATATCAAGGAATTTTTTCAGCGTGTCAAGATGGGCGTGAGTTGAAAATCCGAGGTGCTTTATGCGCCCGAGCCTTTTCTGCTCCTTAAAGTAATCGAGAATGCCCCAACGCTCGTCGAGGTAGACGTCGATTGAGTTCTCGTAGACGTTGTGAAGAAGGTAGAAGTCGAAGTATTCGACTCCGCATTTTTTAAGCTGCATTTCAAAAGTTTCTTTTGGGTTGTAGCTTTCGGCGTACTGATGACCGGGAAATTTGTCCGCAAGATAGTAGCTTTCACGCGGGTATTTTGAAAGCACCTTGCCGATTTCGATTTCGCTGTAACCGTTGTGATAGGGCACGGCGGTGTCAAAATAATTAACCCCGTGCGCTATGGCGTAATCCGTCATTTTTGCAAGCTCTTCCGTGTCGATTTGCCCGTCCTCGCGCGTGGGCAGACGCATAGTGCCGAAGCCGAGAGCGGAGAGACGTTTGTTTTGAAATTCGTTGTATATCATAGCTTTCTCCTTTTGGAAATATACAAGCTTATTTTAGCACTTTTTTGAACGCATGTCAAGCCGTTCCGCCGAGACGGAACAAAGCGTCCAAAATGTTTATCCGTTCGCTGTCGGTTCTCGCCCAATTCTCGGCAAAAAAATCGGTAGAGCTTTCTCTGTTGTCCTTAATGGAGAAATTGCAGGTGCAAAAAAACAGATACGTCGGTTTTTATAAGGATGGTTACAAATTTCGGCAGAGAGATTGTTTTCTCTGCCGATTTGTGCTATAATGGTGCTGATGGGAGAGCTTACGGCGTACCGACGGAGAGGTTAAACCGCGCAAAAAGAACCCTCTCACCGCCAACATGGAGCTCTCCCAAAGGGATAGGCGTTTGTGAATCTTAAGAGGTATGGGCTTTGCCCTTCCTTTGTATTACAAGGGCGAAACCGGCAATAAAACAGAACGGTAAGAATTCAGTTGTTGGCAGTGTACCGAATTTTTCTCAAAACAACATTTTTGCAAAATCTTGTTGTTCAGTTTCTTTTTTTCGGTTGGTATAATAAAGTCGCAATAAATCAAACCGAAAAGGAGAAACAAATGAACACAGACAAAATCTACGCAGAATCCATCGCAAAGGAGTACGCTCCAAAGGACAGCTCCAAAATTGTAGCACTTCGAAAGCTCGACAGAAAAGCGAAGCTGCCCGCAACTATTTTCACCTACACCTTCGGCATCATTTCATCGCTTGTATTAGGCACGGGAATGTGTTTTGCAATGCAAGTTCTCGGCAGCGGTATTACCGACATGGTGATTGGCATCATCGTTGGCGTTATCGGTATTGTTGGATGCGGTGTGAACTATCCTATCTACAAGAAGATGCTTGAGAACGGCAAGAAGAAGTACGCTTATGAGATTGTTGAGCTTGCAAGAGAGATTAGCGAGGAAAAATAAGCATTCAGGGAGGGCGGCCTTATGAACAAAAACGAAAGTAAATACTTTAACACGGCAATCAAAATGGACGAAGCCCTCATTACGCTACTTGAAAAGAAGGACTTTGAATATATTACCATTAAGGAAATATGCGATACGGCAGGGGTAAACCGTTCTACATTTTACCTACATTACGAGAATACCTCGGATTTGCTGAAAGAAACTACACGCTATATCATTGACAAACACCTTGCATACTACGAGATAGATAAGCAACGCATATCTATAAATTTTGAAACTTGTAAGCGCGAGGAGCTTTTGTTTATCACGGAGGAGTACCTTACGCCATATTTGACATTTGTCAAGGACAATCAGCGTTTATTCAAGGTATCTATCAAGAATTTCAACTCGTTAAATATGGACGGTGTGTACGGCAGAATGTTCGAACATATCTTCAATCCCATTCTTGAACGCTTCCACGTACCCGAAAAGGAACGTGCCTATGCAATGAAATTCTATCTGACAGGAATATTTGCTATTGTTATGGAATGGCTCGATAAGAACTGCTCCGACGGTATGGATACCGTTATCAATGTCATAACCGATTGTGTGATGGGCGAGAGGAACGCAAATGGATAAGACTCTGAAATTTGCTTTCGCAGGTTTGACATTTAACATAGCGTTCGCAGCCTATTATCTTATGTTGGGATTGATTACAAGCTCGTGGTGGTTGTTAACGCTCGGCTCATACTACTTGATTTTAAGTATTGTTCGTTTTGTGGTACTACGCTCCAAATCCAAAGAGCGTTTCATTACCAGATTTACGGGTTGGATGCTGATAATACTGTCTATCCCTCTTTCCGGAACCGTTGTATTATCGGTAGTCCAAGACAGAGGGCACGAGCTTCATACGATTGTGATGATAGCTATGGCGGCTTATGCCTTCACTAAAATTACGCTTGCGATAATAAAGTTTATAAAAACTCGACGTAGCACGTCTGCAACTCTCATAACGCTACGAAATATATCCTTAGCCGATGCTTTTGTTTCGATATTCGCATTGCAACGCTCGATGCTCGTATCGTTTGAGGGAATGACCGAACCGGAAATAGTTATTATGAACGCCTCGCTCGGTTCTGCCGTGTGTACGATAGTATTTGCGCTTGGCCTAAATCTGGTGAAAAACAAGAAACTGTTTTTTAAGCTATAACTTAACAAGCTCCGATTTGTCGAACAAAATTAAATTAACCCCGATAGACCTTGAAAAAATCTATCGGGGTTAATTCTTTGTTTGCCACGGAGCAATTTTTGATAAATGATATATGCAGAAAACTCCATCACAGACTTTCGTACATGATGGAGTTTCTTGTCCCATTCGGTTTGTGTGATTTCCCCTATGAGAACATAACGCATTGTGCTCTCCTGATTTTTTTTGGGTGCCGGTGATCGGGAGTCGAGCCGCGCCGTACAAGGCGGGACAGAGTACGGCGCGAGCGTTTTGAATCAAAACGCGCTCACGGCGTTCAGCTTGCGGTATTTCGGTTGCTATTTAGCCGTTCGCTATCGGTTCTCGCCCAATCCTCGGCAAAAAAAGAAGAAGGCATAAAACCTTCTTCTTTTTTTTGGTGCCGGTGATCGGGAGTCGAGCCGCGCCGTACAAGGCGGGGCAGAGTACGGCGCGAGCGTTTTGAATCAAAACGCGCTCACGGCGTTCAGCTTGCGGTATTTCGGTTGCTATTTAGCCGTTCGCTATCGGTTCTCGCCCAATCCTCGGCAAAAAAAGAAGAAGGCATAAAACCTTCTTCTTTTTTTGGTGCCGGTGATCGGGGTCGAACCGATACGGTATCGCTACCACTGGATTTTG
>JBJDZG010000016.1:0-59618 GCA_051867875.1 Eubacteriales bacterium
TTGGGCTATCTTTTTTCTTTTCCCCGGGGGGGTGCAGTTAAAACTTTAATCTGCCTTTTATTATCAAATTCGGCAAAGGTATTGCATTCCCGAAGCTTTTGTGCTACAATGGAATAAATACAGATATATTATTTGAAAAGGAGTAAGATATGAAAAATTACACAAGGCTTCTTACGCTTCTTTTAGTGCTTATTCTGATGCTTCAGATGACGGTTTCGACCGCGTTTGCGTTCGTTCCCGTCAACGTATCGGCAGATGAGCTCTTTGCAAGCACTCAGCCCTCCGACTATTCAACACAGTACAACTCAGGTAAACGCGATGTAGTGGCTACCACACTCAGCGGAACGAATGCCGATGCTTATTACACCGGCTCGTATGATTTTGACGTACTCTCGACGCAGAGTGCATCTCAAATCCTATCCTCCCTTCGCACTCTTTTGACCTCAACTCATACCAAAAATTCCAGCTACGACGACTGCAAGAATATGGCAGGCAAAACCGACTGCGAAGAAGAAAACGGCAAGGTGCTTCTTCTTTACACGAGTGTTTACAGCACCGTCAGCGCGGCAAACAGCGGCTGGAACCGCGAACACGTATGGCCCAAATCTCTCGGCGGATATAATACCACGGGTCCCGGCGCGGACCTTCACCATATTCGTCCTTCCGACAACCAAGTCAACAGTTACCGAGGAAACTTCAAATACGGCAACGTTACGGGCGGAAAGAACGCAACGGGCGCAAACGCGGCTTCGGGCGTAATCGGAGGCACGTACAACAGCTCATATTTTGAACCCCTTGACAACGTCAAGGGCGACGTTGCGAGAATTTGCCTTTATATGTACGTAAGGTACGGCGGTATGTCTTCATACACCTGTTCGAGCATTACGAACGTTTTCCAGAGCGTTGACGTGCTCCTCGAATGGTGCGAAATGGACCCCGTTGACACTTGGGAGCTCGGCAGAAACGAAGTCGTTGAGGCTTATCAGGGCAACAGAAACGTATTTATTGACTATCCCGAATACGCTTGGCTCATTTTCGGACGCGAAGTTCCCGAAGATATGGTAACTCCCTCGGGTGAAGCGAGCAACGGTTCAAACGGCGGAAATGGCGGAAACACTACTCCCGACCCCGAGCCCGAGCCCACTCCCGACCCCAACCCCATGACCGAAAAAGAGATACTTGATGCGGCATACGGACTTGCAAGCGGTGCTTCCCTTGACGGTGAATACACGCTTACGGGTGTTATCACAGCTCTTGACTCCTACAACAATCCCACAATCGTCGTCGGCGATTACACCTCACAGCCCATGTACTGTTACAGACTCGTCGATGAACGCTTCGTTATAGGTGCGACCATCACGGTAACGGGCACTATTATGAATTACAACGGGCTTATCGAGATGAAGAACTGTACTCTCGAAAACATTACCTTACCTTCGGATAATCCGGAGCCGGAGCCCGAACCCGAACCCACTCCCGACCCTGAACCCGAGCCCACGCCCGATCCTGAACCCGAGCCCACGCCCGAAGAAATTGTTGACTACTTTAAGGACACAGTAAGCGGACTTGTCGGACTCAAAGGAGAGGGCCTTTACACAGATATCTGCAAGGCTGTTGGCTTCTATTCGTCCATGAGCGACGAGCAGAAAGTCACGGTTTCCGACGAATATAAAAATCTTCTTGCCATTGTAGAAAAATACAATGCAGAAGCCGAAAGCGCGCAAAACACCGCACATGACGTCAGCTCGTCCATTTTCGGTTATTCCGTTATTTATTCCGATGTTCTCTGCTTTGCAGTTTATAATCTGCTTAGCAAAAAATACGTATAAAGGAGGTCCGTTATGAAAAAATATACTAAAATTTTGGCAGTCGTTCTCTTGACTCTGCTCACATTTACCTCCTGCTTTCTAACTCCTGATGTTGAAGAGCCCGAGGAGTTCAAAGTTCTCAACTCGCTTTGCGAAAGTCTTACTTCAAATTACACGCTTGAAATAACGGTATCCCACACCGTTACGGAAACCTATACTGTAAGCGAGGTTGACGGCGTGCTCAACGTTGAGTGCAGAATTGAAAAAATCAATCAGTTCGTTATTGAGAACGGCGAGATAAAAGTTCCCGACGAATACAAAACGCTTACGGAGAAAACTCTCTCGCAAGACGAAATAATGTGCGGACTTTTTGAAGTTCCCGATTTTCATTTTTCCTTGGAATATATGTATGACATATCGGTTTCCGATACCGATTTCTCTACACAGTACGTTCTTGAAAATCCCGAAAAATTCTTTGGCAGAAGCATTGACGCGAGCTCGATTCTCGTCTATGTTGATTACACCGAGAGTGCTGTAAACTCCATATCTCTCTCCTATACAACAGATTCGGGAGAAGAAGTAACCGTCACTTATATGTTCAACTGAACAAAAAAATTTGGGACACCGCTTTGATATGCACCTCCAAAAGTTAGACACTTTTGGGGTGCATATTTTTTATGGGCAAAACAGGAAGAGAAAACAAAAAATACTCGACAGACTAAAAGGAATGAGCCCGGTTCAATACCGAGCTCATTCACAAGCAATTTAATATTTATTTTTGTCTAAACTTTTGGGTTCACTTCATTTGCGGTGTCCCTTTTATTTTACAGTTTTGCAATAAGCGCTTTTCCCTGTTGTTTCAGATACTCTCGTCGCACCTTATAATCGGGTATAACTCTTTCCACCTCGCGCCAAAATCTTGCGGAGTGGTTCATCTCTTTGAGATGCGCGAGCTCGTGGACTACCACGTAGTCGATAATCTGCTCGGGCATAAGCACTGTTACCGCGTTGAAATTCAGATTTTTCTTTGAAGAACAACTGCCGAATCTGGTCTTTTGCGCCTTTACGGTAATTCTGTTGTACTCCACACCCATAACGGACGCAAAATGTTCGACTTTGGGGGTAATAACCTCTTTTGCGCGCTTTTTTAACGCTTCAAGCTCCCCCTCGGTGAATTTTTCACTCGCTATGGCTGAAATTTTCTTCATTTTTTCAAGGTGAGAGTCAATCCATACGGATTTTGAAAGCAAAAATCTCTCGATATCCGCCGTTTTCATTTTGAGCGGAGCGCGCACTATAATGCGCGCCTCTCTGCTTATCTCAACGGAGACGGTTTTGCGTTTGCTCCGTTTGAGCTCGTATTTGTAGGGTGGCATTACTCAAATCTTATATTGATAGAGCCTATACCGCCGTCAATACAGAGTCTGTTCTCGCCGTTGCCGACATTATAGTCATTTCCGACGCTCACACCGTCAAGCGTAGCGTCGCCGATGCCCTTGCTCACCTTTATTCTGTAACCGTCTTTATTTCCAAGCACGGTGAGTTCGGTTTCACCCACACCGCAGTCGATGTCGCATTCGCCAGTAAGAGCGGACCTTACACTGCTTTTTCCTACGCCGAGGTCGAGGTCAAGG
This sequence comes from Eubacteriales bacterium, assembly GCA_051867875.1. GTDB lineage: Bacteria > Bacillota > Clostridia > Oscillospirales > CAG-272 > RGIG4608. The sequence continues at coordinate 3,443 of JBJDZG010000016.1, forward strand.
TCGTTAATTGCACCGTCTTTTACGGTAAATCTGCCTGCGCCCGTATCAATATCGGCGTGATTTTTGACCGTAATGCTGTCAATTTCAATCTCTCCTGCGCCGAAATCAAAATCAATGGAATCGGCGACGAGATTTTCAATTTCAATCTTGCCTGCGCCCGCGATAATCTTTACGTTTGAAAAGACCGCATCTTCGGGAATTGTGAGCACTACATCGCCCGCTTTCGTCGAGTGAAACCAAGCGTTGCTCTTTTCCTTTATTACGAGCTTCCCGTCCGAGCTTTTAACGGTGAGCTTCTCAAGGTTAGTGGAAAGAGCGAAGTTTTCTCCGACTTTGAGCGTGAGTGCCGCCGCATTCACGTCAATTTCGATTTTTTCAATGTTCTGAGCTATCTCAATTTCGCGCATCTCGTCAAGAACGTTATCGTTATTCATAAATAATATACCTCCTATAAGTCCCACAAAGCCCATTATAATGCTAACCGCTAAAAATACGGCAAGACCGATACTAAGATACTTAATTACTCTTTGAAATTCAGTCATTTGACATCAACTCCTCCGAATATGGCAAGTCCGTCAATATAGATAGTGGGAGCACCCTGCTTGTTTGCAATCTTGTTGTCCACACCGCCGAAAACGGAAACCGTGTTCGATTTGATATTAACGTTTTCGGGGACGAGAATATCAATTCCGCCGAAAGCGGCACAGACCTTTATCACGCAATCTCTGTCGATTATCGCTTTGCGAAGGTCGCATTTAATTCCGCCGAAGCAAGCGGTGAGCTCTGCTCCGTCGAAAACCACGTCGTCGTAATTCAGATTAGTTCCGCAGAATATTGCAGTGCCCTGATGGAGCTCTCTGCCCTCGTCCTTTACTTCTTTAACTATCTTATCGGTTTTTCCCTTATTAAACGAGGACGCTATCAGCTTGATACCGATAACGGCAATAATTGCGGGAACGATGAGCTTCCAAATCACCTCAAATTCGAGGATATCCTGAGCGCAAAGGAGCAGGAACACACCTATTCCGATACCTATCAGACTGTCTATCTTGTTTCCTTTTTCAACAAGACCTACAAATGAAGGAATGATGATAAAAAGTGTCCACCAACCGTCAAAGAAGAGGTTGAAACTGATAATTCCGAAGGCGTTAAGTGCGAGAAGTACGGCAACTGCCATAAGCACTACGCCCCATATAATTCTTTTTAAGCTTTTCATAAAAATGTCTCCTTTTTTAAGTTTTGATATTGATATTTTTCAATCTCGACTAATTGTATCACTTTTTTGGGGCTTTGTAAAGATTTATGGCTTAATTTTATTAAAAATTCGACCGTTTTTCAAGATATTTTGCTTTGCATTTATTATAATTTCGCGCAACTTTCGGTTGCATTTTCGTAAAATGTATGGTATACTGACATTAATCTTACGAAAGGAGAATGAAAGTGAGAAAAAAGCTGACTATCGGAATACTGGCTCACGTTGACGCGGGCAAGACCACGCTTTCCGAGGCTTTGCTCTATATTTCGGGCAAAATCAGGACGCTCGGCAGAGTTGACCACAAGAACACTTTTCTTGACACCAACGCCATCGAGCGTGAGCGCGGTATTACAATTTTTTCAAAACAGGCGCGTTTTAGCAGCGAAAACTGCGATTTCATTCTTCTTGACACCCCCGGACACGTCGATTTTTCCGCGGAGACCGAGAGGACGCTGACTCTGCTCGACTATGCGATTTTGGTAGTCAGCGCGACGGACGGCGTACAAAATCACACGAAAACGCTCTGGCAGCTGCTCGAACATTACTCCGTGCCGACCTTTATTTTCGTCAACAAATGCGATATCGGCATAAAGGTCAAGGACGAGCTTGAAGCGGAGCTTACACGCAAGCTCTCCCCTGCCTGCGTAGGATTCTTTGACACGCAGACAAAAGCGGAGCTCGACGAAAAGCTCGCTGTACTTGACGAGAGCTTTCTCGACAGCTTTCTTGCGGGCGAGCCGATAGACGACGCGGACATCTCAGAGCTTATCTGTTCAAGAAATCTGTTCCCCGTAATTTTCGGCTCTGCTCTCAGAATGACGGGCATTGATTTTTTAATGCAAACTATTGACAGATACACGCTTGCGCCCGTTTACGAGGGAGAGGGCTTCGGTGCAAAGGTCTACAAGATATCGCGGGTCGGCAACACAAGACTGACTTATATGAAAATCACTTCGTGTACGCTCAGCGCACGCGACGAGATAGTATATCTCAGCTCCGATGGCAAGAGAATATCGGAAAAGGTCAGCCAGATAAGGCTTTATTCGGGCGACAAATTCGAGCAGGTTGACACCGCAGAAGCGGGCGAAATATGCGCCGTTATCGGTCTCAGCGCGACTTATGCAGGTCAAGGGCTCGGCATTGAGAGCGACAGCACGAAGCCCTGTCTTGAGCCCGTGCTCTCGTACAGAATCATTCTCCCCGAGGGCTGTGACGCAAATCTGTATTTTCCAAAGCTCAAGGAGCTTGAAGAAGAAGAGCCGTCGCTCCACCTCTGTTGGAACGAGGAGCTCTCGCAAATAGAAGCAAGGCTTATGGGCGAAATACAGACCGAGCTTATCGCAAGACTCATTTACGAGCGATTCGGCATAGAATGCCGTTTCGGTGTGGGAAAGATATTATATAAAGAAAAAATCGCGTCAAAAGCCATCGGCGTGGGACATTTTGAGCCGTTGCGCCACTACGCAGAGGTACAGCTGCTGCTTGAGCCTCAGCCTGCGGGAACGGGACTCATCTTTGACACGAAGCTGCCCGAAAATATGCTTGCGACGAATTGGCAAAGGCTCATTCTTTCACATTTATATGAGAAAAATCACCGCGGTGTGCTAATCGGCGCACTGCTTACGGACACAAAAATCACGCTAATTGCGGGCAAAGCCCACTTAAAGCACACCGAGGGCGGAGATTTCCGTGAGGCAACCTTGCGCGCGGTGCGCCACGGACTTATGAAGGGCTCGTGCGTGCTTCTCGAACCGTACTACAAATTCAGACTAGAAATTCCAAACGCGTTTGTCGGCAGGGCGATGAATGACCTGCAACTGCGCTATGCGGAATTTGAGATAGAGAGCTCCGACGCAGAGCTTACGCAGATTTCGGGAAAAGCGCCCGTCGCAACCCTTCACGACTACGTCGGCGAGGTGATATCCTATACCAAGGGCGTGGGCAGAATCGAGTGCGTTTCGGAGGGCTACTACCCCTGCCACAATCAGGACGAGGTAGTTGCTCATTACGGCTACGACGCAGAGGCTGATATGGAAAATTCGCCCCACTCGGTATTCTGCGCGCACGGCGCGGGATTTGTAGTAAACTGGCGCGAGGTCGATTCGTACAAGCACATCGACGCGGGAATAAGCCTTGCGGAAGACGCCGTCGCCGTCATTCCGCGCGTTGCAACCTTGTCGAAGAAATATTCCCTCTCCGACGAGGAGCTTGAAGCAATTATGATGCGCGAGTTCGGTCCGATAAGACGCAAAAAATACTCCGAACCCAAGGTCATAGCAGACGGAAAGCCAAAAACGCCGTCCAAAAAGGCTCCCAAAAAATCGGAAAATTTGGTGATAGTTGACGGCTACAACCTCATTTATTCGTGGGATACCTTAAAGGAGATAGCCGATTACAGTCTTGAAAAGGCGCGCGAGACCTTGATGGACATTCTGAGCAACTACGTAGCGTTTACGAAAACAAATCTCGTGCTCGTTTTCGACGCGTACCTCGTCAGCGACGGAATCGGTTCGGATTTTACGCGCGACGGCTACCGTGTGGTATTTACGAAAGAAAATCAGACCGCCGACGCATATATCGAACAGATGATGCACAAGCTCGGTCCCGATTACTCAATACGCGTAGTTACGGGCGACAGGCTCGTTCAGTTCTCCGCCGTCCATTCGGGCATTTCGAGAATGACGACGAAGGAATTTTCCGACGAGCTTATTTCCGTCGGCAATGAGATAACGGAATTCGTAAAAAAGCTCTGCGAAACTCACGGGAAGAATTAAAACAAAAATCCGCAAAGAATTGCAAATCGAAGTCAATATTTTTGCAAATATTGTCCCGCAACCGAAAAGTTGCGTAATAGTTGGTAGAGCAACCGTGGAAAATTCGGTATAATCACAGTAAAAGGAGGATAAAAATATGTATAATTTATTATTACTGGTATTTCCCGTTTTTCTTGCAATAATATCGGTGTTAGTGTACCTGATATACCTTTTGATAAGGGCATTGAGAAAATATATCAAATCAGAGCCCGTAAGAAAGGAAAAATCGGAGATTACAAAATCTCTTGAAGATGTTATCAAGCGACACCGAATGGAGTGCAAAATGACTCAAGAGTTTGTAGCTGAAGCTCTCGGAGTCAGCAGGCAAGCCGTTTCAAAATGGGAAAGCGGTGCCTCCGACCCCAGCACTTCAAATCTCTCTGCACTGGCAAAACTCTTTGGGACAACTGCAGAGGAATTATTAAAGGAATTGAAAGTTGACACATAATATGATAATCCGACCTGCGGCAGTTGCCGTAGGTCGGATAATTTTATCTTACGAGTTTTCTCTGCTCTCTTAACGACTTAAAGCGTTCCTTATCCTCTCCGGAAATGACGAAAGAGTCGCATATTTTCTGAATTGCCTTGCCGACGATGATGTAGCTGAGATTACAGTTTTTGAGATAATCAAAAGCCATATCGGCGTCGGTCATGGCGATATAGGAAATCAGCCATGCTTCACCCATCACGACGTGGTAAACACCGTCGTTTTTGAGAAGCGAAAGCAGTTTCTTGTTATTCTCTCTGTCTTTCGTAAGACGCGGAATGAACATTACATACCCGAAGCGTCTGACGTAAGGAAGCTCGCTTTCCACGTACCGTTGCGCTTTTCCCAAGGCGTAATCAAAACCGAGCGCGTCCCCGAGGAAAACCATAAGGCAGTCAACGTGCCACCAATCGGCGAGCAGGTCAAAATTCTCCTCTATAAAGGCAAATTTTTCGTCGAGTGTTTTTCTGTTTCCTATGGACACCTGAAAATACGTTCTGAAATACTTATTTTGCTCGGCTTGCCCACGCAAAAACGACACGTCAACACCATCTTTTATCAACCTTTTATTGAAGGCGTCAACCGTCGCTGTCTTGGGATTTTCTCCAAGCTTTGCGTATTCTCTTTCAAATTCCGAAAACGTCATATTTTTGCTTCCTTTACGAGTTTTTTAAGCACCTCGGACACGGGATATATAAGCAATCCCACCGCGAAGTTTCCTATAAAATGCAATATATCAAATCCAAAGCCCGCAGCTATCCAAGCCAAAGTCTGCTCAAATGTATATCCGAACATTATCGCTTGCGCAGGCGCGTACAAAATTCCGAACGAAAGTCCGTGAAGCGCGCAAACTATCGGATAGACGGCACGGGCGACAGATTTAGGCATTTTCTTCGGCAGCAGCATCGTAACACCCCAGAGTACAGTCCAGATATAGAGATACGGCACCCACCACACGCTGAAGCCCGCGAAAAGTCCGTTGAGAAGAACGTACATATAGATGGGTATGAGCGCTTTTTTCCGGAATACGAGAGTGTACGTCATAGTCAACATTCCGAGCAGATGGATATTCGGAAGTGCTTCCATTACTATCTTCGATGCGAACATCAGCGCGGAGAGCAGACCGAAAAGACATATCTCCTTGACGGACAGGTGTTTGCTTTCCGTTTTACTTCGAGTAAACAAGCTCAAAATGCTCACCGCCCGAAATGTGAGTAGTATCAACGCCGGTCATAAGGTATTCGCCGTTCTGAAAGAGTCCCCAATATGAGCCGTCAACGTCGTAGTCGGCAAGAATTCCGTTTACTTTCTTAACATAGAGTCCGTACTCGCTGTCCTCACCCTCGACGAGTCTGTGTGCAAGGAGTGCTTCGCCGAGATATTCGGCGTCGGTGTGAATAGTAAACGTTACCGAATATTCTTTAACTACACATTCAATCTCTACTGTTTTCGCGCCCGTGCCGAATTCGGTATTTTCTTTATAAATGGCGTCCTTCCACAAGTCCGCACCTGCTTTTTCTACACAGGAGCAGAGCGAGAATGCAAAGATGATGACGAGTGCCAACGAGATTTTCGTAATTACTGTTTTTTTCATTTTGTTTTTAATCCTTTCTTAATTTGAAATTTCAAAAGGATAAAATAAAAGCGCCTTCCAAGAGGCGCGAAAACAGAGGACAACCTGCTCTGCCCGCTAAAATTTGCTCCTCCATTGCCCGAAGATTCTTCTATTTGCCGCAGAATGATGAGCATTCCGACTTAAAACTTGCGTTTAATACGGTAATGGCTGTTGCTGCAGATTCTCACTGCTATTTCCTCATCACCGAAGATACAGGGTATCCCCGATAAGCAAGGTCGTGTCCCGAAATCGTAAACCCGCCTTGCATAGACTGCGTTTATTCTTTTGTAGCTACATGATAGCACATTAGGGAGGATTTTTCAACAGGAAATAAAAAAATTTTATTTATTTGCCGCAAGGCAATTACGCGAATTGATTTTTTACATAAAAATTAAGTTTCAAAATTGTACATTTTATACAAAGAATTTTTTACCTGGTTTCAAAGATGCCGTTTTTTACAGATATAGTTTCCTTTTCTTTGCTTTTTTGATATCAAAATTTTACTCATTGACGGATTTCAAGACAAAAAATCTCCTTTTTCGTGAAGAACTAAGCGCTCTGAATAGATGGCAAAAGGTGAAAAGCGGGACATTTATACGATTTTTCGTCAAAGTGCACAAAAATCAGGCTCCATTTTTTACACCGATAAACGCTATTTTCAAAGAGTATCAAAAAAATTAAGATATGTGAAATTTCCTATCAAAAAAATCAAGGACAGCTTTTCTAACTTGTAGTACAATGTACCATACATAGTGGGACACTATGGAATTACGCGTGCGAGCGTACTTCCCATATCCTGCTAAAACTCGAAAACGGAAACACAAAATTAACAAAATGAAGCAACTTACATTCAAACAATACCGCAGCATTGATATCGCAATTTTCTGCGTTTTGACGGCGGTCTTTGAAACGATAGCCACCTTGGCGTCGAACAAATGGTTCGTTCTCCAGGCGATGACCGTTTCGGTAACGCTCGTTTTGACCTGCATTGTGATGATGCGATGGGGCGCACCCGCTGCCCTTCCCTCACTGATAGGCTCTTTCGTCTATTGCCTTGTGTCGGGAGGAAACCTCAGTCAGTATATCATCTACTGCACAGGCAGTATCTTCTGCCTTGCCGCACTTCCCGTCTTGAATAAGATAGGAAAAGAAAAGGTCAGACGCGACTTTGTCTTCCGCTTAATCTTTGCGGTGGCGGTGTATATTTCAGTTTGTGTCGGGCGTTGGCTCATCTCTCTTTTCTTTGAGCTGACCTTTGAGTCGCTTGGAGCTTTCCTCGCTACCGACATTCTTTCCCTGCTTTTTGCAACAGTGGTGCTCACGCTTGCAAAAAACCTCGACGGACTTATCGAGGACCAGAAATCTTACCTCCTTCGACTTGAAAGAGAGAGACAAGAGGAGCAGGATGCCTTTGACAAAGGCGACGGTTTTTAATCAAAATCTACATTAATATATAATAATACCGAATGGAGATTCTTATGAAATCAAAAGCAGTTGACTATCTCGTCTACGACGAAAAAACAGGAAAATACAGAGAGGACCCCGAGCAAGCGGTTCGTGATGATGTCGAAAAGCATCATTGGAAGCACGTCGGACTCACGATACTTAAAGACTGGCGTCTTTACATAATGCTCATTCCCATGATTCTCGTATTCTTCTTCTGGAGATATATGCCCATGTACGAGCTTCTCGGAGCTTTCAAAATCTACGACGCGGTTGACAGCGTTGCAGACCAGTTATATTCCGGATTCTCATATTTCAGACAGCTCTTTGGAGGAAACCCATCCGTATCCCTCAATTTCTGGAGAGCGTTCCGTAACACCTTCTTGCTCAGCTTCTACGGCTTGTGCTTCGGTTTCCCGATGCCCATCATCATCGCTCTTTTCTTCAACGAGATTAAATCAAATATCGCTCGAAGCGTTTATCAGGTGCTTACATACTTGCCCAAGTTTATGTCAACGGTCGTTATGACCTCTCTCGTAATGATGCTCGTTCGCGCTTCCTCCCCCGTGGCGGGAATCGAAATGGGTGTTATCTCAAGAGGACTCGTAGCAATCGGCGCCATCTCTCCCGAGGTCGGTGCGGCAGGCTTGCTTAAAGCTCCCGAATATTTCCGAGCCATTTATCAGATAAGCGGTATCTGGGAAACGGCGGGCTACGACAGCATAGTATTCTTCGCAGCTATCATCGCCATCTCCCCCACGAGCTACGAGGCGGCACAGATTGACGGTGCGAATAAATGGGCGCAGATGCGTTACGTAGTCCTTCCCTCGATTCTTTCAACAGTCGTAATCATGCTTATCACAAGAATAGGTTCACTTCTTAACGTAGGTTATGAAAAAGTGCTCCTTCTTTACAATCCTGATACCTATGTCACGGCAGACGTCGTTTCAACATTTGCAAAAGAGCTCGGTCTCGGCTCGTCGGGTATGATTGGTATTGCTTCGGCTGCCGAAATGCTTAACAATGTAGTCGGTATGCTCCTCGTTATCGGTGCTAATGCGATAGCCCGCAAGGCTTCCGATGTTTCACTTTATTAAGGAGGACACCGAAAATGAAAAGAAAACTTGAAATAAGCGAGCTTATATTCAAAGTAATAAGCTACATATTCCTTACTGCATTCGCTCTTTGCTGTCTTTATCCCTTCGTTTACGCTGTTTCCGCTTCCATAAGCGGACGCGAAGCGGTTGAATACGGACAGATAATCCTCTTCCCGAAGGATATTCAGTTTGAAGCATTTTCCATGATGTTCAACAACAATAACTTCTGGAACGCTTACACAAACACCCTGTTCATCACATTCTACGGTACAATTTGGGCAATGGGCGTTGCCATTCTCGGCGCTTACGCTCTTTCAAAGAAAAGACTTCTCTTCCGCAAGGGACTCAATTTCTTCCTCGTATTCACAATGTGGTTCTCGGCAGGTATCGTCCCCCAGTATATCAACTATCTTAATACGAAAGACGTTTTCAACTCCGTCGGTATCACCGACGACAAATGGCTCATCGTTATTGCCATGGGTATGGCGGCTATGAACATTATCCTTCTTCGTAACGCTTTCGAGGGCGTTCCCTCCGAGATTGAAGAAGCTGCCATAGTTGACGGCGCTACCGAATTCCAGGTCCTTGCCAACGTTTACATTCCCATGAGCAAGTCAACTATCGCAACCGTTGCACTTCTTTTCGGTATCTCCCGTTGGAACGGTTACTTCTGGGCACGTCAGATGATGTCAAACGAAAATGAACAGCCCCTTCAGGTATTTATCCGTAAATTCCTTGAACAGTATCAGGACCCCGAAATTATGGCAGGTTGGAACGAAAACTTCGCTTCCGACTCCGTAATATTTGCTCTCATCGTTTGCTCCGTTGTCCCGATTCTCATTATTTACCCCTTCATTCAGAAATATTTTGCAAAAGGCGTAAATATGGGCGGTGTCAAGGAATAATCCACTTTCGGTTATTATTGCACCTCGGTGCGTGATAATAAATATTTCAAAATTTTTATTGGAGGAAAACACAATGAAAACAGCAAGAATTTTGTCACTTGTTCTCGCTCTCATTATGGCTCTCGGCTGCCTCACAGCATGCCCTGCTCCCGACGTTGATGACGTTTGCGAACACGTTGACGAAAACGGCGACCTCGTTTGCGACCTTTGCGGTGCAAAAATCGAAGTTTCCGAATTTGACCTTCCCTATGATGCAGGAACAATCCTCAGAATGGCTACAGGTTACAACAACCCCGATACAGGTATTTCTTTCAGAGCTGAAACACCTAACATCGGCGACGGCATCACACTTGCCGACGGCAACACATACCGTGTTGGCGACCTTAAGCCCACTTGGGTAGAGGTTGAAAACATTCTCAATGTTAAGTTTGAGGATAAGTTCACAGGCGCAGGCTCCGCTGAAAAAGAGTTCAAGGTATGGCAGGAAAAACTCGGCGAAGTTGATATGGTTGCCGGTTCCGCTTCCCTTCTTAATGAAAACGGCGTAGCAGGTAAGCTCGTTAACATCGCAGAATACCTCGATCACATGCCCAACTTCAAGGCTTACCTTGAAGCTAACCCCATCGTTCGTCTTTCCATCACCGGTGATACAGAGACAGGCGCTATCTACTTCTCTCCCTACTTCGACGGTGTAAACGACATCGAGCGTATGCCCCTTATGCGTACGGACTGGGTAGCTAAGCTCCTTAACGGCGAAGGCGAATTCACGGCTGAGGCTTCCAATAAGCTCGCTCCCGCTGAATACACACCCTATATGCCCACTTCCGGCAAGGTTGACATCGAAGTTGTTAAGCTTGACAAGTCCGGTGTTGAAACAATCTCAAAGAACTACGACAAGGGCGGCAACATCGTTGCTATCATGAACAATGCACTCGCTTCCGGCGAGGTAACAGGTGTTCAGGCTGTTAACATGCTTCGTAAATACATTGACGAAACATACGACGGTTACTACGGCACAGAAAGAGCTAACCTCTTCATCGGCCAGAACGCTGCTTGGGACGCAGACGAGCTCGTTGCTCTTCTTCGTTGCGTAGTTGCTAACCCCCAGACACTCAACGGTACTGACTCCGTTCAGGGTCTCTTCTCCAGAGAAGACGACAACAACCAGAGAAGAGTTGATATGTTCCGTTTCGCAGGAACACTCTTCGGTGTTCGCGGACTTGAGTCCAGACAGGATTACCTCTACGTTGGTAACGACGGTCTCCTTCACGACGCTCGTCAGGAAGAGGCTACATACGTTGCTCTTGAAAGAATGAACGCAATGGTTAAAGAAGGTCTTATCTCCTCTTCTTACAAGAATGCTGAAGATACCGACACAAAGACCATGCTCAAGAACGATGCAGGTTTCATGCACTATGACTACAACCAGACACAGACCCTCTTCAACGGCGACTCCACAGTTCTTTCCGAAGGTGAAAAGTACATGGCAGTTATGGTTCCCGTTGCTCGTTGGAACGACGGTACAGGCGAAATCTTCATGAGATTTACAGAGTCCTGGAGATCCGTTAAGACTGACGGTTGGGCTATCTCTCTTGCAGGTGTTGCAGGCAATACAAACAAGCTCCACGCTGCTCTTGCTCTTATCGACTACGCATACAGTGAAAAAGGACAGATTCTTATGTCCTACGGTCCTGACGCATTCATCAAGACAAACTCCGACGGTTCTTACGTAACATTCAACTTCAACGGCAAACAGATGCCCGTTATCGCTGATAAAACATACGAAGAACTTTGGAGCCTTGCAGGCGGCAACTATACAAACTACGCTCGTAAGTACCTCGGTTCTACTCTTTCTTTCGCAAAGAGCCAGGCATTCGAGTATCAGTGCACACACGTAGTAGGTAAAGAGGGTGCAGGTAACATCTCCACAGCTATCGGCTTTGGTACAATCAAGCATCCCGAGCTTGCTCTCGCAGAGAATCCTTGGTACACATCCGTTCCCACAGTTCTTCCCACAACAAAGACTGAAAACGACCTCATCGCAGGTTACGCAGAACTCTCCTCCAACGGTAAATTCTCTCAGTCCAAGGGTAAGACAAACCTTCTTATCGACATCATCTGCGGCGGTTACACTGGTGAAGGTACATCCACCCGTGCTGACCTCCTTAACACAGTCAGAAACACATGGCATGCATCTCAGTATCTTGAAATCAAGAACGATGCATGGGCAAGACTTCAGGATTTCTACGACGCTCTTAACTAATTAAGTTACGGGAGTTATTAGTTCTTGAATTAAACTAAATAGAGAGGGGAGCCTCGCTCCCCTCTCGCAAAAATACTTTTACTAAAAATCTCATAAAGTCGCATATCGACAGAATGGATAAAACTATGTACAGAAAACAAATGAAATTTCAGAGAGCTGTTTGCTACTTGTTGCTTATCGCTTCCGCTCTCGTATTCGTATACTCCCTCGGTCTTGTTACAGACCTCTACGACGCCCTTTACGGCACAATGAGAAATCCCAACAGACCTGAACTCGACAAGGTTCCCGGTGCGAGAATCTTCTACGAAATTCAGCCCTTTAACTCTGCCCTTACCACTGCATCTCTCATTCTTCTCGCTTGCAGTGTTATTCTGTTTATTACCAATTCTCATTCACGCAGAAAATATTATCTTGCCAACTACATTTCGGTTGGTCTTTCTTCCGTTGCAAATGTTGCAGTTTCTGTGTGGGCTATTGTAAACGTACTTAAATTCAGAACACAATTCCTTACTACAGTTGACTTTGAGGCTCTCAAAGCATACGCTGAAAAGTGGGATTCATATTATACCGAATCAACATTTTGGTTTGATATCGCATTCGTTGTTTTCGGACTCTTACTCATTGCAACAGTTCTTTCCATTATCAATGCAATCTGGAAATCCAAAATGATGAAAGAAGAAAAACAACTCATTAGCGAGGGATTGGAGGGTGCAAAGGTATGACACATAATATCGATATTAAAAAAGACCGTTTGCGTTATACGAAAAACACTAAGTCCGCTAACCTTGCCTATATAGCTATTCTCTTTAACGTATTCTATTTCGTCACTATTTACAGCGAGGACGTGGGCAACTTCTACTATTCTATGACAATAGGCTGCTCTGTTGTTGCAAATCTTCTCTTCCTTCTCGCTACGTTCCTCTCTTCCGAGGGTGTAAAAAACTATAAGTTCGGATATTCCGTTGCGTTTATCCCGCTCGGAATTTTCCAGATTCTCAGAATTTTCGGTATTCCTACCGATGCTCACAACACCGTCATTACCCTTAACGAATCTCAGGTCAGAATTATGGATGACAAGCAGTTTACCTGGGTATGCGTTTGCCTTGCCGTTTCTGCTGTTGCCTGCTTCGCTGCCGCTGCAATAGGCATTTATAAGACCAAAACTCTCAAAGATTACGAAAAACAAATCTCTGGGGCTAACTGATTAGTACAAAGACTCAGTCTTAACACTCCACAAAGAAAGGTGTGCTTTTATGGCTTCATTAAGCTTAAAGAATATTAATAAAATTTATGATAACAAGGTTCAGGCGGTTTTCGACTTCAACCTTGACGTTAAAGACGGTGAGTTCATCGTTCTTGTAGGCCCTTCGGGTTGCGGTAAATCCACTACTCTCCGTATGATAGCAGGTCTTGAAGACATTTCCTCGGGTTCTCTTATCATTGACGGCAAGGACGTTACAAAGCTCCCTGCCAAGGACAGAGATATCGCTATGGTTTTCCAGAACTACGCGCTCTACGCTCACATGACTGTTTACGAGAACATGGCATTCTCCTTGACTCTCAGAAAGGAAAACCCCAATATAATTCACGAAAAGGTACTTGCAGCAGCTGAGATACTCGGTCTTACCGACCAGCTCAACAAGAAACCCAGACAGCTCTCCGGCGGTCAGCGTCAGCGTGTTGCCATGGGACGTGCTATCGTTCGTACCCCCAAGGTATTCCTTTTCGACGAACCCCTTTCCAACCTCGACGCAAAGCTCAGAGGTGCAACGCGCCGTGAGATTCTTCTTCTCCACAAAAGACTCGGCACGACTATGCTCTACGTAACGCACGACCAGACCGAAGCATTGACACTTGCAGACAGAATAGTTTGTATGTCAATGGGTTACGTTCAGCAGGTCGGTACTCCGCTTGAGCTCTACGATACACCCGCTAACATTTTCGTTGCAAGCTTTATCGGTCTCCCGCCCATGAACTTCTTTGACGGTAAGATTGAAGGCGGCAGGTTCGTTTCTTCTTCCTTCACTGCTCCCCTTAACGACGAGCAGAAGAAGCTTCTCGCTCCCTACGAGGGAAAGGAGATTATTCTCGGCGCACGTCCTGAGAATATCGTTCACGATGAAAACGGATATATCGAAATCAACGTTACTCTCAACGAAAACCTCGGTCAAAACACTCTCGTTCACGGCAACGTACATAATCACAAGATTACTGCCAAATTCCGTGAATGGTGCGATTATAGAAACGGCGACAAAGTTACCGCTTCCATTAACCGTATGCATTTCTTTGACAAAGAAACCACTAATGCCATCAGATAAGGATTTGTAATATGAATACAACCAAAAAATCTTCTAAGTTTGCTGCCTCCGCTAAGGAGTTTTTCAGAAAACTTATAGTAAAATTAAAGAAAAATCCCAGCATAATTCCCTTTGCGATGCTCATCGTCTCTTTCTTGGTATTCTCCTTGAATTTGACTCATATTTCCAACACTACGGCTACCGTTCAGGGTAAAGGTATGGGACTTTGCGAGTTTGCTTCCATGCTCTTCTCTATTCTTTCAATGCTTTGCTTGCTCAACGCATTCCCGAAAAGACAGAAGCCCAATTATCCCATGGTAGCTCTCTTCCTCGTTCTTACCGTAATCATCATTGTTGCCGACATTATTTACAGCGTAAGAATTACTGAAATCATCGCAAAACTCGGAAACGCCATCAAGCCCACACAGCTCAAGGAATATCGCGGAACTTGGAACACGCTTATCACACACTGCGTCCTTATGGGCGTTACTGCGGTAACGGTTATACTTGAACCCGTATTTGCTAAGCTTCTCAAGAAAATCAATACAAGCGTTGAAATTGAGGAAACGAGCGTTGGTGATATCGAGCTTGCTGACGAGGAGTAATTTCGGCAAATGTCACAAAAGAAGAATAATTCCCCTAAAAAAGACACATCGAATCACTACAAACTGAATACCAAAGCAGTTGACAGACTTGTCAACGCAGACAAGCTCGAAATCCCCCCTGAGCAAAAAATGAAGGACCCCGGCAAGAAATACAGAAGCAGTATTCTTGACAATATTCCCGGGGTGGTTAAAACGCTATTCGTTAAATTCTGGTTTAACGGTGCGGTGTGCTACTTTATTCTCTGGGGACTCGGTATGTACGTTACGGATATGCTCGATATGATAGTCGTGCTCTCCATAGTGCTCGGTATGATAACCGATATTCTGGTGAACAACACAATCAGATTTATTGAAGTCGTGCCCGGCGAGAACGCAAAATTTATGATGTTCCCGAAGAAAAAATATTGGACGTTCTTTGCCAATATTCTCTATTCGGGCTTGGTGCTTATCTGCGTAATCTATTTCTATCAGTCCATCAACGTTGTTCTGGGCCTCATAAGAGGCGTCGAAAATGAAATAACGATAGGCGTTGAGCCCATTTTGTTCGGGCTTTTCTATATGATGTTCGACCTCCTCTTCGTAGGAATGAAGAACCTTATGCTTAAAATTATTCAAGACGCCAAAAACAAATCAGATAAATAACTATGATTAAGACACTTTTTATTTCTTCAAGCTCTGCGTGCTTTGAGTGGGAGAACGACATTCCCTACTACGCAGAAAAAGAATATACAATTTACCTTGACGGCAAAGAGGTGCTCACCTCGAACACTAATGTCTTTTCCCTCTTCGGTCTTATTCCGGACACCGATTATAAGCTTACGAGCTCAGTCTGCGAGGATACGGTATCGTTTAAGACGGCAAAGGACAGTTGTGTTCTGAACGTCCGCGACTTCGGTGCTGTGGGCGACGGAGTCCACGACGATTCCATTGCCTGCCAGACGGCCATTAACTGTCTGCCGAGGGGCGCGAAGCTCTTTTTCCCGAAAGGTACTTATCTCACTTCTCCGCTCTGCCTTAAAAGCAATATTACTCTTGAACTTGCCGATGGCGCTACTGTTTTGGGTATTACCGATACGTCGCGCTACCCCGTAATTCCCGGCTCTGTAATTGATATGCAGGACGGAAAGGAAGTTGAGCTCGGCACGTGGGAAGGCAATTCCGTTCCCATGCATCAGGCACTCATTTTCGCGGAGTATGCGGAAAATATCACGATTTTGGGTCCCGGCACTATTGACGGAAATGCTCAAAATTCAACCTGGTGGCAGAACCCCAAGGCTCCTGTCGGCCGTCCCCGCCTTCTCTTCTTTAACCGTTGCGACGGCATAAGAGTTCACGGAATTACGGCTCAAAATGCGGCTTCCTGGCAGTTCCACCCCTACTATTCAAAGAACATCGATTTTCTCGACATATCAATCTTTGCTCCAAAGGACAGTCCCAACACGGACGCGATAGACCCCGAGGCTTGCGACGCAGTCAACATTATCGGCTGTAAATTCAGCGTCGGCGACGATTGCATCGCCATCAAATCATCAAAGATAGATATGGCTAAAAAATACAGAACACCCGCAAACAGACACACCATAAGAAACTGCATCATGCAGTTCGGTCACGGTGCGGTTACTCTCGGAAGCGAGATGAGTGGAGGTGTTACAAATCTCACCGTTAACAAATGCGTTTTCCATCATACCGACAGAGGTTTAAGAATTAAAACCCGCCGCGGCAGAGGTGATACCGCTGTTATCGACGGAGTCCTCTTCGAAAATATCAAGATGGAAGGCGTTGTTACCCCTATTGCAATCAATATGTGGTACAACTGCTGCGACCCTGACCGCTTCTCCGAGTACGTCTGGTCCCGCGATGCCCTTCCCGTTGACGACCGCACTCCCTATCTCGGTGAGTTTACGTTCAAAAATATGACCTGCGCGGACTGCGAAGCTTGCGCTTGCTACTGCGACGGTCTTCCCGAACAGCCGATACGCTCCATCACTCTTCAAAATATTAGCTTCACTTTTGCAAAAGACGCACAGCCTGCAAAACCCATAATGAGAAATTTCATTGAGCCCGTTTGCAAGCTCGGTATGTATTTTGACAATGTAGAAACTCTAAAACTTGACAACGTAACCGTTGACGGTCAGGACGGCGACGAGCTTATCGCAAACAACGTAAAAAATATCATAAAATAATACAAAATCAATAGAAAGAGGCTTTTTATGTACAGTAAGATTGACGCGTATATTGAAAAATTACTTAATTCTTCAACTCCCGACGCACCTATCTGGAACATTGAAAGCATCAAACAAGGAAAAGCGCCTCATTGGAACTACATCGACGGCTGTATGATTACCTCCCTGCTCGAAATTGCGAAGATTACGGGAGAGAGCAAGTATTTTAACTTTGCGGAGCATTTTATCGATTACTACGTAAGAGATGACGGCTCAATACTTGGCTACGATATCGAAAAATACAACCTCGACGACCTCAATGAAGGCAGAGTGCTCTTTGAGCTCTACGAAAAGACGGGTAAGGAAAAATACCGTCTTGCCATTGAGCATCAGGCACTCCAGCTCAAAGGTCAGCCCCGCACATGCACGGGCAACTTTTGGCACAAGCTCATCTATCCCAATCAGATTTGGCTTGACGGGCTTTATATGGCACAGGTATTCAGCACGAAGTACCAAAAGTACAAGGGCGGCAAGGATTATTCCGACGTTTTGATGCAAATCAAAAACGTCAGAAAATATATGTTTGACGAGCACTACGGTCTCTATTACCACGGCATTGACTGCTCAAAGTCAATCTTTTGGGCGAACAAGGAAACGGGACTTTCAAAGAGCTTTTGGCTCCGCGCTATCGGTTGGTACGCGGTAGCTATGATAGACATTATTGAGATAATTGACGACGAAAATGCCAAGGGTGAAATATCCGCTATCTTCCGCGAGCTTATTGAAAGCATCATTCGTTACAGAGATAACGAAAGCAAAATGTACTATCAAGTAGTCAATATGGGAGAGCGTGAGGGCAATTACCTTGAAACGAGCGGTTCTTCGATGCTCGCTTATGCACAGCTTAAGGGCGCACGGCTCGGTGTTCTTCCCGCCGTCTTTGCCACCTACGGCAAAGAAACCTTTGACGGTATCTGCGACAGATATCTGAAAATCAAGGACGACGGGGACCTCAATCTTTCTGGCATCTGCTTGGTTGCAGGTCTTGGACCTGAAAGCAACACGCGCCGCGACGGCACATTTGAATACTATATTTCGGAACCCGTAGTCGAAAATGACGCGAAAGGCGTTGCTCCTTTCATTCTCGCCTACACCGAAATTTTAAGGAATTTATAATATGAAGTTAATGGTTCGTGCCCACGACCTCGGCGTCAAGGGCGCAGAGAACATATCAAAAGAGCTCGACAGGCTCGGTCTTGACGGAGTTCAGCTCGTAGTTTACAAATCTATTGAGGGCGTAAGTTACGCTCCCGCACAGCTTACAGAGGAGCACGCGAGGGAGATATCCGAAACCATCAAAAAAGGCGGAAAAGAAATTGCACTCATCGGTGCGTATTTCAATCCCGTTCATCCGAATACCGACAAGATTTCAAACGGAATTGCGGTATTTCGCGACTATCTTTCGCTTGCGAAGGCTCTCGGCTGTGAGTACGTCGGCTCAGAAACGGGCTCGTACAACGGCGAGCCTTGGATATACCACCCGCTAAATCACTCCGACGAGGCTCTTGACAGAGTTGTCGAAACCTTCTCTTCCCTTGCGGAATGTGCCGACGAGCACGGAGTAAACATAGCTATGGAAGGTGCATTCGGCCACGTCTGCCACACTCCCGAAAGACTATATCAAGCAGTCGGGAGAATAGGACGCTCCAATATTAAGTTCATTTTCGACCTCTACAACTACCTTGATATATCGAACGTTGAGTCCGCTTACGAAATACTTGAGCGAGGGCTTGATTTGTTCGGTGACAGAATTCTTCTCTTTCACATCAAAGACTTTGTTATTGAGGACGGAAAATTAAAACAGTGCGGTGTCGGCAAGGGTATTCTCGACTACGACAGAATACTTTCCCGAATTTATACGCACAACCCAAATGCAATTCTGGTTTTAGAGGGCACTGTCGGCGCTGACTTGCCGACGGCGGTAACCTATTTACAAGATAAAATCCACAAAATCGAAAACGGCACAAACGTATAGTTGTGTCAATGTAAAGGAGTCTTATGGCATACATATCTCTTAAAGAAATCAACAAAATTTATCCCAACGGATTCCACGCCGTTCACAACTTCAATCTTGAAATCGAACAGGGCGAATTTATCGTGTTCGTAGGTCCTTCGGGCTGCGGTAAATCCACAACGCTCCGTATGATTGCGGGACTCGAAGAAATCAGCAAGGGAGAATTTTATATAGGCGGCGAATATGCCAATGAAATGCGTCCCCGTGAGCGCGGTGTTGCTATGGTATTCCAGAGCTATGCTCTCTACCCCCACCTCTCCGTTTACGATAACCTCGCATTCGGTCTTTCTCTCGAAGGAATTGACGATGATGTAATCGACGAGAAGGTTCAGGCTACTGCGAAAATTCTCGGTCTTACCGATTACCTTGACAGAAAGCCGAGAGCCCTTTCCGGTGGTCAGCGTCAGCGTGTTGCAGTAGGACGTGCCATTATCCGTAAGGTAGGTATCTTCCTTATGGACGAGCCTCTTTCAAATCTTGACGCAAAGCAGCGTGTTACGATGCGTTCCGAGATTACCGATATCCACAGAAAGGTCGGTTCTACGACTATCTACGTTACGCACGACCAGACAGAAGCTATGACGATGGCTGACAGAATCGTAGTTATGAAGGACGGTTATATTCAACAGGTAGGAACTCCCTACGAGCTCTATTTCAAGCCCGTAAATATGTTCGTTGCAGGCTTTATCGGTGAGCCCCCCATGAACTTCATTCATGCAAATGTCAATGGCGGTAAGGTTGAAATCGGAGGAAACACGCACGACCTCGCCGATATCCTCACACCCGAGCAGCTCGCTTACTACGAGGGCAAGGAGATAGCCTTCGGCTTCCGTCCTGAGGCAGTATCACTTGACAGCGTTGACAATGCTTACAAGTTCTCCGCAGAGGTTGAGCTTACCGAGCTTCTCGGTGACAACACCAACGTTTACGTCGATATGCAGGGTAACAAGGCAATACTTAAAGTTGACCCCCATCGCACGCCAAAGATGGACACCGCTATTTCCTACTACGTTCCTCACAAGAACGTTTACCTCTTCGACACAGAAACGGAATTTGTTATTAACGAAAAATAATAGACAATTAAAAAAATCCTCGCTTTTGCGAGGATTTTTTGCTTACTTATTTTGCACTTATCAGCATCAAAAAACGGCAGTTTTTCAACTGCCGTTTCTTTCGTTTCTTTTATTGGAAATTGAAATATCTGAGTGCGTTGCAGTAGCAGATATCGGAAGCAATTTTAGTAAGAGTCTTCATATCCGCGGGATATTCGCCCTCGTCAACCCATTTACCGAGAAGATTGCAAAGTATTCTTCTGAAATACTCGTGTCTGGGGTATGATACGAAGCTGCGGCTATCCGTAAGCATACCTACGAATTTTGAGAGCATACCGAGGTTAGCAAGAGCCTGCATCTGCGCTTCCATACCGTCTCTCTGGTCATTGAACCACCAGCCCGAGCCGAACTGAATTTTGCCTGCTACGGGACCTCTCTGGAAGTTGCCGAGCATTGTGCCGAGAACGTAGTTATCCTTGGGATTGAGTGTGTAAAGGATAGTCTTGGGCAAGCAATCTGCATAATCAAAGCTATTGAGCAACGCGGAGAGATTCTCTGCTATCGCAAGGTCGTTTATGGAATCAAAACCTACGTCAGCGCCGAGCTTTTCGTACATTCTTCTGTTGTTGTTACGAAGTGCGGCGATGTGATACTGCATAGCCCAGTCGAGTCTTGAATATTCCTCAGCACAAACTCTGAGGATAGCTGTTCTGTAAGAGTCAATTTCGTCAGCAGTGAGCGTTTCACCCGCCATTCTCTTATTGAAAGCAGCCTCGGGGTCGCCTACGCCGTAAGGAACGGAGTCAAGAGCGTGGTCGGAAAGACGGCAGCCGTGGTCGTGGAAGTACTGAATTCTGCTTCTTATCCAAGCAACAAGCTCGGAATAGGACTTAACGCCCGTCTTTTCGATATAGGGTACGAATGTTTCCTTGCCAATCTCAACTGCCTTATCGGGGCGGAAAGCGGGAAGAATTTTCGTGGGGAAATCTTTAAGCTGTTCGTGATACTCAAGAGTATCAATGGGGTCGTCCGTCGTGCAGATGATTGCAACGTTTGAACGCTTGATGAGATTCTGTGCAGAATACTCGTCTTTTGCAAGGCACTCGTTTACTCTGTTCCATATTCTCTCACAGCTCTCCTCGTTGAGAGTTTCGTCGATATCGAAGTATCTCTTGAGCTCGAGGTGGGTCCAGTGATAGAGGGGGTTTCCGATGAGCAAGGGCATCGTGCGTGCGAACGCCTTGAACTTCTCGTATTCGTCGGCGGAGCCTGTGATATACTCCTCGTCGATTCCGTTAGTTCTCATCTGACGCCATTTGTAGTGGTCGCCGCCGAGGAAGAGGTCGAAAGCGTTCCTGAACTTATAGTCCTCAGCAATCATTTTGGGAGAAAGGTGGCAGTGGTAGTCTATAATGGGAAGGTCTTTGACCTCATTATAGAGCTTTCTTGCGGTTTCGCCTTTAAGCATAAAATTATCATTAATAAAACTCATAACGTTACACCGTCCTTAAATATTGAAATTTCGCGGTAGGAATTAAGCTCGTTCTTAGTCTGCTCTCCTTCTGCGACCTTAATTATAAATTCAAACAATTCATTTGTCAGGGGTTTGCCCTCAAGTGTGGGGGATGCGTCAAAGTCTATCCAAGACGACTTGCGGATAGCGAGAGAGTGATTCGTCGCTATCTTCACCGTGGGAACGGGACCGCCGACGGGAGTTCCGCGTCCTGTCGTAAAGAGTATCATATGAACGCCGGCGGCGGTAAGGTTGGTTATTGCAACGATGTCGTTTCCGGGTCCGTTGAGAAGCGAAAGACCGTTCTTCTCTATTCTGTCGCCGTAATCAAGCACGTCAACTACTTTCGACAGACCGCCCTTCTGAATGCAACCGAGGCTCTTTTCTTCAAGCGTGCTGATTCCGCCCTTCTTATTTCCGGGCGAGGGGTTTTCATAGATAACCTGATTATGTCTTGTATAGTAATCCTTAAAATCGTTGATGAGTTTAACGGATTTATTGAATATTTCCTCGTTTTCGGCTCTTGCCATCAAAAGATGCTCTGCACCGAACATTTCGGGAACTTCGGTAAGCACGCAGCTTCCTCCCATCGCAATTACCTTATCGGAAAGTCTGCCGACGAGGGGATTTGCGGTAATTCCGCTGTATCCGTCGGAGCCGCCGCATTTAAGACCGATTTTCAGTTTAGACACGGGCACGGGCTCTCTCTTAAATGTATCGGCATAAGCCTGAAGCTCTCTTACGAGTTTAACACCCTGTGCAACGTCGTCGTCAAAATCCTGCGCGTTGAGGAATTTAACCCTCTTTTCGTTAACCTCACCAATCACCTTCTTAAAGACGTCGATGTTGTTGTTCTCGCAACCGAGGCCGAGCACCAGAACACCGCCTGCGTTGGGGTGATTTACAAGTCCGCGAAGGACGAGCTGTGTGGTAGTCTGGTCATCGCCGAGCTGTGAACAGCCGAAGGGGTGGGGGAAATGCAAAGCTCCCGTTTCCTTGGCAATTCTCTCTGCTACCTTGTTTACGCAACCGACTGTAACTACAATCCATACGTCGTTTCTGATACCTACGTCGCCGTTTTCTCTGACGTAGCCCATAAACGTACGGCTCTTATCCTCTGCTTCGATATCGTAAAAATGGGGCTCGTACTTGTATTCAAGATTTCCCGAAAGGTTGGTCTTGATATTATGGTTATGAACGTGCTCGCCCTTTTTGATGTCCACGATGGCATGACCTATGGGGTTGCCGTATTTTATAATGTTCTCACCCGCCTTGATATCGCGGAGCGCGTATTTGTGTCCGTCCTCAAGGTTGATATCAACATTGTCAAGCTTATTAATTAACATTTTTCAATCTCCTCTGCAAGGAAGGAAATATCCTGTCCCCAAAGCGTTTCATTTGCAAGAATTTCGCGTGTATTGTGAGTTTTCATAAACTCGCAAACCTCGGGAGCGTCATTGGGCATATCCGTCTTATAGAATTCAAGAAGCTTTGCGAAAGCAAAGAGGAGAGTTTTCGGCATCTCGTTATATCTCTTTATATATTCAAGAATCGAGGGAAGAACTCTTACCTTGAACTTGCTTACGGAGTTGAGCGAGATAGCGGAAAGATAGTGCTTGATATAGGGATTTGCAAATCTTTCAAGCACGCTCTTTGCGTACGCGTCAAGCTCGTCTTTGGGAAGGTCGAGCGTGGGGATTATCTCCTCAAAGATACACTTGCGGAGATGCTCGTGCATTCTCTCGTCGTCCATACAGCTCTTAACCGTGTCAAAGCCCTCAAGCATAGCATAGGGTACGAGCGAGGTATGTGCGCCGTTAAGTATTCTTACCTTTCTCGTGCGGTACATTTCAAGCTTATCCTTCGTTACGATAACGTTGAGTCCTGCGCTTGCAAAAGGAAGCTCTGCTTCAAGGTCGTGCTCGGTTTCGATTACCCAAAGGTGGAAAAATTCGCTTGTGTTGAGCATATTGTCCTCATAGCCGAGTCCCAAGTCCTCACCTCTGGGGAAGCCTGTGTTAATTCTGTCAACGAGTGTATTGGTAAATACGTTCTCTTCTTCTACCCAACGGCAGAAGTCCTCGCCAAGTCCCCAAAGCTCTGCATATTTAAGGATGCAACGCTTCAAGTTATCACCGTTTCTGTCGATAAGCTCGCAAGGAAGGAAGATAAAACCGCGAAGTCCCAAATCAAATCTTCTCTTGAGAAGAAGAGTTACTTTTGCGGGGAAGGTCTTGGGCGGTGCATCGGTTACCTTGTCCTCATCAGAGAAAACGATGCCGGACTCTGTCGTATTGGATACAACGAAGCGGAAATCGGGATTCTCTGCAAGCGCGAGATAGCCTGCAAAATCCTCGTAGGGCTTTACACAGCGCGAGATACAGTCAACTACGGTCGTGTCAACTCCCTCTACGCCGCGGATAACGTGTGTGTAAACACAGTTCTGCGCACTGAGAAGGTCGCACATTCCATGCTCGATGGGCTGAACGACAACTACGCTTCCGTTAAAATCGGACTTTTCGTTAACCTTCTGGAGCATCCAGTCAACAAATCCGCGAAGGAAACCGCCCTCTCCGAACTGTATTACTCTCTCGGGTCTTACGGTCTTTTCAAAATTCATAATAATTCCTCCTAAAAGAATCAAAAAATATATCAAAAAAATCTTACTTACGGCTACGGTTACATACATAGCCATCATTATTTTATACTTATATATTAAGAATTACCTTAAAAAAATTGCGAAATTTTCTAAACTATCTTGATTTTTTTGATATTATGTGATAGAATACATTCCGAAGGCAAATCGGAGGTTTTTTTATGAGCTCTAATATATTAAATAACATCGAAAATTTCTACTTTCACCGCACCGACAACCGAATATGTTCCAACTCCACGCAACACTATCATTCGGGCGTTGAAATATATTATATGAAAGAGGGCAAGTGCCACTATTTCATCAACGATACCTCTTACGACATAGTTTCGGGCGATATAATCATCATTCCCGAGGGAATGCTCCACGGAACGACGTACGGTGCAAAGCCCTGCACGAGATTGCTCATCAATATAAGCCGCAATTTCATTGACCGTGAAATTTTTAATGCGGCGCTTTCTCTCGGTCATCTTTACAGAAATCCCGCCACGCTCGCTCAGATAAACGATATCTTCTCGCGCATAGAAGCCGAATATCTGCGTGCAGACGACCTATCTGCCAGCGGACTTAAATGCTATATTGAAACGCTGTTCATGACGATGATAAGGAATCAGGGTGAAAAGATAAAGCACGAGGGCAACACGATAGTTGAAGCGGCTATACAGTACATACAGAACAATTATATGACGACGATAAGGCTTGCCGACGTTGCAAAAATGCTCTCCGTCAGCGAAGAGCATCTTTCAAGACTCTTCAAAAAGGAAGTCGCCTTCGGATTCAACGAGTACATTACCCTCAAAAGGCTCCAAAAAGCCGAGCACATGCTCAAAAATGAGCCGAGCCGTGCCATAACCGAGGTGGCGTACGCCTGCGGATTTAATGACAGCAACTATTTTTCATACAAATTCAAAAAGGCTTACGGCAAAACGCCCTCTGAGGTGAGGGACGCACATCTCGTGTCCGATGCGCCCGACAGCCCAAACCACATTGGCTAACGGAGATACATTATTTACTATGGAAGACATAATTTTTGCATTCAACGCCGTGCTTCCCATCATCTTGATGATAGTTATCGGCTATATTCTCAAAAAGATTAATCTGCTCGAAGACGAGATGGCGAAAAAGCTCAACACGCTCGTTTTCAAGCTCTTCTTACCCGCGATGCTCTTTCTCAACGTTTACAAGATACAGAACTTTGCGGAAATTGACTTCTCATTCGTAATCTTTGCGGTGGGAATTACCGTCGCCCTGTTTTTGGTCGGCATTCCCGTAATGCACGTTTTCTTCAAGGAAAACAGGCAAAGGAGCGTTTTGCTTCAAGGAATTTTCAGAACGAATTACGCGCTGGTGGGCATTCCTCTCGCGGGCTCGCTCTTCGGTGAGGAGGGAGAGATAATAGCTTCCCTGCTCTCCGCTTTTGTCGTACCGACGTTTAATATTCTGGCGGTTATTTGCCTTACCGTATACTCATCGGGCGACAAAAAGCCGAGCCTTAAAGCCGTACTTAAAGGAATTGCGAAAAATCCCCTCATTCTGGGTATAGCGGCAGGTCTTGTAACCCTCGGCATCCGCGCGGTATTCGTAAAATACGGGATTGAATTCAGGCTATCCTCGATAACGCCCGTCTATAAAACGCTTACGTACCTTTCAAACGTCGCAACTCCTATTGCTCTTTTGGTACTCGGTGCAAGATTTGAGCTTTCGGCAGTGCCAAAACTCAAAAAGCAGATAATTTTCGGCACGGTGATGAGAGTTGCCGTCGTGCCCGTCATCGGCATTTCCTTGGCACTCGCACTCAACCGTTTCAGCGGTGCTCAGTTTGCGTGCTTCGTCTCACTCTTCTGCACTCCCATCGCGGTATCAAGCGTGCCCATGGCGCAGGAAATGGGTGCGGACTCCGAGCTGGCGGGTCAGCTCGTCGTTTGGAGCACCCTGTTCTCTGCATTAAGTATTTTCTTTGCTTCATATATACTCAAAGTTATCGGCATTTTTTAGATAAATTAAGATAAACCGCCGAGAAGGGCAGTGATATTTTTCGTCCCCATTTTCTCGGTTCGTACGGCTACTCGCTGTGTTTGCACTCGCCCAATCTGCGTTTTGCCCCGCTTTTGTAAAAGCGGGCGCAGTCAAGGGCGCGTAGCCCTTGTCGCCACGCGCAAGGGGCGAAATTCTCCCACGGCATTTCTTTTTTGCCGAAGAATGTGCAAATCACCGTTTTTGCTTGCAAAACGCGGTCATAAGACCGCGCGGTGAGTTGCTTTGAGATGGGCTAATTGTCTTTATTTATTAGCTGAATTGTGTGCCCATCAATGTGCCTCTTTTGGCAAAGAAAAAAGCGGCTAAAAAGTCTTGGTATTTCACGGCGGTCTTAGACGGAGTTGCGCTCCGTCTTTTTTTTGTGCATAATATCAAAAAAATTCACTTCCATTTTGTTTAATAGATAGAATTTTCCTTTTTTGGGGCAATTTTCACAAATTAATCCCCAATTTCATTGATTTTTTGATATTTTTATGTTATAATTCAGATAATGGCATAATGTTATCATTATAACATACAATGTACTTCAATTGGAGGATTCTATGAAAACAAACTCTAAAACAAAACTGATGTCTTTGCTGCTTGCAACCCTTATGATGCTCGCTACAATGACACCCATTATGACAGTTTTCGCTGAGGATCAGACCACCTACGTTCTCGATATCGGCTCTCTTGCAGACGTAGCCGCAGGAACGAAGGCTGACGGCGACACCGACACGGGCGGAACTGACAACTTCTTTACAGTTCACTACAAATCCACATCTAGAATTGAAAGCAATGCAAAAACATTCTCCGACGGATATTCTTCCACAAAGCGTTTTAACCCGCAGGCTGCTCTCACAGTCGGCGACAAGCCCATGGCAGGCATCTCCTTCACTACCGAAGCATCTGCTGAGGTAAAAATTTGGTGGGTATGCGGCGACGTAGGACGTCAGATGACTATTCTCGACTCCACGGGCGCTGAGGTTGACACAACCACTGATGTCCTCGCTAAAAACGACCTCTGTGTTTCCACGCTTACCATTGACAAAGCAGGCAAATACTACCTTGGCGGCAGCGGCGGAAACAACTATATCTACAAAGTTACTGTTACGACGAAGGCTCTTGACAAGGGACCCCGTGCTGACTGGTCAACGGTTGCAGACCCGACTTTCGCAACGGTTGAAAAGAACGAAGCAGGACAGCTCTCCGTAACAGTTAACGGTTTCGTTGACCACAACGGTGCTGACTATCTTACGGTTAACCTCCTTCAGGACGGAAAGGTAATTTCCTCTGCGAAATCCACTTCCGTAAAGAGTGAGCACACGTTCCTCTTCTCTCCCATAGTATCGGGAGATTACACGCTTGAAGCGTACCTTACCCGTGAGGGCGAGGAAGACAAAAAGGCTACTCCTTACGATACGCATTACGTTCTTCCCCTTGACACTCCCTACGTAACCAACTGCTCAAATCTCGGCGGCGGCTCTGTTACTGTTATCTGGAATCCCGTTAAAGAAGCAGAAAGCTACAACGTTTACGTTGACGGCACACTCCTCAAAAATATTTCTGACCGCTCCGTAACGGTTGACGGTCTTTCAATAGGCTCCGAGGTTACGGTTTCCGTTGAGGCTGTACGCGGTGAGGAAATTTCTCCTAAGGGCTCCGTTTCCTTTAAAGCAGAGGCTGATAAAAATATCGGTTGGAATTACGTTATCTACGGTCCTTCCGCTAAAGAGGACAACAACTCCATAACAGACAACGGCGACGGCACCTTTACAATCGCATCAAAGAACAATGGCGGTAAGCTTCAGCCCACAGGTGCTGACGGCCTCGGATTCTACTACACCGCAGTTCCCGCGGACAAAAACTTTACCTTCCGCGCTACGATGGTAGTCAACAGATGGACTTTCACAAACGGTCAGGAAGGCTTCGGTCTTATGGTTACCGACCACGTTCCCTCTATGGACTATCACGCAACCGACTTCTGGACAAATCAGTACATGGCTGTTTCCACGAAGATAGAATACCGTTACGAAGATAACGACGACGGCTCTTACAACCTCAACACAAACGAGTCGGGCGTAGGATATAAATATTCTATGAAGCTCGGTCTCGGCTCTATCTCCAAGACAGGTATCAACCAGACCATTATCGACAGAACGGCTCTCGGTGAAACGGGACTTATCGTAGGTCAGAACGGTTATCTCAAGACGGTTATGCAGTCCCTTGAAGGCAGAGCAGGCTTGCTCGGTAAGCCCGAGGGCACATACAACATTATCGGCAACTGCACGAACGCGGCTGAAGGCACTCTTGACGAATACCTTCTCACAGAAATCACCGTTGAAATTCAGAAGAACAACACGGGTTATTTCATCAACTACTACGACAATGACGGAAATCTTCTCAGAACTATCAAGGATTACGACCCCACCGCTCTCGAGCAGTTTGACGAGGATTTCGTATACGTCGGTATGTTCACAGCACGTAATGCGAATATTACGTTCAAGGATATTTCCCTTACAACGATCGACCCTGCGGACGACCTTCCCGCAGAAGAACGCCCCATTGAATATATCACTCCCACAGTTACGGTAACGTCTTCTACAACTACTTCCTCTACTGATTACGAGCTCGTTGCAGACACAAACCTTGACGGTACTCTTGAAGTACTTCTTAACAACGTAACATTGCTTAAAGATATCCCCGTTAAGAAATACGAGCGTTTCTCTCAAATCATCGACATAAGCGGCGTTGCACAGTACGGTGAGAACTATCTAGTTGTAAGATTTACTCCCGATCCCGACCAGGAGCTTCCCCCTTACACCGAGCTTGTAAGCACCAATTCCGTAATCTTCTCAACTGACCTTACTCTCTTCAAGGGTAATTACCACAGAAAAACAATCTACGTTTCTCCCACGGGCGACTACACGGGTACCGGCTCTAAGGAATACCCCTACGACATTTACACAGCTGTCAACAGCGTAATTCCCGGTCAGACCATCGTTCTTATGGAAGGTACTTACGATATGGAATACACTCTCAAAATTCAGAGAGGTATGAACGGTACCGAAGAAAACCCCATCAGAATGATTGCAGACCCCGAGGCAACGACAAGACCCGTTCTTGACTTCGGCGGAAGATGCGCAGGTATTCTTCACGGCGGTAACTACTGGTACTTCTACGGCTTCGACGTAACGAACTCTCAGGACGGACAGAAGGGCTTCCAGGTTTCCGGTAACAACAACACACTTGACCAGATCAACACTTACCACAACGGTAACACGGGTATCCAGATAAGCCGTTACAGCGGCGTTGACCTCTATATTGATCAGTGGCCCGCTAACAACCTCATTCTTAACTGCACGTCCTACGGCAACGCAGACTCTGGTTATGAGGACGCTGACGGCTTCGCCGCTAAACTCACCATCGGTGAGGGCAACGTGTTCGACGGCTGCGTAGCATACAATAACGCCGACGACGGTTGGGACCTCTTCGCTAAAGTAGCAACGGGTTCAATCGGTGCGGTAGTCATCAGAAACTGTGTTGCTTACGGCAACGGTTATCTTGAGGACGGCACAAATGCAGGTAACGGTAACGGATTTAAGATGGGTGGCGACTCCCTTTCCGGCAAGCATCAGCTCATCAACTGTATCGCCTTCAACAACAAAGCAAAAGGTATAGACTCCAACAGCTGTCCCGATATCATCGTTAAGAACTGCATAAGCTACAACAACGAATCCTACAACGTAGCGTTCTACACAAACAGCGCTACAAATACCGACTTCTCCGCTACGGGCATTATCTCCTTCAAGGACGACAAGCTCTCCGGCGACAAGCTCGTTAAGGATAACCTTAAACCCAAGGGAAATCAGGATGTAAGTAAGTATCAGGGCTCCACAAACTTCTACTGGACGGGCGAAACATCCGTAAACGACGCAGGCAAGAAGATTCAGTCCTATATGTTCGTAAGCCTTGATTTCAAGGGTATTACGAGAAATGCTGACGGCTCAATCAATATGAACGGCTTCCTTGAACTCAAAGCAAGCGCTCCCGCAGGCTCGGGAACAACAGGTGATTTCACCTCTTCTCCCGAAATTACGCTCGCACCCGACCTTGAACACGATTACAGCAACGAATGGGTAAATACAGACCCGCTCGTTCACTGGAACGAATGTGAGTGCGGCGACAGAGCCAATATCGGTTCTCATACGTTTGAGTACGTTATCGACAAAGAACCCACTGCGACAGAGTCCGGTCTTAAACACAACGAGTGCACAGTTTGCGGTTACAAGCGTCCTCAGATTGAAATACCTCCTCTTCAGGACAACGCCGGCGATGAACCCGATAAACCGGTTTCAACCAACATCTTTGAGATAATTGCAAACTTCTTCCGCAGTATCTTTGAAGCTATCAGCAAATTTTTTGCTAATCTCTTCTGATAAGCAATATTAAAACGTAAATCCCCTCGGCGTTGCCGAGGGGATTTTAATGTCAAAACGGTGATATCAAGGCAAAGAAAAACGGCATCTTGCGATGCCGTTTTGTAATTATTCAAATTATCAGGGCTGTTTTCCGATATATGCCTGAATACCGCCGTCAACGTAAAGGATCTGTCCGTTTACGAAGTTGGAAGCGTCGGAAGCAAGGAATACGGCAGGACCTGCAAGGTCCTCGGGCTCGCCCCAACGTCCCATGGGAGTCTTGGCTACGATAAAGCTGTCAAAGGGGTGACGGCTTCCGTCGGGCTGACGCTCGCGCAGAGGAGCTGTCTGGGGAGTTGCGATATAACCGGGACCGATACCGTTGCACTGAATGTTGTACTCACCGTACTCGGAAGCGATATTTCTTGTAAGCATCTTAAGACCGCCCTTTGCAGACGCGTAAGCGGAAACGGTCTCGCGTCCGAACTCACTCATCATGGAGCAGATATTGATAATCTTACCTCTTCTCATTTTCATCATTGTGGGAAGGACTGCCTTAGATACGATGAAAGGAGCATTGAGGTCAACGTCGATAACCTGTCTGAACTCGCTTGCCTTCATCTCGTGCATGGGTATTCTCTTAATAATGCCTGCGTTGTTAACGAGAATGTCGATATTGCCGACTTCCTTCTCTATCTGTGCTACCATGGCGTTGACTGCGTCCTCGTCAGTTACGTCGCAAACGTAGCCGTGAGCCTTGATTCCCTCTGCTTCGTAAGCAGCAAGACCTTTGTCAACGAACTCTTGTTTGAGGTCGTTGAAAACTATCGTTGCACCCGCTTTTGCCATTCCCTTTGCAATGGCAAATCCGATACCGTAGGAAGCGCCCGTGATGAGAGCTACTTTTCCTTCAAGACTGAAATTCTGTGTGTTGCTCATTTTATAAACTCCTTTTAATTATTATCTGAGGTCTTTTGTCTGAATGTGGTCCATATCGGTAAATTCCTGATTTTCACCGCACATAGCCCAGATGAAAGAATAATTCTTCGTGCCTACGCCCGAGTGAATGGACCAGGATGGAGAGATAACTGCTTCTTCGTTGTGCATAATGATATGTCTTGTTTCGTTGGGCTCGCCCATCATATGGAATACTGCGTCGTTCTCACCCATATCGAGATAGAAGTAAACTTCCATTCTTCTTGCATGGGTGTGTGAGGGCATGGTGTTCCAGTTAGAGCCTACCTCAAGCTGTGTAAGTCCCATTGAAAGCTGGCAGGACTGCATTACATCGGGGTGAATGTACTGATTGATAACTCTCTTGTTGCACTCTTCAACGGAGCCGCAGGGCACTTTTTTAGCCTTTGTAATATCAATTTTTCTGATGGGATACTCGGTGTGTGCGGGGCACGAGGTTGCGTAAAATTTAGCGGGGTTTGCACTGTCAACGCTACGGAAGATAATGTCCTTATGACCTCTTCCTACGTAGATGCCGTCTCTGGGGTTCATTTCGTAAACCTCACCGTCGATAACTATTTCACCCTTGCCGCCGATATTGATACAACCAAGCTCTCTGCGCTGAAGGAAATAGTCAGCCGCAAGCTCCTTGCCTGCTTCAAGAGAAAGTTCATTTGCAACGGGATAAATACCGAGAACTATTATTCTGTCAATATGGCTGTAAACCATTTTAACTGCGTCCTTATTAAAAAGTCCCGAAATGTGAAATTCCTCTCTGAGTCTGTCCGTCGTGTAATATTTTACGTCTTTTGCATTAGCTGCATCTCTTACTTCCATAGTTAATAATCTCCTTTTGATTAACCAAAGTTTCTTCATCTTAAATGATACCACGAATTGTTAAATAAATCAAGGGCTTTTTCAAATTTCATATTTTTTGTGCATAATACACAAAGTGATTTTCCCCTGTTTATCAACAATTTTTAATCAAAGAATTTCAAAAAACTATGGAAAAGTTTTAAGTTTTGTGTTATAATGATTATGATTAGTCTTACTATACCTATTAATAATGAAACGGAGGGCTTTATGGCTCATTACATAGAAAAAATCGAACAACTTTCCCTGCCACTCGTCGTGCTCAACGGCACCGTCGCATTTCCTGCGATAACCGTCAATTTTGAGCTCAGCGACAAGGCAAATATCGCCGCAGTCGAAACGGCAAACAACATAAATTCATTCATCTTCATCGTTACAAAGAAAGTCATCTCAAACGAGCCCATTGAGTATTCAAAAATATTCAACGTCGGCACGGTTGCAAAAATAAAGCAGTCGATAAGGACTCCCGAAGGGCACCTGCGCGTTATAGCCGAGGGCTATTCCCGCGGCACCGCCGAGGAGTACAGAGATTTTGCAAATTACAGACTTGCAAACGTCATCTGCAAGACTCTGACTCTTGCGGACGAGGACCCGATAAAAATCGAGGCACTTTCAAGACAGATGCTCACGGCGCTTGAAAAAATGGCGGGATTTTTGCCCGCTTCCTCAAAGGACATTATCGCAACACTTAAAGGCATTAAAAATCCCGGCGCGCTTGCGGATATCGTTGCGGCTAATATACTCGTCCGCCACACCGACAAGCAAGAGATACTCTCCTGCTTTGAGCCTCTTAAAAGACTGGAAAGGCTCATAGTTCTCATTGAAGAAGAAACCGTTCTTCTTGAATGTGAGAGCGGAATACACAAGGAAGTACGCGCGCGCCTTAACAGAAATCAAAAAGAATACTATCTTCGCGAGCAGATGCGAGTTATTCGAGATGAGCTTGGCGAAAATAATGATAACGACGAATACTACGACCGTATTCTCGAAGCCAAATTTTCCAAGGAAATCGAAGAAAAGCTCTTAAAGGACGCCGAGCGCACCGCTCGTCTTCCCTTCGGCTCTGCGGAGCTCTCGGTTATGAGAACTTATTTTGACACGGTGCTCGATATGCCTTGGAACAAGTCAACGAAGGACAGAGCAGACATATCGGCAGCGAGCAAGATTCTTGAGCGCGACCACGACGGACTCGAAGAGGTCAAGAAAAGAATCCTTGAATTTCTTGCAGTTAAGGAGCTCAATCCCGAGCTCAGAAATCAGATTATCTGTCTTGTAGGCCCTCCCGGTGTCGGCAAAACTTCGATAGCTATGTCCATAGCCAACGCGATGAAGCGTAAATACGTCCGCGTTTCCCTCGGCGGTGTCCGCGACGAGGCGGATATCAGAGGTCATAGAAAGACGTACGTTGGCGCTATGCCGGGCAGAATAGTAAACGCGCTTATCGAAGCTAAGGTAAATAATCCCCTGATACTCCTCGATGAAATCGATAAGCTCACGCGCGACGCTCACGGAGACCCGACGAGTGCTCTGCTTGAAGTGCTCGATTCCGAGCAGAACAAGGCATTCCGCGACCATTTCGTTGAGCTTCCTTTCGACCTTTCAAACTGCTTCTTCATCGCTACTGCGAATACTCTTGACAGCATTCCCCGTCCTCTTATCGACAGAATGGAGATAATTGAGATAAAGACGTACACAAAACGCGAAAAAATGCAGATAGCGAAAAATCATCTTATCACAAAGCAGTTAAAGCGTCACGGGCTTAGCAAACGCAACCTTAAAATTACCGACGGTGCGATAGAGGAGATTATTGATTTTTACACGCGCGAGGCGGGCGTACGAAATCTTGAAAGAACCATCGCTTCCCTTTGCAGGAAGGCAGCTCACGAGATAGTTTCGAAGGGCGTAAAATCAGTCGTTATCGATGAGACAAACATTTCAAAATATCTCGGCGAGAGAAAGTTTATTCCCGAAAAAATCTGCAATTACGACGAGATTGGCACGGTCAACGGTCTTGCTTACACGGAGCTCGGCGGCGATATGCTCAAAATTGAGGTTTCCGCGCTTGAAGGAACGGGAAAAGTTGAACTCACGGGCTCTCTCGGCGACGTGATGAAAGAATCAGCACATATAGCAATAAGCTACGTTCGAAGTATTGCAAAGCAGTACGGAATACAAACCGATTTCTATAAAACCAAGGACATTCATATCCACGCACCCGAGGGTGCTGTTCCGAAGGACGGTCCCTCGGCGGGCGTTACGATGGTAACAGCTCTCGTTTCGGCTCTCGCAAACATTCCGGTGCGCCGCGACGTCGCCATGACGGGTGAAATTACGCTTCGAGGAAGAGTGCTCGCCATCGGCGGTCTTAAGGAAAAGACCATGGCGGCTTACAACGCGGGCGTTAAAACGGTACTTATCCCCTACGACAATCTCAAAGACTTAAACGACATCGACCCCTTGGCACGCGAAAATCTTGTGTTTATTCCTTGCAGAACTCTTGACGACGTGCTCGCACAGGCACTCGTAAACTCCGACAAGGCGTCCGTTTTTGAGGAAACGCTACCCAATTTCACAGAGCCCAACATTACAAAAATCGAAGCTACGGTTTAAGTTAAGGAAAGAAAAAAGAAAGCAGAATAATTATGGCAGTTAATCTTCAAAACACAAGCCTCCGCATCAGCGCGGGCTTTGCTAAGCAATTTCCGACAGACCCGATGAAGCAGGTGGCCTTTTCAGGTCGCTCCAACGTCGGAAAAAGCTCGCTTATAAACACCATTCTCGGCAGAAAGAGCCTCGCGAGAGTTTCTTCCATGCCCGGAAAAACCATAACCATCAACTTTTACGACGTGGACAAAAAGCTCTTCCTCGTTGACCTTCCCGGTTACGGATACGCAAAACGCAACTTCGACAACAAGGCGGAGTGGTCCTCGCTCACCGACGGTTATTTTACACAAAATAAAAATATCGACCTTCTCTGCCTAGTTGTTCAGCTCGTGGACTGCAAGGTGGGAGTTACCGCTGACGACGCGATGATGCTCTCATTTCTCCGCGAAATGCAGATACCGTTCGTTATCGTAGCCACGAAGGTAGACAAACTCAACAAAACCGACAGAGCGGCGGCACTCGAAAAAATAGCGTCGCACGAGCTCGTCGATGACAACACCGTTATAATTCCCTTTTCTTCACTCAACGGCGAGGGAAAGGCGGAGCTTTGGAAGGAAATTTTCAAATACACTAATCTTTAACGGAGTAATTTATGATATTAAATCTTCTGAATCAGATACCGCAGATGATACTTTTGCTTCCCGCAATTCTCATCTCGCTCTCCATTCACGAGTCGGCACACGGCTACGCGGCTTATAAGCTCGGCGACCCGACGGCGAGAAATCTCGGCAGAATTACATTAAATCCCGTCAAGCATTTCGACCTTATGGGTTTCCTTGCGATGCTTTTCTTCAAAATCGGTTGGGCAAATCCCGTGCCGATTAACGCGCGGAATTTCAAAAATCCGCGCAGGGATATGGCAATAAGCGCAGCGGCAGGTCCTATATCGAACTTCTGTCTTGCCACTATATTTACTGTTCTTTTGCGCCTCGATATGCTTGCTATTGACGCGATTTCCGGGAATCTCATCAGCTTCCCAATGACGGGTTACTACTACATTGACGAGTCGCTTCGCTCAAACGCGATATTCACCGTTCTGTCTATACTCGCCGTAATGCTCTATTTCGGCATATCCCTCAATCTCAATCTGATGATTTTCAATTTAATTCCCCTGCCCCCTCTTGACGGTTCAAGAATTGCGTACGTTTTCCTTCCCACGAAAACCTACTTCAAGATAATGCAGTACGAAAAATACATTATGATAGCTTTTATCGTGCTTATCGCAACGGGAATTGTCAGCTTGCCCCTCGGATTTATAACCGGCGGCATCTCCGACCTTTTGTACGCCGTCACGGGAATGCCCGAAAATCTGCTTTTGGCAGTGGTTTCCGACATTCTTAACAGATTACCCACTTTCAGTTTATAACAGGAGTTTTTCCAAATGGAAAGCATTACTTACCGTCTTGACCAGTTTGAAGGGCCTCTTGACCTGCTTCTGACACTGATTCACAAAAACAAAGTTAATATTGAGGATATTCCGATAGCTCTCATTTGCGACCAGTATATGCAATATATAAATGAGGCGCAGAGCATGGACCTTGACATAGCGAGTGAATTTATTGTTATGGCAAGCGACCTTATGCTGATAAAGAGTAAGCTTTTGCTTCCGCGTGAAAAAGAGGACGAGGAGGACCCGAGAAAAGCCCTCTCCGACGCTCTTTTACGCTATCAGCAAGCCAAAGAGGCGAGCGCTAAAATGCAACCGCTCTACGCCGTTTTTTCGGGCAGACAGATAAAGGATACCGACGAGATAAGCGTCGATAAGACCTTCGTCGCCGACCAGGACGTTGAAGCGCTCTATCGCGCCATGCGGCGCATAGTTGACTTCAACGAGGCTCTCGACAACGCAAAAAAGAACGCTTTTACACCGATGATAGCAAAGCCCATCGTTCCCGTTGAGCACAAAATATTGCAGATAATGACGCGCCTTACGACAAACCGCTACCAGAAGCTTGAGGATTTTATCAGCGATTCGGTATCGCTACCCGATATGATAGCAATATTCCTCGGCGTCTTGGAGCTTGTAAAGACCAAGAGGATTCTTCTCGTCGAAGACGAGGACAATCCCGAGGACAATTACGGAGTTTCAACCGTATTCACGCTTAACGAAAATTACGTTCCCGAAGAAAATACGGACGCCAATGAAGATGACAAGGAGAAAGCATAATGGAAGAAAATAAAGACCTTGAAGTTAATGAAATAAAGAATCCTTCGGCGGTTATTGAAGCCATTATGTTCGCAGCCGGTTATCCCATGAGATACGACAAGCTCGCCGAGGTACTCTCCATTACGCCGAGCGAGGTCAAGCGACTCGTATCGGAGCTCGCCGAAAGCTATAACACCTCAGACCGCGGAATTATGGTATTGCTCTTCCCTGAAACGTGCCAATTCTGCACCAAGGAAGAAAATATGCCCTACATAAAAGAAGCTCTCGGCATAAAGAGAGGCGGAAACCTCTCCGCTTCGTCAATGGAAGTGCTTGCGATAGTTTCCTACAATCAGCCCGTTACGAGGAGCTTCGTTGATATGGTCCGCGGAGTTGATTCGAGCTATGCTATGAACTCACTTGTTGACAAGGGACTCATTGAAACCTGCGGTCGGCTTGACGCGCCGGGCAGGCCCATGCTCTACGGCACGACGGACAAGTTTTTAAGAGTTTTCGGTATCTCGTCAGTAAACGAGCTCCCGGAGATTGAGCTTCTTCGCGCGAGCGAGGAGCAGATGGAAATTATGATTCCCGAGGAAGAAACGGCTGAGGTGGACTGACAACCGATGACCGGATTTTGAATTTTTGAGAAAGGGGGAAGCAATATAATTATTCTGTATATTATTCTCGGACTGCTTATGCTTATCTGCCTTGCACTCCTCTTAAAGGTAAGCGTAAATTTCGTCTACGAGGACAGCCTTCTCGTCTATCTCAAAATACTCTTTATCAAAATACGGCTCTTCCCCGCAAGGAAGAAAAAATTCAACGCAAAAAAATACGAAAAGAAGAAAAAGAAGAAGGCAGACAGGCCCACTCACATCGTAAAAGAGAAAAAGCCACAGACGAATACAAAGCCCTCTTTGACCGAAAATATAAATTTAATAACGGATATTATTTCCGTATTTCTTAAAACGTTTTCAAAACATCTTCACATAAAGCTGGCAAAAATTCATATCAAAGTGGCTTCGCCCGACGCGGCACAGACCGCAATCCTCTACGGAGCGGTTTCGGGCTCGGTGGCAGTGCTCGTAGATGTTTTGAACGGCATCACAAATCTCGATTCGCTCCGCAGCTCGTCGATATCCGTAGAGCCCGATTTCATCTCGGAAAAGCCCGAGGCGAAAATAAACATCAGCCTCTCATTTAGAGTTTACGGGGCACTTGCAGTGATTATAAAATTACTTATAAGATATATAAAACACAAATTCAAAAAATAACCGAAAGGAATTTTAATATGGCAAACGAAAACAAATTTGATACTCTCTTTAAGACGTCATTTGAAAACATCAAGAGTATGCTTGACTCCAACACGGTTGTCGGCAACCCAATAGAGACGTCCGTCGGCACGACCATTATTCCCATATCCAAGCTCTCTGTGGGCTTCGCTACGGGCGGTGTTGACACAAGTGTCAATCCGAGTGCACAGAAATCTCCCAAATTCGGCGGTGGCGGCGGAAGCGGTATGAGCGTTACGCCCGTGGGCTTCCTCGTAATCGACAAATACGGAAAAACGGAGTTTGTCAGCGTTGAGGGCAAGGCGGCAAACGACCCCGTTGAGCAGGTAAGCGACCTTCTTGACCGTTCTCCCGAGATAATTCAGAAGATAAAGAACATTTTCGATAGCGCTTCGAGCAAGCCCGAAGAAGTAGTAGTTGAAGAAATCGTAAAATAAAAGTCATATATAATCACCTTGATAAATAAAATTTATTATATTTGTCAAGGTGGATTTTGTATGAAATTATCAATTAAATTACTGTCGGTTTTTCTGATTTCAACTCTGTTTTTTCCCGTCATCTCGCAATTTGCAAGCGCAGAAAGTACGGTTTCTTTGTCGGCGCAAAGCGCCTGCCTTATTGAAGCTGAAAGCGGAAAGGTGCTCTATTCAAAAAGCGGAAGTCGGCGAATGCCCATGGCTTCCACAACGAAGATAATGACCGCAATCGTTGCACTCGAATCTGGAATACCCCTCGACACAATAATAAGTGTGCCGCGTGAGGCGACGGGCATCGAGGGCTCGTCGATTTATATGCAGGAGGGCGAGAAGATAACTTTTGAAGCTCTTCTCTACGCTCTGCTTCTCTCCTCTGCCAACGACGCCTCGGTCGCAATAGCCATAACTGTTGCGGAGTCGCTCGATGATTTCGTTTCTCTCATGAATGAAAAATCTGCGCGGCTCGGGCTTTCGGATACGCATTTTACGAATCCGCACGGGCTCTATGACGAGGAGCATTACAGCACCGCGCATGACCTTGCGCGCCTTATGGCGTACTGCATGAAAAACGAGACCTTTGCAAAGATAACCTCTACGCAAAAAATTACCTTTCCCCGCGGCGAGGACAGCGTGCGTGTACTCATCAATCACAATAAGCTCCTCAAAACCTGCGACGGAGTTATAGGCGGGAAAACGGGCTTTACGAAGAAGAGCGGAAGGTGTCTTGTATCGGTGGCGGAGCGCGATGGACTAAAACTCATCGCGGTAACGCTCAACGCTCCGAGCGACTGGGCTGACCACTCGGCTCTTTACGATTTCGGATTTTCAAATTATAAGCGTATAAATTTTGAAAAAATTTCGATGACGATTCCCGTAATTTCGGGCACTAAAAGCGAGGTCCGCGTAAGCTCAAAAGAGGATATTTCTCTTTTTATGCCCAATGAAGCAGGCGAGGTAAAATGTCGAATTGAGCTTCCGAGATTTGTTTTTGCCCGCATAAAATCAGGTGAGCGCGTAGGACGCGCGATATATACTCTCAACGGAAAAACGGTAGCCGTAGCAGACATTTATGCCGACGAGAACGTTGCAAGACAGACCTATAAATTTAACTTTTTTGAGTGGCTTAAAAATCTTTTGGGGTTATAAGACATAATACAACGGAGAAAGCTTAAAACAATGGAAAAAATAAGACTTCAAAAATATTTTACCGACTGTGGTGTGCTCTCACGCCGTGCCGCCGAGGAAGAGATAAAGGCGGGCAAGGTCAAGGTCAACGGTGCAGTTGCCGAGCTCGGCACAAAGATTGACCCCGAGCTTGATACGGTTGAATACAAGGGCAAAAAAATAACGCTCCCCAAGGGCCCAAAAAACGTCTACATTCTGCTTAACAAGCCCTGCGGTGTTGTTACCAGCGCTAAGGACGAAAAAGGCAGGCTGTGCGTTACCGACCTCGTAAAAATAGGCACGAGAGTATACCCCGTGGGCAGACTTGACCTCAATTCTCAGGGGCTCATAATTATGACAAACGACGGCGAGCTGACAAACAAGCTCACCCACCCGCGCCACGAGATACCGAAAATTTACGAGGTAGAGGTCGTAGGTAATATAACAGATGAGCAGCTGCGCGCGCTCAACGAATCAATGGCGATTGACGGATACGTTCTGCTCCCCGTCAAGACCGTACTGCTCTCGCGCGGAGAGCGCACGTCAAAAATAAAGATGACGCTCTATGAGGGCAGAAACCGACAGATTCGCAAAATGTGCGACTCGGTTGGACTAAAAGTGGCAAAGCTCACAAGAGTTGCCATCGGCGACATAAAGCTCGGAAGCCTTGAGGGCGGAAAGTGGCGCTATCTTACCAAGGAAGAGATAAAAATACTGAAAAAATAAAAGAGAGATTGAATTTGTCAACGCAAGATACTGAGGTTTTTCATCAGTTAAAAAGGTGTGGCACTTAAAAAAGTGCTACACCTTTTTATTATATTTGGAAAACTGTACGCACAGCTTCTCTGCTTGTTACGGTATGCAACATTTTGTCATCTTTTTCATTTTTGAAGTTCTGATTT
This sequence comes from Eubacteriales bacterium, assembly GCA_051867875.1. Classification (GTDB taxonomy): domain Bacteria; phylum Bacillota; class Clostridia; order Oscillospirales; family CAG-272; genus RGIG4608. Next base: position 44,588 of record JBJDZG010000016.1, read on the forward strand.
TTGCAATAAAGCCACGACTTCATTTTCTTTTAGTACCTTGCCCATAGCAACAACCTTTTCATTGACGACAAGGGCAGGCATACTCATAACGCCGTATTCCATTATTTTTTGCATATCCGTAATGTATTCCACCTCTACGGAAAGTCCCATATCACTGACTGCCTGTTTAACATTTTCATACTGTTCGTGGCAAAATTTACATCCTGCGCCCAGCACCTTGATACAGCAAATCCCGTTCTCTGCTCCATAACAGCAATCATTCCCTATGTCTTCTGCTTCGCCTGTCGGACAATCACAACTGCAAATCGGGGCAGATATTTTCTTTTCTTCTTCTTTTTTCTTTCCGAAATTAAATAATGCCATAATGATAATCTCCTGAAATTAAATAATTAAATATTGTATTGCGTTGAAGAAATATCCTACAACGATAATACCGACTGTGCATATTGCAATGAAAATGCCGAGTAGCTTTGGTTTAACCGCTTTTCGTAACATAATCATTGATGGAAGAGAAAGGGTAGTTACACCCATCATAAAGGATAAAACAACGCCCAGCAAAGCACCCTTTGAAAGCAAGGCTTCTGCAATCGGAACTGTACCGAAAATATCCGCGTACATCGGAACTCCTGCGATAGTCGCAAGCACAACACCAAACGGGTTATTGTTACCGAGAACTTTTACGATAAATTCCTCGGGAATCCAGTTATGAATAATTGCTCCGATACCTACACCGACAAGGACATAAGGGGCAACCTTTTTGGCTGTTGCTACAACCTGTTCCCAAGCATATTTCATACGGTCTTTGAAGTACAGCTCTTCCTGCGGAACATCAGCGGAATGTCCGTTTCTGATAAATTCCTCCACTTGATTTTCAAGGTGAAGCTTTTCAATCAGCGTACCGCCTAAAACCGCAATTACAAGACCGACTGCAACATATATAACCGCCACCTTCCAACCGAAAATACTCATAAGAAGAACAATACTGCCGAGGTCAACCATTGGCGAAGAAATCAAAAAGGAAAATGTAACGCCAAGCGGTAGTCCTGCACTTGTAAAACCGATAAACAACGGAATAGAGGAGCACGAACAGAACGGCGTTACTGTACCGAGTAATGCGGCGATGATATTTGCCCCTATCCCGTGAAACCTGCCAAGTATCTTTTTCGTTCTCTCCGGCGGAAAGTAACTTTGAATATACGAGATAATCAAAATCAAAACGCCGAGCAGTACCATAATTTTGATAGTGTCATAGATAAAGAACTGAACGCTGCCGCCAATCTTGCCTGTTGTATCTAATCCGCAGGCATTTAGAATTGTGCTTATGAGGCGATTTAGCCAGTGCATGCCTAGGATTTCATTTTGAAAGAAATCCCACGCTGTTTTTATTGCTTCCATATAAAGCTCCTTTCATATAGTTATATTGAAATATGTCTATTTGACGTTATTTATACAAGCCGTGCGGAAAAGGAATCTGTAAAATTCCCTACTTTTCACAGCACGACTTTTTTTCACACGTAGCATCGGGTTTTGTCAACTGCTCCAAATATTCTTTTGCCCTCTCTACACCTTTTTCCGAGATAGAATAGTACGTCCATTTTCCATCCTTTCGCCCGACAACCACACCGGAATCACAAAGAATTTTCATGTGGTGCGACAGCGTGGGTTGCGTTACATTGATTTCCTCCAACAGCTTGCACGCACATTTTTCTCCTGAACGCAGCAGGTTTATAATTCTGATACGGTTTTCATCACAAAATGCTTTGAAGATTGCCGCATTTCTTCTTTCGTCCATACCTTAAAATCACCTTCCATCGATAATCGTCTATATGTTATTATATACGTCATATAGAAAAATGTCAATACATTTTTAGATTTTTTTAAAATTAAATAAAAAGCAGCGTAAAAAACATTTCTGCCTTCACACGCTGTCTTTAATTTTGCTTGCTATTTTCCAATATACGCAAATTGTATTTCAATAATTTTTCCAAATTGCTTCATTATATGGCATTAGCTTTGCAATTTCTCTTTTTTATAGGGGCTTTACGTACGCGACTCTGTCATTTCCGCCATAATCCTTTATTATCTCGCAGGAACAGCCGTTGTCCTTTGCGATAGCCCTCAGGTCATCTGCCTGGTCGTAGCCAATCTCAAATAGGAAAAATCCGTCTTTTTTGAGAAATTTTGAATAACTCTCCACTATCTTGCGATAAAATATAAGACCGTCATCTCCGCCGTACAGAGCGGCGTAGGGCTCGTGCTTGACCTCGTCAGAGAGTGTTTCGATAACCTCGGGACGAACGTAGGGCGGATTTGATAAAATCGCGTCAAATTTTTGCCCGGCGAGCATTTTATCTCCATCGCAAAGAACGTCAAAGAGCATCTTATGAACTCTGCCTGCGACGCCGTTAAGCTCGGCATTTTTCTTAGCAAGCGCAAGAGTTTTCGGGAATTTGTCAACCATTACGGCACTCGTATCGGCTCTCTCGCAAAGCGTGGACACGGCTATGCAGCCACTTCCCGTGCAGAGGTCGAGAAAATGCGCGCCGCGCGGTAAAAGCTCAATAGCTTTTTCCACCAAAATCTCCGTATCCGACCTCGGAATAAGGCAGTTTTCGTCAACTACGTACGTCTGGCGGTAAAAATCCCACTTGCCGACGATATACTGAATCGGAATGCGGCTCTCGCGCTTTTCCAGCGCGCGCAAAAGCTCCTCGCTCTGAATCTCCTCATTACGGTTATTCAGTATATATGAAATTTTTTTGCCCGTGAAGTTTTCTATGAGTACCCTCGCCTCAAATTCTGCCGATTCGGGACAAACCGACATAAGCCGCTCAACAATTTCGCTGTATTTCATATTCCCCCGTCAATTCAACAAAAATTAATAAAAAATTATTTTATTTGTATTGATTTTTTCAAAAAATGTGCTATACTGTAAGTAGAAAAATTTATTTGGAGGTTACCATTATGGAAAGAAGAACAAATTACGGTAAAATCATTGCAGTAACGATAGCAGTTGTTGCCGCATTTACAGCGATGGCACTCGTTGTTTACAAATTGTTTGTAAAGGACCTCGCAAAGTGTTATGCCCATGAAGATGATTGCGACGACCTCTTCCTTGAAGAAGAAGACCCCTGCGAGTGCGAGTGCATTCAGTGCGACACGCCTGCTCCCGCTACCGATGCTGAATAATTGCAAAGAGCCTCTTTTATGAGGCTCTTTTTCAGTTTAACAAAATTCGACTTTCTCAGAGGTCTGTCAGTTTACCGAAACACTGCCTTTATTTATTAAGAAGCTTTTGGGCTCTTACGTCCGTTCCCATAAAGAACAAAACTTGATATTCCCCAAGCATTCTGCTCGTTATTCTGTCGGTATATTTCTTCTGTATCTCGTCTTTTGTGAGATTTGTGCTGATGATAACGGGCTTTTTACGGCTCAGGCGGTCATTGATGAGATTGTAGAGAGTTGAAACCGAAAACTGATTTATCATCTCGGTTCCGAGGTCGTCGATAATGAGCAGATCGCACTCGAAATATCTCTCGATAAGCTCATCAGGCTCATTATTGTACGCTGACTTAAATCTCTGTATCTCAAAGGTCGAGAAAAGGTCGATAGCACCCGTGTAGAACACGTCGTTTCCCTTTTCTATAATACGTCTTGCCACAGCACTCGAAAGATGAGTTTTTCCAAGTCCCGTGCCACCCATCATAAGAATGCTCGGCGACGACCTTCGGTCAAATTTTTCAGCGTATTTTTCAAGGAAATCGCGGTTATGGCACATTATTTCATAGTGTGATGGATTCTTCTTGTAGTAATCGAGAGAGAAATTTTCAAAGCTCTGCTCTCTTATAAGCGAGGCAAAGCCCGAATTTTCAATACCTGCAAGCACGAGCGCTTCCTTCATGCAGGAGCACATTTTGTTATCGACGAAGCCCGTATCCGAGCATTTTTCACAGTCATACTTTACGTCCGTGTAATCGCTCGGATAGCCGTTTGATACAAGTATCTCTGCACGCCTTGCCTGCAAGACCTCGTTCTTCGCTCTTATCTCCGATAAGCGCACTTTGTAGTCCTCGCCCGAATTGATGGACGCGGAAAAAATTTCAAGTCCCGTGAGTGAAAGCTCGCGGTCAAGCTTCACAAGCTCGGGAATGGCTTTATGTACCTCTCTCAGCTTTTCGTCGGCTCTCTCTCTTGCTATGAGATATTTGCCCGTGTACTCGTCGTATATTTTTTTATAGATAGAACTGTTATATCCCATAATAACACCTTAAACCTTATCAGAATAGCTCCGCTTGAGTGCGGCGTTGAAGAACTCGTCAACGTCAAAGCTCGAGCCCTCTTTTTCTTTTTCAAGCTCGCGCGCGGAAAGAAGCGCGTTGACGCCCTCAATATTTCTCACACCCTCCGCATACCATTTTTCAAGTATTGCATTGGCATAGTGCATCGAGGGCTTCGTGGTGGAGTTTACCGTTATCTCGTAAGCCTTTTCAATGACGTCAAGGTCGAATTTGTACGTAGTAATCCAAGTTTCAAGATGCTTTTTTTCCTTTGAAGTGAGCTTTCTCTCCGTTACACCGAATACGTTTTTTATCTTGTATTCGATGTCCTCCTTCTCGTCCCTTGCGTAGAGTGCGCGTTCGAGCACACCCGCTTCAAGATAGCCGTCGTCAAGACAGCTTATCGCAAGCTTTTCCACCGTTCTCATCGACTTTATTTCGTGTCTTGCACAATAGTGCATCAAAACGAGAATATAATCGGGAGTGAGTGCGAGATAATCGAGAAGCGCCATGAGCACCTTAATATCGGACGCGAGGAACAGTTTTCCGAGAATGCGCTGGCACTCATCGATAAGGTCAAGGCAATTTTTATGCTTTTCTAAGAGCGAATTGAGTTCTGCACTCGTATATTGAGGCAGGTCGCTGACTTTGACACGGCGCGGAACACCGGACTGACTCTCCTCTTCGGCATCGGCAATTTCCGCCGCAGAGGCTTCCTGTGCAACCGCTGCTTCATCTGTATCGGAAGTATAATCCTCCACAGAATCGACGTTCAAAATTCCCGTACCCCTCCAAAAGGCAACGGAGTTTTCCACGTCTTTTTTTTCTGCGTGCAAATCCTCGGAAAGTTTGGATATGAAGTCGCCCTCTCTGTATTTGTCGGCACTCGCTGTAAAGAGAAGCACTTTAAGGTCAAATTTTTTCGCTTTGTCAAGAAAATGTACGACGGACGACGGAAGAACCGATACGCTCGTATCGAAGTTAAAACTTAACTGTAACTGTTCTTTTTTCATAATTAATTATCGCTCTCGTCGTTGTATTTGCATGCAAGCCTGTAATTGAGAGTCATCAGCGAGTCGCCGAGGTGTACGTTCTCCACGACGAGTCTGTCGTCAAGACTGTCAAGCTCCTGACTCGTAAAATTCCAAATTCCGCTGATGCCTGCGTCTGCGGCTCTCTGTGCCATTTCAAGTGCGTAATCCTTGGGTAAGGTGAACACCGCCATATCCACAGGGTTTGATGAGCAAAACTTTTCAAAATCGTCAATATGAATTACGGGGATACCGTTTACAGTTTTGCCGACGAGATTCTCGTCCTTGTCAAAGATGGCAACGATATCTACTCCGCGTTTTTCAAACATAGGATTGTTTACGAGAGCGCGTCCGAGATTACCTGCGCCGATAACGACCGCCTGAAATCCCGCGCCGACGCCGAGAAGCTCGCAAATTCTCGCGTAGAGATAATTTACGTTGTAGCCGTAGCCCTGCTGACCGAATCCGCCGAAGCAGTTGAGGTCCTGGCGTATCTGCGATGCGGTAATATTCATTCTGCGGGAAAGCTCCGCGGAGCTTATCCTCGTTTTACCCTCACGAATGAGGATTCTGAGATATCTGAAATATCTCGGCAATCTCTTAATTACCGCACTCGATACGTTTTCTTTTGAAACGGCGGTGTGTTCTTCTGTCGTATTCATCAAATCTTTATCTTTCATGTCAAATTCCTCAATTTATGTTATCAGTATTAATTTTCAGGTTTTACACAGCCAACCTGTCCGAAATAGACTTGTTTTATAGGGTTTTCCACAGTTTCCACAGAGTTTTCCACAGGCTTTGTGTGGAAAACTTTGTCGAAAAAGCGATATCAAATTAATCAAGAGGCGAATACGCGCACGCGTTCAGATACGTGTCCGCCAAATTGCCTTTCTTAAATTCGTAATAACCCGCGAGGGCTATCATAGCACCGTTATCACCGCAGAGTGAGCGGTCGGGCATGGCAAATTTTATTCCCTTTCTCTCACAAAGACGCGACAGAGACGCGCGTATATGGGAATTTGCCGCAACACCGCCCGAGAGAGCAAAAGAGGTAGCACCGCTATTTTCAAGCGCGCTTTCCACCTTTGAAGTTATCGCCTTCACGATGCAGTCGGTATACGACGCGGAAACATCGGCAAAGCTTATCTCAACGCCCTTTTGCGTGCTGCTGTTTATATAGTTGAGCGCACTGGTTTTAAGTCCGCTGAACGAAAAATCAAGGTTATCTCCCGACAGAGCGGGCGAGGGAAATTTAATTGCCTTGGGGTCTCCCTCGTAGGCGAGCTTATCGAGCGCCGCTCCGCCCGGATACGGCATTCCCATAACTCTCGCTATCTTGTCAAAAGCCTCTCCGCACGCGTCATCACGCGTAGCTCCGAGCTCCTCAAATTCCGCGTAATCGTGAACGAGATATATCGATGTATGACCGCCGCTTACGACGAGAGCCAAAAAGGGCGGTTTTAATTCGGTGTCGGCAAAATACGCCGATGCGACGTGTCCTTTAATATGGTCTACGGGCACGAGCGGAATATTGTTTGCAAAAGCAAGACTTTTCGCAAAATTCACTCCGACGAGCAGTGCACCGATAAGTCCGGGGGACGACGTAACGGCAATGGCGCCGAGGTCTTTAAGTCCTATTCCCGCACCGTCGAGCGCCTCGTGAGTGATGCGCGAAACCGCCTCAATATGCGCCCTGCTTGCTATCTCGGGCACTACTCCGCCGTAAAGGCGGTGAATATCTATCTGCGACGCTACGATATTCGAGCGAATATACGGCACACCGTCAACTATTTCCACAACGGCAGCCGACGTTTCGTCGCAAGAGCTTTCCATTCCTAAAATGTACATTTATTTCTACTCCAAGTTTTTAATCATTACCAAAGCGTCCTCTCTGGGTGCTCTGTAAAAGTCTTTTCTATTTCCCGAAACAGAGAAACCGAGATTTTCATAAAGCGAGACAGCACCTGCGTTTGACGCTCTGACTTCAAGGGACAAATACACTGTACCGCGCCTTTGGCACTCGTCAATTACGGATTCAAGCACTCTTTTTGCATAGCCCTTTCCTCTGTGCTCTTTGTCCGTTGCAACGTTTATAATCTGCGCCTCGTCAAGAACTGCGGTTACGGTGCAATACGAGAGTAGCCTGTCCTCTGAAATTGCCACAACCGCAAAATTATCCTCGCCGACAAAAAGTTCAAGCGCGCTTTCGCTCCAAGGCTCGGCAAAGGTAGCTTCTTCAAGCGCGGAAATGGCGGCAAGGTGCTCCCTGCCTGCAAGTTTTATTTCAATTTCCATTATCAATAGCCGAAGTTGCCCGAGAGAGAATCGTCGTCCTCAATCCAATCGTTGACGTCAATCTTGCGGAAGCTCTCTTTATCGTCGCGGACTACGACGTAGGCAATTCCCGCATTTATGACCTGACGCTTGCACATCATACAACTGCTCGTGCCCGGCACTATCGTATTGTTCTCGGGGGAAACGCAAGTCATATAGAGCGTTGCTCCGAGCATCTGGTCGCGCGGCGCGGCAATTATCGCGTTAGCCTCGGCGTGAACCGAACGGCAGAGCTCGTATCTCTCTCCGCGCGGTATGCAGAGCTTTTCTCTCATGCAGAATTGAAGCTCGTTGCAGTTCTTTCTGCCTCTGGGTGCGCCGTTGTAGCCCGTTGAAATGATAACGTCGTTTTTGACGATGATGGCACCGTATTTCTTTCTCATGCAGGTGCTTCTTTCCGCAACGGTCTGGGCTATATCAAGATAATAATTCTCTTTTGAAATTCTGTCCATATAAATCTCCGTTCTGATGTGCATATCTATACATTGTATATTATAAAATAAAATACCGACAAAATCAAGTGTTTTTACAAATTTAGTGAAAAAAAGCTCGCAGAATGCAAAAAACAAATCGACACAGAGATATTAAAAAATACCTCCGTGCCGTTTTCATATAATCTTTTTATAGTGAGAAGCAGTCCTGCTTAATCTCAAATAATCTTGGACAAAAATTCCCGAAGTCGCGGGTGCTTTGGGTGATTGAATACCTCGTCGGGTGTGCCGTCCTCGACGATATTGCCCTCGTTCATAAAGAGCACACGGCTCGCCACCTCTTTGGCAAAGCCCATTTCGTGCGTAACGATTACCATCGTCATTTTTTCATCGGCGAGCTTTCGCATAAGGTCGAGCACCTCTCCGACCATTTCGGGGTCGAGTGCGCTCGTGGGCTCGTCAAAAAGCATTACCTTCGGCTCCATGGCAAGCGCGCGCACGATTGCAATTCTCTGCTTCTGACCGCCCGATAGGGTTGACGGATAAGCGTTTGCCTTGTCCTCAAGTCCAATTTTTGCGAGCAACTCCATAGCCTTTGCTTCAAAATGAGCTTTAATCTCTTTTTTGCTCATTCCCTGCTTTTTAAGCGCTTTTCCGTGTATCTGAATGGGAGCGAGCGTAATATTTTCGAGCACTGTTTTATTGTTGAAAAGGTTAAAATGCTGGAACACCATACCGATATTCTGTCTGTGGACGTTGATATCGACCTTGAAATCGGCGAGGTTTTCGCCCTCGAACATAATAATACCGTCATCGGGGTCTTCAAGGCAGTTTATGCATCGGATGAAGGTTGATTTTCCCGAGCCCGAAGGACCTATGACGACAACCTGCTCTCCCTCGTGAATAGTCGTATTTATTCCGCAAAGTATCTCCTTTCCGTCAAAGCTCTTGCGTAAATTCTTAATTTCTATCACTTTTTGCAAATCTCCTTTCAAGAAGCTTGACACCCGCACTGATTATCAGGACGAGCACGATATATATAACTCCCATCATAAGATATGGCACCATTGTGTCGTATTTTACCATACCGACGTCGAGAAGCGCTTTATAAAGGTCGTAAACCGCTATAAAGCTCAAAACCGACGTCTCTTTAATTAAGCTGATGAATTCATTTCCAAGCGTGGGAAGAATGTTTTTAACCGCTTGCGGTACGACTATCTGCATCATCGTCGAGGCGTATGTAAGTCCGAGTGCTCTGCCCGCTTCCATCTGCCCTTTGTCGACGGAATTTATACCGCTTCTCATCATTTCCGACACGTACGCGCCGCTGTTCATACCGAAAACTATAAGTCCGACAGTCAGCGAGCCGAGTTTTATGCCAACCGAAGGCATAATTACATAGTAAGCGATAAGGAGCTGTGCAACTATCGGCGTTCCGCGGAAAACCGCGACGTAAACGGAGCAGACCTTATCGAGTATTCTGTAAATCAGCTTATATTTGGGTGCAACCTTGACCATGGCGATGAGCGTTCCTATCACGATACCGATAAGCAAACCGAAAAGCGCCACCTTGACAGTATTGAGAAGTCCCGTTAAGAGTACGGAGAGATAGTGCTCATTTGAAAGAGTGGCAAAGAAATTCTCAAATTTCGCGCCCCAATTTGAACCCGACGCTTCCTCGGTTGCAGACAGAATTGCCGTAGCCGGTGCTTCGTCGAGCATAACGCCGTAAAGGTTTCCGTTAATTAAGTCGTTTATCGCTATCTGTGCGGTGGCGTAAGCCTTGCCAGTGATATTCTTAAAGCCGTCAAAGCCCCAATCCCCGTCCCCGTTTATGTAAAGCGACGCAGTAGTTGCGCTCTGGTAGCCAATCGCGTTTTTTTCAAGCGAGGCAAGCACCGCTTCTACGTCCTCTGCCGTCGTACAAGCGTCAAAATCGGTGTTTTCGGCACTTACTATAAGCTTCTGCGAAGCCTGATAATAGGGCTCCGTAAAATCGTAAATTTTGGAACGCTCCGCATCGACCGTAATACCTGCCATGCCTATATCCGCATAGCCTGTTTCGACCTGAACGAAAATCTCATCAAAGCCGATGTTTTTTACTACAAGCTCAAGACCGTGTGCCTCGGCATAAGCCGCCGCAATCTCAATGTCAAGTCCGTATATTTTGCCGTCCGTTCCCATATACTCAAATGGTTCAAAGGGACAGTTTGTAACTACCACGAATTTGTCCGCGGTGTTTTCGACATCCGAGGTGGTAACGGTGTAGCCGATTTTTTCGCCATCTCCCTCAAAATATTTTGCTACGAGCGTGTCAAATTCACCGCTCGCTTTTATTTCGGCGAGAAAGGCGTTCATGGAGCTAACGAGAGCCGTATTTCCCTTCTTGCAGACAAAGGCGTATTCCTCGTCGGTGAGTTTTATGTCTATCATTTTTACAGGCGAAATGCCTGATGCTCCCGAGCACGACGCGAGAGAAAGTGCGACGCACGCGAGCATTAAAAATGCAAAAAATCTGAATATATTTTTCTTCAAAATCACTTCTCCTTGTATTTTTTTCAAACCTCAGTGATTATACTAAATAATTATTCATTTGTCAATAGCTTTTTTGAAAAATATTCAGTATTTTCTTGGATATCTTCTGAATATTTGAATATTTATTCACTTTTGATGAATATATGCAAAATTCGTCAAAAAAGATAAAAAAAGTTATTTAATACTTGACAATTTATTGACAAAGCGAAAGGTATGTGATAAAATTAGTATATAAAAATTATAGAAAGGATTTCTGTATTATGAACAATCTTGACCCCAAATACGAAGCACTGTTCACTCCTTGGAAAATAGGCAACGTTGAGATTAAAAACCGTATAGTAATGTGCCCCATGGGCGGCACGTCCCTTTTCGGCTGGTTTGAACTCAGCGGTTGTCATTTTGACAAAGAGGCGGCAAAGCTCTTCCTTGAAAGAGCACAAAATAACGTTGGCCTTATAATTCCCGGAATCGCTCCTCTACGCGATACTTTCTTCGGAAAATGGCTCTGGCAAAACCCCAAAATGTTTGAGGACCTCAAGGAATTCATGGACGAAATCCATAAAACCGATACCAAGGTCTTCATTCAGCTCACCGCAGGAATGGGACGCTCCTGGGCAATCTCCGATTTGATAGCTCCTCTTCATAAAAATAAGCTGACGAGAGCTATTATAAAGCCCGTAATCGACACGAATCACGAGCTCGCTTCTCCCTCTCCCCAGCCTTCCCGCTGGGCGCACGATATCATCTGCCCCGAGATGACAACTCATCAGATTGAAGAAATCATCGAGGCATTTGCAAAGACGGCTAAACTCTGTATGGACGCAGGCGTTGACGGCGTTGAGGTCCACGCAGTTCACGAGGGATACCTCCTTGACCAGTTTGCAATTGAATTTTTCAATAAACGTGATGACAAGTACGGCGGCTCGTTTGAAAACCGCTACCGCTTCGCAGCCGAGATAGTTGCCGCTATCAAGGACGTTTGCGGTTCCGACTTCCCCGTATCTCTGCGCTATTCCGTAGAGTCCAAGATGAAGGGCTTCTGCGAGGGTGCTATGCCCGGCGAGGACTACGTTGAGGTCGGCAGAAATATGGAAGAGAGCGAAAGAGCCGCAAGATATCTCCAGGACGCAGGCTACGATATGCTCAATGCCGACAACGGTACATACGACTCCTGGTATTGGTCTCATCCCCCGATGTATATGCCCGAAAACTGCAACCTTGACGACGTTGCACATATCAAGAAATTCGTAAGCATTCCCGTAGTATGTGCGGGCAGAATGGACCCCGAGACAGGTGCTAAGGCAGTTGCAGAAGGCAGAATTGACGGCGTTGGCGTTGCACGTCAGTTCCTTACAGACCCCGAGTGGGTAACTAAATTAATCGAGGACAGAGTTGAGGAGATTAAACCCTGCATCTGCTGTCATTCGGGTTGCTTTAACTTCTCGCGTTCAAACGGTCATGCAAACACGCAGGAGCTCAGCGACACTATGGGACTTGCACGCTGTGCACTCAATCCCGAAACTATGCAGTCTAAGAAATACAACATAAGACCCGCTAAGAAGAGCAAGAAGGTTGCCATCGTCGGCGGCGGTATAGGCGGCATGGAAGCGGCTATCGTCTGCGCTAAACGCGGTCATAGCGTTACTCTTTACGAAAAGAGCGACAAACTCGGCGGTGTATTTATTGCCGCGGCTGCTCCTTCCTTCAAGGAAAAGGACAGAGCCCTTATCGCTTGGTACAACAGAGAGATAAGAAGCTATCCTTCCATTACTGTAAAGCTCAATACCGAAATTAAGGATATATCGAAGCTCGATGCAGACGAAGTCATCGTCGCTACGGGTGCTAAACCAAAAAAGCTCCCCGTTCACGGCGTTCATACCGCGGTTGAGGCTATTGATTACCTTCTCGGTAACAAGCAGGTCGGTGAGAACGTAGTCGTTATCGGCGGCGGTCTTACGGGCTGTGAAATTGCTTACGACCTCTTCCTCAAAGGAAAGAAGCCCGTTATAGTTGAGATGATGGACGACCTCATCACAACTCCCGGCATCTGCCTTGCAAATACAAGCTATCTCCGCGATTGCTTCAAGACTAACCGTGTACCCGTTCACCTTGAAACTGCCGTCAAGCAGATTAAGAATAACGGCGTTATCGTAAGACATAAGGACGGTAAGTACGAAACAATCCCCTGTGATTCCGTCATCTTGTCTATAGGCTACAATCCCGCTCCCGTCGCCACTAAGCACGCGCACGTTATAGGCGATGCTAAAAACGTAGGCAACCTCAGAAGCGTTATCTGGGGCGCTTGGGACGTTGCCATGAAGATTTAATTTGAGGAGGAGCAAATATGTTTTTAACTGATGAACAAAAAGCCATACTTAACGGCGAGCGCGGCGAAACGCTTGCCAAGGTAATGGAAACAGTCGTTCGTTACGGTGAGCTCTTCGGTGCTGAAAAGCTCGTTCCCGTATCGAGCAAATACAATCACCTCGTAACGTCTTTCGGACTTAAAATGATGAGCCCCGTGTTCGACCTTATGCAGCAGCTCATCGACGCAGGCGTTGTTTCGGAGCAGAAATTCTCCGTCGACCCCCGCCCTCTTGACAAGAACGTCCCTCAGAATTTCTTGCAGAAAGTCATTTTCGATAACTTTATGTACTCAAAGCAGGACTTCTACGAGGGTCAGCTCAAAGCTCTCGGACTTATGAACGAGGACGCATTCACCTGTGCTTCCTATATGGATGAGGTCGGCAACAAGCCCGAAAAGGGCGAGGTGCTCTCTTGGGCTGAATCCAGCGCGGTAGTTTACGCGAACTCAGTTCTCGGCGCAAGGTGTAACCGTAACTCGGGTATCATCGATATTATGGGCTCAATAGTCGGCTACGTTCCCTATTTCGGACTTCTTACCGACGAGGGCAGACGCGCTACCTGGATTGTTGAAATCAAAACGACGAAAAAGCCCGAAGCCCAGCTTCTCGGCTCGGCAATAGGTATGAAGGTAATGGAAGAAGTTCCTTATATCAAGGGACTCGATAAGTGGCTCGGCACCGAGCTCGACGCCGCCGCTTGCACTTACTTAAAGGACTTCGGCGCGGCTACCGCATCAAACGGCGCGGTAGGTCTTTACCATGTTGACAACCTCACTCCCGACGCAAAAGAGCTCGGCGAGAGCCTTATAGTTGAGGGCGCGAAAACCTACGTTATCGACGACGCAGAGCTTCAGAGAGTTTACGACTCCTACCCTGTAATTTGGAAGAATCCCGATGCAAAGCCCAAGCTTTGCTTTATGGGCTGTCCTCACATGACGCTCGAACAGCTTAAAAGCTGGACGGTAAGACTTGAAAAAGCTCTTGCCGAGGCAGGAAACAAAACTGTCGTTATTCCTACGGTATTCACCTCTGCTCCCGCAGTTATAAAGGAATTTGAAAAGACCGAATACTCCGAGCGTCTTAAAGCTACCGGCGTAATTCTCTCTTACATTTGTCCTCTTATGTATATGAATAATCCCCTTTCGGGAAAAATGCCCGTAATCACGTCCTCAAATAAGCTTCGTACGTATACGACGGCTCGTTACTATACCGACGATGAGATTCTCGAGCAGATAACAAAAGGAGGTAAGAAATAATGAGAGTTTTCAAAGGAAGAGTAGTTGCTCCGGGTACTGTTACCGCGGAAGCAGTAGTTTCACATAACGGTCTTAATACGCTTGCTTCATTCCAGAAGGCTTTGCAGTTCGGCGACAAAAAGGCAACCTGCGGAGACCAGAATAACCCCGACCTCTACAATAAGCAAATGGCAGGAAAGGCACTTTGCCTTCCCCAGACCATAGGCTCGACAACGGGCGGTCTTGTCCTCTACTGCGCGTGCGCTATGGGGCGTCAACCCGCTTGTATGCTCTTCTCACAGCCCATTGACTCCCTGGCAGGCGCAGGCGTTATCATAGCAGACGTTTGGCTCAATGACGAAAAAGCACACATGGCAGTCGTTGACTCCCTCGGCGAAGAATTTCTTAACTACGTCAAGGACGGAATGAGCATTACGGTAAAACCCGACGGAAGCGTTGAGGTTGAATAAGACTCAAATATAAAACCAAAGCACCGCGGCTTTCTTCTGCTGTCTTTAGCGGAGAATTCGCAAGCACAAAAATATCGGCAGAGATATTGACTTCCCTGCCGATTTGTATATATTATAGCAAGTTTATTAGAGGAGTAAATATGTCACTTGATTACAACAAAAAGAATATTACTCTTGCCAAAAATTTGCGCAAAAATGCGACACCGCAAGAGAATCATTTGTGGTACGACTTCTTATCAAAATACGAAGTAAGATTTCAACGCCAAAAGGCAATCGATAATTTTATTGCGGATTTTTATTGTCATAAAGCAAAATTGATTATTGAAATTGATGGTTCGCAGCATTATACCGA
>JBJDZG010000017.1:0-10168 GCA_051867875.1 Eubacteriales bacterium
GTTATCTTACCACATTCTTTCCCCTTTGTCAATACCCTTTTTTAAGTTTTTTCGAAAAAATTCAAAAACTTTTTCCTTAAAATCTATTGACAAATCTTTTGCGTTATGTTATACTATCGTACGTTGATTTGGCCCGTTGGTCAAGCGGTTAAGACACTAGCCTCTCACGCTGGGAACATGGGTTCGATTCCCGTACGGGTCACCAATAAAAAAGAAGGATACCATAAGGTATCCTTCTTTTTTATTGCTCACCGTCTCGGCAGAGAACCCATTCGCGCGAAGTGCGATTATGGGCGAGTTTGCGCCGGCAAATCTCGGTGTCGGCTTTTTGCGCAGCAAAAAACGACGTCTCGATTCCCGTACGGTGAGCCTTGCTTTTTCATCACCGTCTCGGCAGACAATTATCTGCACTAATCAAAAAGCCCTCCGTCAGGAAGGCTTTTCTTCTTATAAAATTATTTACTCCATCCGCCGTTTTCGACGTACTCCGCGACGAGGTCGCAGGCAAAGGTCGTCATATCGAAATATTCGATTTCGGTGAGGTTATTATATCTGTAAGTGGACGTATAGGTGTCCGTTATAATATAATATGTAGAGTTTGGATTGATATCACTCGCTTTTACGGTATCGTAATAAATATAATATCTGTCGTTTGAGGTATTATAGAACTTATCCAGCAAGTCCCTGCCCTTTATGGAACAAAGTACGATTTTGTTTTCAAACGGCAGTATCATCTGCAAATCCGAATATTTCACGGTTCCCTGCGTAACTTTGTACGGACTTCTTACGCTGATAAATCCGCCACCGAGGGCGATATCGTATTTTTCACCCCATTTTTCGACTCCCTTTTCGTAATAAAGGCGTGCGACGAGGCTTGCAATTTCCGAGCTGTTTCTCTGCGTACTGTTATAGCCGAGGTCGCGGTTTACCCAAGCGATAAGCTCGGCGTATTTTTCCAAAAGCTCGTCAACGACGGGCGCGCCCTCAAGTCTTGAACATTGAGTATGGCTGACGTATCCCGCTCTGTTAACGTCTATTTCGCCGTTTGCGATATTGACGTCTACCTCAACGTGCGTCATTCCCTGCGAGTTATCGCCGCCACCTTGAAGGTGATAAACGCCGTAATCGTCCTCAAAAGCGTATTTTTGGTGGGTATGTCCCTCAAACACGATATCGATATATCCGCCCTTTGAAAGTTCCGTGTCGTAATAAGCGGACGTGTCCTGCGAGGAGCGTTCAGCACCGTCGTGGAGAATATACACGACGATATCCGCACCCTGCTCGCGCAAAGCCTCGGACTCCTCTTTTACAAGGCTTGTCAGGTCATCGCCCGTCTTGAAATAAAATCCACCCGTCAACTCGCCCGATATTGAAGAATAGCAATCGCCGATAGCACCGATAATGCCTATCTGGCAGTTGCCCCTCTCAATGAGCACGGACGATTCGCAGAAATCGACTCTTTTATTGGTATCTGTGTCGTAAATGTTTATGGCAAGCAAAGGAAATTCCGCTATCGCCGCATTCTGCTCGATACTCTCAATGCCCCAGTCGAACTCGTGGTTGCCGAGAGCCATAGCCTCAAAGCCGAGCTCGTTCATCCAGTCGGTAATAATATTACCGCGCGTGACGTTCGACTCGGAGCTTCCCTGCCACATATCTCCCGAGGAGAGGAAAACCGTATGTTCGTCGGTCTTTTCCGTGTTATACAGGAAAGTCGTCAGCTCGTCAACGCCGGGTTGGGAACTCGTGTCGTCAAATTTGCCGTGAAGGTCGTTAAAATTGTAAAAATCAATCGTTTCGACGACGTCAATATGGCAATCGTCGCAGAATCCGTCGTTATCAAGGTCAACGTGCTCCGAGGGATAATCCTTCCATTCATCGGGAGCAGTTATACTGCTGAGAATATCGTCAATTCCGTCGGGCAAAGTAACAATACCGTCCGTAAGTCCGCAAGAAGCGAGCATTGAAAACAGCATCACGAGAGCCAGAAGGAGTGACAGAAGGCTAAGGTTTGAATTTCTCATATTTTTCATTTCAAAAGACCTTTCAATTATTTATTTTTTATCTTTTCCCAGTATTCTCTTGCCGCGCGCTCGGTTTTGTTGTCGCCGAACGTGTAATATTTCTTGTTTTTGAGGTCGTCGGGGAGATATTGCTGTTCTACGTAGTGATTTTCAAAGTCGTGTGGGTATTTATATCCCTTATAAAGCGGACTCCTCAAATGCACGGGCACTTCTTTGCCGTTGCCTGCTACGATATCCTCATTCGCCGCGGTGTATGCGAGATACGCGGAGTTGGATTTTGGCGCGGTTGCGAGCATTATCGTTGCGTTAGCCAAAGGAAGCGACGCTTCGGGCATTCCGAGCTCGCGTGCGGAATCACAGCACGCCTTTACAATGGCAGGTGCCTGCGGATAGGCAAGCCCTATATCCTCGCTCGCAATTACCTGCAATCTGCGACAAACCGACAAAAGCTCTCCGCAGTGAAGAAGCTTTGCCAGATAAAATACCGCCGCATCGGGATCCGAGCCCCGTATGGATTTCTGCAAGCACGAAAGCAAATCAAAATGTGCATCGTCGGAGAAATTATCGACGGGAATATGCAGAGTTTTCACAAGCTCCGTATTTATCTCACCGTCGCAGGCGTAATACGCGCCCTCAAGCAGATTTATCGCGTGGCGGACGTCTCCGCCCGCGCATTTGGCGATAAATTCGAGGGTTCCTTCGTCGGCATTCACCGCCGTGCCGTCCCTTTCGTTGAGAAAATCAAGCGCGCGGCGCAGTGCCACGGCAAGCTCCTTTTTGTCAACGGGCTTGAACTCAAAAAGAGTTGAACGCGAGATTATCGCGTTATATATATAAAAATGAGGATTTTCCGTGGTCGAGGCGATGAGCGTTACGCGCCCGTCCTCCATATATTCAAGAAGAGCCTGCTGCTGTTTGCGATTAAAATACTGTATCTCGTCGATATAGAGCAGTATTCCGCCGAAGCCGAAAACATTATTCGTCTGCGCGATTATGTCCTTGACGTCGGAAAGCGACGCGCTCGTTGCGTTGAGCTTGTAGAAATTCATTCCAGATTCCTTCGCTATAATGCTCGCCGCCGTGGTTTTTCCCGTACCGGGGGGGCCGAAAAATATCATATTGGTCATTCTGCCCTTTTCCATCATCTTGCGAAGTATTCCTCGCTCGCCGAAAAGGTGCTTTTGCCCTACGAGCTCGTCAAAGCTCTGCGGGCGCAGAATATCAGCTAAAACCTCGTTATTTCTTGCCATAACTCTCCTTTCTCCGCCGTGGCGGTCGGTAGATAACTCTTCCATAATTATACCATCTTGGAACTATCTTGTCAATATGCCAAAGTCTCTCTTTTGAGCCATATTTTGAGGGTTGATTATTCTTCACATTAATGGTAGAATAATGAAGCAGACAGATATCTGCAAAATCTTCAGAAAGGAAAACGTTATGAAAAAAAGAACCAAACTTCTAAGCATCTGCGCTCTTTTTCTCCTTGCGGTAATGGCGGTACCCACCGCCGCGTTTGCACAGGAGCGTGTGAGCTACGAATCCATCCCTGTTTCAGTATCGGGCAAGGAACTTGACGGTAGCGAGGCTCTTCTTATAAATTCCATCACCTACGTTCCCCTCCGCCGTCTTAGCGAAAGTCTTGTAAATCCTGACATAAGCTATAACGCAAAGACCAAAACCGCTACCGTAAAATACGACGGCAACACTATCACTGTAACAACCGGCAAGCGTTACATATCCGTAGGCGGCAGATATTTCTACGGTCACGGCGAGGTAATAAACCTTAACGGCTCGCTCTACGTTCCCATTCGCCCGCTTGCAAAGGCGCTCGGCTATGACGTAGAATGGAACAGTGCTACCCGCTCGGTAAGCCTTTCAAAATCGAAGTATTCACTCGGCACTGCCGAGAGCTTTTATAGCTCCGACGAGATATACTGGCTCTCCCGAATTATCGAAGCAGAGGCAGGCGGTGAGATACTTGAGGGAAAGATAGCTGTGGGAAACGTGGTCCTTAACAGAGTTGACGACCCAAGATACCCTAACACCATTTACAGTGTTATCTTCGATTTTAAGCACGGAATACAGTTTACTCCTGCATACACAGGAACTATATATAACAATCCGAGCGAAGACAGCATTATCGCAGCAAAAATTGCCCTTGAAGGCTATGAAATAGTCCCCGGGGTACTCTTCTTCTTCAATCCTCGCATAGCGACAAGCTCGTGGATAAGCGAAAACCGAGTTTTTGCAAAGCGGATTGGAAATCACGACTTTTATTATTAATACATTCAGAGAAAATAAAGAGGCTCGTACGAGCCTCTTTTACTATATTATTTGTATTTGAAACGCATAATTTTCTGCGTCGGAGTCTTTTCAAAGGGCTCTTCAAGGAATTCAAGTGCCGAAATTCTCTTGTATGCTACAAGTTTTCTGTTGAGAGCGTTAATCTCATTGCGGATAGTGTTGTAGGTTTCTTCCTTCGTTTTAAGTCCCTTGCTCTCGGCGAACTCGATATCGGGATAAACGAGAGCCGTTATGGCAATATCGTTGTCCTTATGGCGTCCTACTACGATACATTCCTTGATATAGGGGATTCCGTCAAGGTATTCCTCAATCTCTTCGGGGAATACGTTTTTGCCGTCCTGGAGGACGATTATGTTCTTCTTTCTGCCCGTGATATAGAGGTAGTTGTTTTTATCAATGTAACCGTAGTCGCCCGTATAGAACCAGCCCTTGGGAGAAAGAACTTCCTTTGTTGCCTGCTCGTTGTTATAGTAACCGAGCATTACGTTAGGACCTTTAACTACAATCTCACCGAAATCGTCATCAGGCTTTTCTTTGTCGATAAACGCCTGCATTGAGTTAACAAGAAGTCCGCAGGACTTGGGGTTGTATACACCGCAAGGAACGACGGAAACGAGGGGCGAGCACTCCGTGATGCCGTAGCCCTGAAGAATTTCAACGCCTATTGCGTGGAAAATTTCAACGAGCTCGGGGCGAAGAGCCGCACCGCCGCAGATAAGCGTGCGAAGTCTGCCGCCGAAGCCCTCCATTACCTTACCGAAAAGTTGCTTGCGAAGGTCGATATTGACCTTGCCTGCTATCTGACTGAGCTTGATGGCAGTATTGAAAGTCTTTTCGATATTCTGCTTTCTGACGGTTTTCATAATAGTATTGTAGAAAACCTCAACGTAAAGCGGAACTACTGCCATAATGGTGGGTTTATATTTCTTCATATTCTTGGAAACGTGCTTTATTGAATCGTTTATGCAGATAGTTGCGCCGTGGTCAAGCGCTCCGAATATTCCGCAGCTGAGCTCGTAGGTGTGATGAACGGGAAGCACGGAAAGAAGCGTATCGTTAACGTCGAGTTTTGCGAGAGGTATTCTGGCATCGTTGATAACGGTGCAGATATTTCTCTGACAGAGCATTACTACCTTGCTCGTGCCCGTAGTACCCGAGGTAAAGAGCATAACGCTCATTCTCTCACTGTCCTGCTCGGGAATTTCAATTTCGGGGAATGCGTTGCCCGTCTGTACTATTTCGGCAACCGACATAAAGCGCGAGAGCTTGTGAGCTTCAGCGTCAGTCATTTCAAAAACATCCTCGGTCAAGCGGATAAACTGGGAAACTCCCTTAAATTCCTCTGCCCTGCCTTCGATAAATTCCGCCCAGGTGTTAGAATAAGCAATAGCCTCAACCTCTGCCATATCAACGAAGGAAACGAGCTGTTCCTTTGAAAGAGCCACGTCAGTGGGCACTGCAACGCCGCCTGCGGTAATAACTGCAATGTAAGTAGCTATCCATTCGGGGCAGTTCTCACCGATTATCATTACTCTTTTGCCTGCAAGTCCGAGCTTAATAAATCCTCTTGTTGCGGATTTTACGTACTCGAAAAACTGATTGTAGCTTACTTCGTAGTCAACGCCTTTTCTCTCAAATGCGAAAAGCGTTTTATCGCCGTATTTCTGACGGGCAAGGTCAATAGTTTCGTACAGAGAATGTACGGGCATGTCTTTAAGTTCCATAATTAACTCCTTTATTATTTGATATCGATTCGTGAAATGTTATCCTCAAACGAGGCAAGCACATCGTAAAATATATGAACGTCTTCTTCGGATATATCTTTTCTTGCTTTTTGAATGTATCGGGAAATATCCGATGACACATCGTTTATAACATCTTCACTTTTTTCGGTAAGACAGTATTTTTTGTTGTAGGTCTTTTCGCCCTCACCGCCCACGGACGTAATAAATCCCTCTTCGGTAAGTTCACGGAGAGTACGCGAGATGAGCGCCTTGTCGGTCTTACAAACACGCGAAAGCTCCGTTACACTCATGCCGCGCTTGCTCTCTCTCATGCGGAGCAGACAGCGCAGATGAACGGCGCGCAAGGAATACTTGCGCATATAGGACATTTCGAGCTTTTTTATGCACTTTACTATGGTGTCAAAGCTCTCATAAAAGAATAAAAATTTAAGGGTATCCATCAAATCCTCCTGAATGTTGACTTGTCAACAATTCATAATAACATACATTTATGAACATTCTATTAACAAATAGCAATTTTTTTAGGATTTGGAGCATTTTTTATTTGTAAATTATCCATTTCCCCTCGTACGAGGGATATTTTTGTATTTTTCAAGTCGCGTTTGGGACTAAAAAATCTCAACTCAGCGAATACTCGTCGATAGAAAACATTTTGTCTATCATCATTTTGAGCGTACCGTTCTGCGAAAGGTCGGGATTTTCGTCAATTAACGCGTGTGCCGCCTCATAGGCATCGGAGAGCACGCTTGCGTCCTCGCTCATATCGGCAAGCTTGAATTTAAGCCCGCCGCTCTGGCGCACCGAGGAGTCGGATGCGCCCTTGATAAAATCGCCCGGTCCGCGCAAAACGAGGTCCTTCTCGGCAATCTTAAAGCCGTCGTATTCCGCCGTCATCGTTTTAAGGCGCTCGCGGGCGCTCTCGCCCTTTGAGTCTGAAACGAGCACGCAATAGGATTTTTTGCTTCCCCTGCCCACTCGTCCGCGGAGCTGATGAAGCTGCGCAAGTCCAAATCGCTCGGCGTTTTCCACTATCATAAGCGTCGCACTCGGAATGTTCACGCCGACCTCGATTACCGTCGTCGAAACGAGAACGTCTATTTCTCCTTCGGAGAATTTTTTCATTATCATATCCTTCTCCGAGCCTTTCATTCTTCCGTGCAAGAAGGCAATATTCAGATTCGGAAGCGCTCTTGCAAGCTCGCCCGCAAATTCAACCGCGGTCTTTAATGGGGGCATTTCTTCCCTCTCCTTGCCAAACTCGGCGAGTGTTACCTCGCTCGCGTCCTCGGGCTCTTTTTCTTCGACCGCGGGACAGACGATATAGACCTGACCGCCGTTTTCAACCTGCTTCTCTATAAAAGCGTTCAACCTCTCCCGATAGCTCTCGTCAACGCAGAAGGTGTCAACCCTCTGTCTGCCCTTGGGCATCTCATTTATTTTTGAAAGCTGAAGGTCGCCGTAGAGAATGAGTGCAAGCGAGCGCGGAATGGGAGTAGCGCTCATTACGAGCACGTGAGAGTGCTCACCTTTTCCCGCGAGCGTTGCCCTCTGCGCCACTCCGAAGCGGTGTTGCTCGTCGGTAACTATAACGCCCGCAGAATAAAATTCAACTCCGTCGGAGATGAGCGCGTGCGTACCGATAACGACGTCCGCGCGCTTTTCGGGATTCTCACACGCAAGCGAAGCCCTGACCTTCTTTTTCTGCGAAGCCGTCAGCGAGCCGACGAGAAGCTCCGTCCTGTAACCGAGCTTTTCAAACAGCGGAGCTATATCCTTGTAGTGCTGGCGAGCCAAGATTTCAGTAGGTGCCATGAGCACCGCCTGATGACCGCTCTTCACCGCAATATACATAGCCGCAATAGCGCAGGCGGTCTTACCGCAGCCGACATCGCCGACTAAAATTCGGCTCATCGGGGTATCCTCTGCCATGTCGCGCCTTATATCCGCGATAGCTTTTTGCTGGTCCCCCGTCAGCTCGTACTCAAAAAGCGAAAGAAGCTCGTCAAGGCTTTCCACTTCGCACACGGGCGCACTGCCCTCTCTCTGCTTTTCGGTGCTTAGAGCCATGCCGAGAGCAAATACGAAAAACTCGTCAAAAACGAGTCTGCGCTTAGCGCGTGCCACGCTTTCGTAATCCTGCGGATCGTGAATGGCGCGAATCGCAAAAGGAAGCGTGCAGAGCTTATATTTTCTCCTGATACCGTCGGGCAGATAATCGGACAGCTCGGGCATGAGCGCGCTCATCGCCATTGAGATATCCGAGGCAATTCTGTTTTTTGAAATACCTTCCGACAGATGATAAACGGGCACAAGGGGCAAAAGCTCCTCGCCCTCTATAACCATTTCGTAAGCGGGGGAGTTCATCTTGTAACGCTTGCCGACGCGCTCCGTCTGCCCGTAAAAGCGGAAGGTGGCACCGAGCGGAAACTTGTCCGCAAGGTAATTCTGATTGTAGAAGGTTATCTCGCACACACCGCTCTCGTCAAAAGCGGTGAATTTGAGAAGCTCCATTCCGCGTCTTATCATAGTTTTTTTCGGAACGGTGCCGACGGTCAGCATAACCGCGTTCTTCTCCCCGGAATTTATATCGGAAAGGAGCTTTATATCTCCCCTGTTCTCATACGCGCGCGGAAAATGATAGATAAGGTCGGAAACCGTCGTGATTCCGAGCTTTGCGTAAGCCTTCGCCCGTGCAGGTCCTATTCCCTGTATCACCGTTATCGGCGCGTTTGCCATGCTTGACATACAAATCTCCTTTCTTTTGCTCTATATACAAATATGTAGGTATTTTTAGAGTATCATCTCAGTAATCGAAGTCGGGCTCGGGCTTTTTCGTTTCGTTCCCGACGGGATAATCAGCCCACGGAAAAGCGCGCAAAACGAAAGAATCCTCATTTTGATAACAGATGCACGCGAGCTTTTTGCTGTCCGCAACCGAGCACAAACGCGCTATCTCCTCGTTTTCCCGTGAAAGAGCAAGCCCGCGCTTGTCGCTGACTATCTTAAAGCCGAAATCGAAATATAATCCGCTCCCGTCGAAAAATGCGTCAACTCTCGCATCTCTTTTTGAAGAATTTTCGCGTGCAATCAGCGAAAACTGCGACAGAATGAAGAGCAGAGCCGACTTTTCAATGCGGTTTTCCGCACCCGACGCGCAGAGCTGCTTCACGGAAAAGCTCATATCACAGCCGAAAAGCACGCCGTAATTCTGCACCTTTCGAGCAAGAAACTCCACAACCTCGTCTTCGGTGTGAAAACTGAAATCAAAGTCGTAAACACCCGAATATACGCCCGCCATTCTGGCACAAAAGTCAGTAGAGCCAAGGGCTTCGTGGCTCTTGAAAATTTCATGAAGCCTTGTAGCCTTCTCACTCGACAATGTGTCGGCACGCAAAGCACCGAAAGCCAAGTCAAGACTTTCGTCGGGCTCTGCCAAGGGAACTATCACAGCGAGCTGACCGTAATGATTTACCGCCGTTACGTCAACAAAAACGGGTCCGAGCTCGGATATGGCAAAAAGCAACGGACGCGTGCTGAATTTCATGTTTTTGAGAATAAACTGCTTCTCCGTGGGCGAAAAAATTTCAAAAATATTACCGATATGACGCTTCTGCCCCTCTCTTGCCGACACGATGCGCCCGTATTCCGTGCATAAATAAATGTCCTCGTAAAGCCGAGGCGGATAAATATCTGAATTTATTTTGCTGCCTTTTATCATAAGTTAAAACTTTCTGCATATAATATTTGTGGGTGCCCTTTTTACTATTGTACCGCAGGCGAGAAAAAAAGTCAATAATTTTTCAAAAATGCTGTTGACAAAGAGGCAAACTTGTGTTATAATATCCAAGCAATTGAAATTGGTCGCATACGTGGCGATGCAAATTACGCCGGGGTGGCGAAATTGGCAGACGCCCGGGACTTAAAATCCCGTGGTACGAGAGTACCGTACGGGTTCGATTCCCGTTCCCGGCACCAAAATCAATCAACTCTATCGCGGGGTAGAGCAGCCTGGTAGCTCGTCGGGCTCATAACCCGGAGGTCGTGAGGTTCAAATCCCACCCCCGCAACCAAATAAAAATCAAGGTAGCCGAAAGG
>JBJDZG010000018.1:0-55942 GCA_051867875.1 Eubacteriales bacterium
GTATTGTGTGCCCATCAATGTGCCTTTTTCAGCAGAGAAAAAGTGGCTGACGAGTTTTGCTGTCCTCACGGCTGTTGATACCTGAAAAGTCCGCACAGCACCTATTCTGCCGGTTTGCTCCGCGATGATTTTATGATATAATCCGTAGGGGGCGACGTCCTCGACGCCCCGAAAGCTCGGAATTGTTGACGAGCGGAAAGATTTCGGAGAAATATATCAAACAGCCAAGTGATTTTTACGGCAATTATATTGTTTGCGTTTCAAAACGGACCGTCGAGGACGCCGGTCCCTACGGCTGTTGTGTTTGCACCGCACCTATACGATTGTTTTCGCCCGCCTTTTGCGACGGCGGGATCAAGCCCCCGCCCTACGGTTTAGGTGCGCTCACCGTTCGTGCAAGCGTCGAAAGCGGGGCGTCGGGGACGCCGGTCCCTACGGTTGTTGTGCGCGCGGTGTGCGGTGCGGGCAGAAAAATCGGCTGGCGGGTTTATACGTCTTTACGGCTATTTGCAAACACCCGCAAAAAAGGGCGTTGCCGAAGCAACGCCCTTGATTTTTTGTTTATTTATTCAATTATCTTACAACACGTCCGGAGCCGTCGCCGCCTGCGAGCTTTTCAACTTCCGTAACGCTTACGCGGTTATAGTCGCCCTCAACGGAGTGTTTGAGTGCGGAAGCCGCAACTGCAAATTCGATTGCGCTCTGTGTATCCTTGCCTGAAAGGATAGCGTAGATAAGTCCGCCGCCGAAGCTGTCGCCGCCGCCTACGCGGTCAACGATATGAAGATGATAGGACTTGGAGAAGCAATAGTTCTCGCCGTCGTAGAGCATACCTGCCCAGTCGTTATCGCTTGCACTGATGGACGTACGGAGCGTGATAGCAACCTTCTCAAAGCCGAACTTATCGGCAAGCTGTTTCGCAACGCTCTTATAGCCGTCATGGTTGAGCTTGCCGCCGTAGATATCGGTGCCCTCTGCTTCGATACCGAAAACGTCCTTTGCGTCCTCTTCGTTGGAGATGCAAACGTCAACGTACCGGCAAAGGTCGGTCATAGCCTCTCTTGCCTCGGCTCTTGTCCAGAGCTTACCGCGGTAGTTAAGGTCGCAGGAAATCTTAACGCCTCTTGCCTTAGCTGCCTTACAAGCCTGACGGCAGATTTCAACCATATTGCCGCCGAGAGCGGGAGTGATACCTGTGAAATGGAACCAATCTGCTCCTTCAAAAATGGAATCCCAATCGAAATCGGAGGGAACCGCCTCTGCGATAGCGGAATGAGCACGGTCGTAGATACAAACCGAGCCGCGCTGAGAAGCGCCTTTTTCAAGATAGTAAATGCCGACTCTGTCGCCGCCGCGAACTACCTTTGAAGTGTCAACGCCGAAGTAGCGAAGAGAATCGACTGCCGCCTGTCCGATAGCATGCTTCGGAAGCTTTGTAACGTAAACGCTGTCAAGACCGTAGTTGGCAAGGGAAACTGCAACATTTG
The DNA here is from genome assembly GCA_051867875.1 of Eubacteriales bacterium. Lineage (GTDB taxonomy): Bacteria > Bacillota > Clostridia > Oscillospirales > CAG-272 > RGIG4608. The sequence continues at coordinate 1,488 of JBJDZG010000018.1, forward strand.
CCTCGCCGCCGCCGAATGTAGCCTGCATCTGGTCGTTCTGGAAGAAGCGGTAGTAGCCGTTGGGAGCCAAGCGGAGCATAAGCTCGCCGAATGTAACAACTCTTTTCATTTTCTTAATTCCTTTCAAATTTCAAATATATGAGTGAGCAAATCAGTGACAAATGTGGAATGCGAAACCGCCGATTTCGTCAGCGAGGTAGATGAAAGTCATCTTGCCGTTTGCGTCGAAACGGGCTGTGGAGTGGTCAAATTTGATACCGCGGCGCTCTAGGTGGTAAACCGCGCGCTCAACGCTGTTTGTCTGAATACCTACGTGGCCGTGTGTGCCCTTTCCGGGGGTGTGCATAATCTCAATGTCGGAAGCCGCAAAGGTGGAAGAATTTCCAACCTTCTTTGCAAGACCGAAGATGCTCTCTATGGAGTCAGCGTCCTTTCCTGCCGCCTCGGCACTCGTTTCGTTGATTGCCATGTGCTTGAACTTGAAGCCGAGCATCGTGTCAACAGCGGAGCGGACGAGTTTTTCGATTCCGTCGAAGTCGCCTGCGTTGATGAGGTCAGCCTTAACCATCCAGGAACCGCCGCAGCAAACTATCTTGTTAAAAGAGAGATAATCGTTTACGTTGGCAGGGCCGATACCGCCTGTGGGCATGAACGTTACTGCGCCGTAGGGAGCGCTCATTGCCTTAATCATATTGATACCGCCGGACTGCTCTGCGGGGAAGAATTTGACCGTCTTGAGTCCGAGGGAGAGAGCCTGCTCGATTCCCGTGGGATTGTTGATGCCGGGGATTACGGGACAGCCCTTTTCCTGACAGTATTTAACGATTTCGGGGTTGAAGCCGGGGCTTACGATGAACTTGGAGCCCGCTTCGATAGCGGCGTCAACCTGCTCTTTTGTGAGAACGGTGCCCGCACCGACAATCATGTCGGGGTATTCCTTTGTGATAGCCGCGATTGCGTCCTTTGCCGCCGCCGTGCGGAAAGTAATCTCCGCGCATGGAAGACCGCCGTCGCAAAGCGCCTTCGCAAGAGGAAGAGCGTCCTCAACTCTGTCTATTTTGATTACCGGTACTATACCGATGAGGGATAATTCCTTTAATACTTCCATTTTTCTTCTCCTGTCTTTATCAAAAAAATGATGATTTAGTATTGTTTTTGATGTGTTTTTGCACAATTTTGTACAAAAGTGCATTATTGCACATCTTATTTCATTCTATATTTTAACATAATAATTGAATTTGTCAATAGTTTTTTTGATAATTAATTGGGGTTTGTTGACGTGCGCACCTTGAGCTCCGCTCGGATTTTTGATATCTCCTAACCTTATCGCACGCGAAGGGAGCAGGCCGCCGAACCCGTTCGCCTGCGTACGAGGAGCAAAACGCAGAATGGGTGCGATACAAAAACCCTTATTTTCAGCGGGGGCTTGCTCCCGCCGTCGCAAAACGAGGAAAACGACCGCTTGGGCGCGACGCCCGCACAACAACCGTAGGGGACGACGTCCTCGACGCCCCGTTTTTAACGCTTTGGTGCTATGCGCATACCTCACCCGTAGGGCGGGGGCTTGCTCCCGCCGTCGCAAAAGGCGGGAGAAAACGCAGAACGGGCACGACGCGCACGCAACAACCGTAGGGACCGGAGTCCCCGACGGTCCGTTTTGAAACGCAAACAATATAATTGCCGTAAAAATCACTTGGCTGTTTGATATATTTCTCCGAAATCTTTCCGCTCGTCAAGAATTCCGAGCTTTCGGGGCGTCGAGGACGTCGCCCCCTACGGGTTATATCAAAAATCAACGTAGGGCAAAACAACAAAATGAGTGCGAGTGGGTTTGTTTGCTATCAACAGCCGTGAAGATACCGAAACTCGATAGCCGCTTTTTCTCTGCAAGCGTAGGCGCAGAGAAAAAGCTAACAAAAAGAGACGCCGAGTGAGAGTTTCGCTCTCTGCGGAGAGCGAGGCGGGGCTACGCGCCCCACCGCCCGCGCCTCGTTTTTGAAAAAGCGGGGGAAAACAATCGCTTGGGTTCAGACTCCCCCGAACAAAAAAGGTCTGATATTTTTGTATCAGACCCGTCGTTCCGGTGTGGCCCGCCCTGGGGGATTTGAACCCTCGACCAACGGAATCGGAATCCGGTACTCTATCCAACTGAGCTAAGGGCGGTTGTCATCTGCTCAATTATAGCACAAATTGCGCGCCGTGTAAAGTCGTTTTTTGAGGTAATAAAAATTTCCTTGGATTTTTTTCAAAAAACTATTGACAAAACACAGTTTTATGCTATAATATAATCAGTAATGATAATCATTACTATTTATTTTGCAGAAAGGACTTGAAAAAATGAGATACTCACACCAAAGGGAGCTTATCCTTGCGGCAGTGAAAGGTGCCAACACACACCCGACAGCCGACGCGGTATACGACGGCTTGAAGGCGGACAATCCGACCTTGAGTCTTGGAACGGTGTACCGAAATCTCAATATTCTTGCGGAAAACGGCGACATCAACACCCTTTACACGGGCTCGGGCAAGATTCACTACGACGGGCACACCGAAGCGCACGCCCACTTTGTCTGCAAGAATTGCAAAAAAATCATCGACATTTTCTGTGAAGCCCCCACCCCCTGCGCGCTCCCCGAGAGCGAGGAGTTTTGCGTAGAGGAGCAAAAAACCATTTATTACGGCAAATGCAAGGCATGTGCTGACGCGCAGTCTTGACAAAAAGAAATTTATATAAAGGAGATTTATTTATTATGGCAAAGTTTGTATGTCCCGTATGCGGTTACGTTCACGAGGGAGATTCCGCTCCCGAAAAATGCCCCGTTTGTAACGTTCCCGGTTCTAAATTCAAGGAAGTTAAAGATGACGGAGAAAAAGTCTGGGCAGCAGAGCACGTTGTAGGCGTTGCTAAGGACGCTCCCGAAGACGTTATTATGGGACTCCGCGCTAACTTCGAGGGCGAATGCTCCGAGGTTGGTATGTATCTTGCAATGGCAAGAGTCGCTCACCGCGAGGGTTATCCCGAAATCGGTCTTTACTGGGAAAAGGCTGCTTGGGAAGAGGCTGAGCACGCCGCAAAGTTCGCAGAGCTTCTCGGCGAGGTAGTTACACCCTCCACAAAGAGAAACCTTGAAATGAGAGTTGACGCAGAGCACGGTGCAACACAGGGCAAATTCGACCTCGCAAAGAGAGCGAAAGAGCTTGGACTTGACGCAATCCACGACACAGTTCACGAAATGGGCAGAGATGAAGCTCGCCACGGCAAGGCCTTCGAGGGACTTCTCAAGAGATACTTCAACTGATTTGATATCATAATCACACCCAAAGGGAGAGGCTACGTAAAAACGTAGCCCCTCCCTTGACTTTTGGCGGTGTTTGTGATATAGTAAATGCGATAAATCGGAATGAGAAAAGGTGAAAAGAACGATTTCGAGTCGAAAGACTTAACATCGTTCTTTTTCTGTCTCAAAATCATTGAAATTACGAAGGCATTGACGCAAAACATCCGTTATCTTGCGAGGTTAACCTTATTGCAGTTGAACACTGTAATTATGAATAAGCCATTTGCAAACTGAATGAGAAACACCCCGCAGGAGCAATTCTGCAGGATATTCACAAAAAAAGTAACAGAAATTTTTGTGAAATGATATTGCAATTATTCGAGTTTTGGAATATAATATTATTATAAAATTTCGGGGGTGTGATTATGGAGTTTATGTCCGCAAGAGAAGCGGCTGATAAATGGGGAATATCCCAAAGGCGAGTTGCGGTTCTTTGTTCTGAAAACAGAATTGACAATGCAAAAATGGTCGGGAAAATGTGGATTATTCCTATAACTGCCCAAAAGCCGATTGATGCGAGAAGCGTCCGATATAATAAAAACGACGGTAAAAAAGTTAAGCCGTTTTTGAAATGGGCCGGCGGCAAAGGTCAACTTTTGTCTGAAATTGAGAATTATTATCCTTTTGAAAACGGAAAAATCACCAAATATGCAGAGCCGTTTGTCGGTGGCGGTGCTGTGCTTTTTGACATTTTAAGCAAGTACGATTTGAAAGAAGTATATATAGGCGACATTAACACCGAGCTTATCAATTGCTACCGAGTTGTCCGAGATAATGTTGACGAACTTGTCTTGATGTTGCAAACTATGCAAAGTGCGTTTGTACCGATGAATACGGATGACCGCAAAGAATACTATTTGGCAAAAAGAAATCGTTTCAACGACCTGAAAACAACCGAAAAAGATAACCTCAATATTGAAAAGGCTGCACTTATGATTTTTCTTAACAAGACTTGTTTCAACGGTTTGTTCCGTGTAAACAAAAAAGGATTGTTTAATGTGCCTATGGGTTCATATAAAAATCCATTGATTTGTGATGATGAAAACCTCAGAGCCGCATCCGAAAAACTGCAAAATGTGAAAACAATATGCGGTGATTACAAGGAGTCTGCTGTTTTTATTGATGAAAACACGTTCGTTTACTTAGATCCTCCATACCGCCCTCTCACCGACACTGCAAGTTTTACGGCGTATAGCGAAAAAACATTTGATGATGAAGAACAGATTGAGCTTGCAAGATTCGTAAATGCAATGGATAATAAAGGCGCAAAGATTGTAGTCAGCAATTCCGATCCGAAAAATTCTAATCCCGAAGACGACTTTTTCGATAATATTTATTCTGATTACAAAATCAAACGAATTGAGGCTACGCGAATGATAAACTGTAACAGCGAAGCAAGAGGAAAAATAAAAGAGCTGATTATATCAAATTTTTAAGGGGAATGACTATGGAAATCAGAGAAGGAACTCAACGCATAGAAAATGGTAAAAAACAAGCAATTATAGAATTTGTCTTTACCGACTACATCATTTATGTTTTTCAAGGAGCTTTATCTCAATTCGATATTGTGATCAAATACAAGAAGAGCGGAAAACGTATTCGCACACCGAAGCATATTCATTGGGTTGTTGATATCTTGATGAAAATGCAAGGAAACGAAACGCTTACTAAGCAGTATTTGGGAGCAATTCAGAACTGTTGGAACACTTGTGTTCCCCTTACCAACAACGATTTCAACACCTTGAAAGCGTTAATTGAGAACGGTGAAGTAGAAATTGACATCGAACAGTATTTTGACCTCAATGCCTTCGGCGAATACGACGTTGAATTTATGTACGTATTGATGGAACTCTTGGCAGTACAGGAAAAGACAAACCGAGCAGATGCGTATATGTTCGGAAAAATTATAGAAGAGCTGCTTGAAGCCGACAGAGACATTTTCAAAATCATATCAACAGCAGGCTTCGGTGGAAGAAAGGGTTAATATGGCAAACAGAAATTTTAACGCTTGGCTGTCCGAATTTCGTAACAGCATTGCAGATTATGGGTACTACATAGATTTTGAAAAAGTTCATAGAAACGTCGATGGTATTAAGGTTGAACTTAATATTCTCAACTCACTTATTGGCTCTAAAAATATCAAAGAGGATTTCAAAGCATTAATCAAAAAATATCCCGAAACGCTGAAATGTATTCCTCTGCTGCTTGCGGTTAGAGCCAATGAAATATATTGCCAGGATGAAAACGGCGGTTATATGTTTCGTTTTGACTTTGGCGATTATTCTCCTAACAGCCACTCATATTATGAAAAATATACTTATTTTATGGAGCATACGGGACTGTTTGATTTGCTTGAAAACCATATAATCAATAATCTTGTCGACTATGCGACGGGCGTTGAAACCGGTCTTGATTCCAACGGGCGAAAAAATCGCGGCGGCCATTTGATGGAAGATTTGGTTGAGAGCTTCATAAAAAAAGCCGGTTTTGTAAAGGACAAGACTTATTTCAAGGAAATGTATATCCATCAGATTACTGCAAAGTGGGGTATAGATCTTTCTGCTATTTCCAATCAAGGCAAGATGGAAAAGCGTTTTGACTTTGTCGTTAAAACTCCCAATATGATTTATGCAGTCGAAACAAACTTCTATGGTAGTAGCGGCAGCAAGCTCAACGAAACTGCCCGTAGCTACAAAACGCTTGCATTGGAAACGAATACTATCAATGGCTTTACTTTCGTTTGGTTTACTGACGGTAAGGGATGGATAAGCGCCCGTAACAACCTCGAGGAAACCTTTGATGTGATGGAGCATATCTATAGCATCAAGGATTTGGAGAACGGCGTTATCGCAGAGGTTTTTAGATAATGGATAAGAAAATCACAAAATGGGAGCCGGAAGATTTTGAGTTGGAAATGACAACACATTGGTCTTTTCCAAAGCGTGGCGATTGGGCAACGCATGACGCAAAGTGGCGTGGTAACTGGTCCCCTTATATTCCGAGAAACATATTGCTCCGATACTCTGAAGAGGGCGATTTGGTGTTGGATCAGTTTGCCGGTGGAGGCACTACACTTGTTGAGGCAAAACTGCTAAACAGAGATATTATCGGTGTTGATGTAAACGATGTTGCTCTTGCACGGTGTCGAGAGAAAGTTGACTTCGAACATGAGGGCGCAGACGGCAATGTATATATCCGCAAAGGCGATGCCCGTAATTTGGATTTCATCCCGGATGGCAGCATAGACCTTATTTGTACACACCCTCCGTATGCCGATATTATTCAATACAGCGAAGATATAGAAGAAGATTTATCTCATCTGAATGTCAAAAACTTCCTTGAAGAAATGAAATCCGTCGCTTCTGAAAGCTATCGTGTATTGAAAAAAGAAAAGTTCTGTGCTGTTCTTATGGGCGATACTCGCCAAAAAGGGAATATGATTCCGATGTCTTTTGAGGTTATGCGTATTTTTGAAGATGCGGGATTTAAGCTAAAAGAGTTAATTATCAAAGAACAGCACAACTGCAAAGCTACTGGATATTGGAAAACAAACAGCGTGAAGTTTAATTTCCTATTAATTGCTCACGAGTATCTGTTTGTGTTTAGAAAGTAAATGATTTGCAGATGTAATGCATACTTATTCTATAAAAATTTACTTGCGGTAGCACGGCTTTATCGGCGGGCGAGACCGCCGAGAAAGGCAGGAATATTTTTCGTTCCCGTTTTCGTAGCCTTACAAAGGTAAGGCAGAGAACGGGAACGGAAAAAGCAAGTCGGCACAAGGGCTCTCGATGATGCCCTTGTGCCGTTTTCATAGCTGTATTATGAAGATAATGCCATACTTATTCTATAAAAATTTACTTGCGGTAGCACGGCTTTCTCGGCGGTCTGATGCACAGAGCGAACGCTCTGTGCTTTTGCTTTACCACTTGCAAATCTCCTTTTTGACCTTAATGACTACGACGGAGAGGTCGTCATCATTGGCAGGAGTATCTGTACTCGTTTCGGTGTTCGCTTCTGCGTCCGCGTTAACACCCGTAACGGCGCGCGTTACCGCCATTTCGGCCTTGGCGCGTCGGCAGACGCGGTCCGCAATTTTTTCCGCACTCTCGTCGGCGAGCTTTGGCTCGCGGAGCATATCGCAAAGATACGAAAGGTCGTCGCGTTCGCTTATCGCGCCGTCGCTGACCATCACCACGATATCGCCGTCCTCGCAGGAAAGCTCAATCTGTTTTGCGTCAAGCGCGCGCAAAATTCCTATCGGGAACGAAGGCGAGGAGAGCTTGAAAACGTTTCCGCGCCTTAACACAAAAGTAGGTGCGGCGCCGCTTTTTACGAGCGTCATCTCGCCCGAATACATATCAAATTGGAGCAAATCCACGGTTGCGGAGCACTCCTTTTCGCTGTCCGTGCCCTTGGCGCGCACGACGCTGTTGAGCATACGGAGCGAGGTCTCCATTCGGTTGCCCGCGGTGAGCATATTACGCAAAAATGCGTTGCACATTTCGCTGACGAGCGCAGCGGAGTGCCCCTTCCCCATTCCGTCACTGATGAGGGCGTAGAGGTAGCCGTTTTTGTTTTCAAAAATGCTGACACTGTCCCCGCAAATGCTCTCCCCGCACGCCCGCGAGGTAACGAAGGCACTCGTTACGGAGTATGCGCGCCGCGCCTCCGTGTGCATATTTACACTTCCGTAAGCAAGCTCAAAGGTAGGGTCTGCGAGGCTTACTCCGCAGGTTTCTTCAAGGCTTGCTTTGAGGGTTCCCACGTCGGCAGAGCGGTCGGTAAGGTCAAGTCCGCGCGCGATGATTTTCAGCTTTCGCTTGCCGTAAACGACCACGCTGTGCTCGCCGTAGCCCTCGTCGGCTATAACCTTTGCGAGTTTTTTGCCCATCACGGTATCCGACTTGAAATCCTCTTCATTCTCCGCTATCGCATCATTGAGAATTTTCGCAACCGCGTCGTAATCAAGTGCGAAAATCTCGGTTTTTTCGTTCTGAAATGCCCGCTTCGTAGCCACGGCACAGGCGTGATTTATGTCCGATATGAGCGCAGGAACATTGGGGCAGCGCCTCTTAAAGCTCTCGGGGAGCTTTTTTTCTTCGATAATTCCCGCAGAATGAAGCGAAACGGTCATCTTTTTCATCACGTCGAGCGTTGAGCCGTACTCCGCGCCGTAGCAGTGCTCCCTGCCCTCGCAGCTCTCGCAGCAACGCTCGAAATTTTCCTCGCAAATACGGCGCAAATCCAGCATCGTAGGGCGTTTTAGCTTCGAGGAGAGGTTGTAAAATATCTCGGAGAGCGTGCTGAACGCGTCGGAAATGGAGCGGAGCTTTTCGTCCTGCGTGCTGACTCGCTTGTCGGCAATCAGCACCTCGACGGACGGAATACTCATTTGCTCCGTTGCGGGCGGCGCGAAAAATCTTTCGATATCGTCGAAAACGCCTATCTTCTGCGCGGTACAGAACAGCATCGTGGCGCAGAGCAGAGCGGGAAAGGCGCTCGCAAGGTTCGAAAATCCTCCCGTATATATGCACCAAATCATTCCCGTCAGGCACGACGCCACCGCCCCGCCGAATACCGAGAGCTTTGAGATGGAAGCGTAACCGAGCGCAACGAGCGCGCACATCGGCGCAAGTGTCGGAGCGCTCGAAAGACCGAGGGCAAGCCCCGATACGGTGCCGAAAAGGAGCGAGCGTCTCGTCGCTACAAGTGTGAGCATCACCGAGCAGAAAACGGAGAGCGAAATTCCGGCGACGCTGATTCCGTTAAGTGAGAAGATAAGCGCGCACGAGAGCAGGATTTTTGATATATCGTACATTCTCTCGTAAAGTACGGGCATTGAAAATGCTCCGCCCTCGGCGCGTTTGCGCTCTTCTATGATAAAGTACGGGCTGAACAAAAACGTCGCAAGCGGTGTCATCACAAGATAAAAAATCGCGCCGAAGAGGTCGTAAAACCGAAATCCGCCCCGAATTATCGATGCAATTCCGATAAGGAACACGCCAACCGCTCCGCTCATCATTCTAAGATACGTATGCTCACAGAATATGCGCGCGAGCTTGTCCGAGAAAAGGATAAATTTGTTTTCGACGGATGTTGCATTGGCGTTTTTCGGAGGAGAGAGCTCGCCGTCCTTGTCGAGAAAAATGCGCGCAAGCCAACGCAAAACGAACACCGCGCACGCACCGAAAACGCGGTAGAGGTCAATTTCTCCGCCCGCGAGCGCGCCAAGGATTAAACCGACGAGCACAAACGGCGCCTCTCTCCCCACCGACGAAAGCAGTGCAAAGCCGAGCGGATAGGTCCCGAAGAGCATTTCTGCCGTGCCGAGCAGGAATGCGAACAAGCCCGCGCCTACGTCACGCAGAACCTCTATCGCCGTAAGGCGCTTCACCGCAGAGCGATTCATCGCAGGGTGATTAACCGACGTGCTCCTATCCCCCTCACTCGGTATTTTCGTTTTCTTTTTCGCTGTGATGATTTCTTGATTTTCCATTTTCAGTATTCCTTTTGAAGTTAGTTTGTTGAAGATAGGTCGCTTTTTGAAAAAGCTCCGTAAAAACTTTTTATCGCACCTTGCCGACTAAGTTCCGCGCAAATTGCTTTGAAAATCGGAGATTTTCAAAGAGGGGCGTCGGGGACGTCGCCCCCTACGGTTGTTGCGTGCGCGCCACCCCCGTTCTGCGTTTTGTCCCCGCTTTGTAACGGCGGGAGCAAGCCCCCGCCCTACGGTTGTTGTGTCCGTACCGCGCCCAAGCGGGCGTTTTGCCCTGCTTTTTCAAAAGCGGGCGCCCGAGCGGGTGAGCGAAAAAATCGGCGTTTCTCTTTTGTGAACGGTAAATGCACCTGCCCGTCTATTATCTCAATTCTACACCGCGCGCGTCTAAAAAAAGGTCGAAATGTGCAAATATGTAAACAATTTTCAAGTATTTTCAAAAAGGTATTGCATATTTTCGGAATTAGTGCTAAAATTACACTGATGTAATATCACAAAATCCTCAAACAAGGAGATTTTCACAATGTCAAAGATATCAACGGAAGTATTCCAAGCAATATTGAGATTTTTGGATACGAGCATGGAAAAGCCCCAAGCCTACGGCTGGTTCCACCTGCTCTTTATCGCGCTTTCGCTTTTCTCTGCCTTCATTCTCTGCCTGCTGTGGAAAAGGGGCTATATCAAAGACGTCAGAAAAGTCGTGCTCGTAACCGCGATAATCGTCATTATTTTTGAAATTTATAAGCAAATAAACTACACCTTCGATTACGAGGACGGTATCACCGCAAATTACCGTTGGTACATATTCCCCTGGCAGTTCTGCTCAACCCCTATGTATATAGGACTTCTGGCAGGACTTACGAAGAACAAAATGCACAACAATTTATGTGCATACCTCGCAACCTATGCGCTCTTCGCGGGACTTGCGGTTATGGTCTACCCCGGCGACGTATTCACGCGCACCGTAGGCATCAACATTCAGACGATGGTCTGCCACGGCTCTATGATTACGATTGCGATTTTCCTTTACTACACGGGACACGTCAAAATTCATATATCAACACTCTACAAAGCGTTGCCCGTTTTCTTACTCTGCGTCGGCGTGGCGATTACGCTCAATGAGCTGTCCCCCCTTGCAAAAGAGCTCGGCATTATTCCCAAGGACGCGGTATTTAATATGTTCTTTTTCAGCCGCTTTGAAGAGGGCACGCTGCCCGTATTCTCGTGGATACAGAGCTTTATTCCCTATCCCTTCACGCTGATATTCTACGTCGCGGGCTTCACCGCGGCGGCAGGAATTGTCCTTGGACTGCTCATCGGAATTAAAAAATTCAACGAAACCGATTTCGACGCGCGCTACGAGGCCGAAAAGCTCGAAAAAGAAGAAGCCAAAAAGGCAGAAGCTGAGCTTGGAATCACCGACGAAGATACCGTTTTCAATCATATTATCAAATAAAAAAGAGCCCCAAAAGGCTAATTCTCGTAAAAAGGGAACGCTCCGACAGACTTTTTGCTTGTCGGAGCGTTTTTTGAGGCGCGTTTGAAGCGGGGCGTTATGTTCGCACAGCATCCAAGCGGGTGTTTTGCCCCGCTTTTTCAAAAGCGGGCGCGGGCGGTGGGGCGCGCAGCCCCGCCTCGCTCTCCGCAGAGAGCGAAACTCTCATTCGGCATTTCTTTTTTGTTAGCTTTTTTCTTTGGGCCTATGACTTCAAAGAGAAAAGTGGATATCGGGTTTTCGTGTCTTTACGGCTATCCGCGTCTGACGAGTCCGCACCATGCCCAATCTGCCGTTTCGCCCCGCGTTGATTTTATGACATAATCCGTAGGGGGCGACGTCCTCGACGCCCCGTTTCCAAACCGAACAAAATAAACACCGAAAAAATTATTTGTCTGTTTGATATGTTCTCCGCAATTTTCCGCACGGCCAACAATTCCGCGCTTTCGGGGCGTCGAGGACGTCGCCCCCTACGAGTGAGGTGTGTGAACCATTCGTGCGAGCGGGAAAGCGGCGTTTCTCTTTTGCCGAAGAATGTGCAAATCACCGTTTTTGCTCGCAAAACGCGGTCATAAGACCGCGCGGTGAGTTGCTTTGAGATGGGCAAATTGTCTTTATTTATTAGCTGAATTGTGTGCCCATCAATGCGCCTCTCATAAAGAGAAAAAGCATCGGGGTATAGCACTTTGTGCTACGCTCTGATGCTTTTTGCCACAAGGCAAATTCGGTTTGCGCGCTTTTTTCCCAAAGCGCATCTCACAAACCAACTATATATTATCCTCTCTTAAAATCGCTCAAACTTTTGCCGTAGAATTTTTTGAAGAGTCGGCTGAAATAGGCAGGGTCATCTATTCCGACGAGCTCGCACGCCTCATAGGCGCGCAGACCGAACCGCTCGATATAGGTTTTTGCCATATTCATTCGGTAAGACGTAAGATAATCGACAATAGTTATACCCTTGACCTGCTTGAAAATCGCGTGCAGGTAGTTTGGCGTGAGCCCGAACTCCTCGGCGATATCGATAACACTGATTTTATTCCTGTAATTTTTGATAATATACGACACGACCATCTCGCTGTAAGCGACGGCGGACGTGGGGAAGGTTTTTGCATCAAACGCGAGAATATCCATGCTTGACTTTGTGATACGGCTCATCAGTTCAAGGAAAAGCGACATCGCACGGGTTTCCTCACCGACCTTTTCGCCGGGCTTGCAAGCCATAATTTTCTTAATATACGAGGCAATCCAGTCAAATTCGAGCACGGAAAGCCCCTCACACGGAATCATAAAACGGTTTCCCGAGAGCATATTTTTCATCAAAATACGCGTGTCCTCTTCGGAGAGACCGGAGCTTCTTATAACATTCACCGTCATTTCGCACTCAAAACCGATGGTATGAAGCTTCATCGGGCGGTCAAATTCGGTATAAAACTCGCTCTGCACGCCGAAAAACATGGGATAGAGATGTCCCTCCTCGCAGATGAGCGCGTCCTTGCCCCGCTTGAAAACACATTCGCCGCGCTCAACAAAGCATAGCTCAAAAAGATTTTCATTTTTGGCGAGCATGGCGTGATATTTGGGAGCTACCACGGTGCAGTTGTATTTAATTTTCGGTATGGTTTTAAGCTCAATATCGTAAAACAGCACGTCGGAGCCTCCTTTTTTTCGTTGCGTCTTATATGATAGCACAAAAAAGTAGATTTGTCCAACATTTTTTTCGATTTTTGCCGAAATTTTGACTTTTTTTGCTTTTTAAGTCCATTTTTTGGCTTTCTGGCACAAAATTGCCGACAATATCTGCCGTCTTATTGACACCGAACGCAAAATGTGTTACAATTAATCGAAAAATATCAGGAAAGGGGGATTTAATAAGTATGGCTAAAAAATCAAAAGACATCATGTTCGGCCTCTCCTCATCGGTTTTATACATAATCATCGGCGTGCTCCTTGCCGTTTTTCAGTCGGAAATGCTCAAATGGGCAATGACGGTTGTCGGTATCGTGTTCGCGGTTTCGGGCATAGTTGATTTGAGCAAGAGATACACGGTGAGCGGCGTGACGAGCCTTATTATCGGCGCGCTCATTCTCGTGCTGGGATGGAAGGCTGTGGACGTTGTGCTCCTCGTGCTCGGCGTGCTCATAGCGGTCAAGGGACTTGTCGGACTTATTGACGTTTTTAAGCTCCCGAAGAAGCACAGAACCGCCATTCGCATAATTTTCCCGATACTTACGATAGTCGTCGGTCTCGCGCTCGCGTTCGGAAACGGTCTTAATAACATTATGCTCATCATCGGCGTACTCCTTATCATCGACGGTATCCTCGGACTCGTCGGCTCGAGATGACAGTTTGTTAATAAAAAGGTCGATTTTTGAAAACATTCAGTTTATAAAGATGCCGCTTTTTTTCGAAAAAGCGGCATCTTTTTATAATTAATTTTTACTGGCTCCTGACCTCTTGCTCCTTCGGTGCTTTGAGAATCTTGAAAATCTCCTCGGCGGCAAGGCGCGCCTTGCAGACGACCTCGGGGTGCTCCGTCGGCATCGCGTAATAGAGCGCACGGCTATTTCCGATTCCGATAACGTCGCCGAGCGTATACCAATAGAAATCCGAGTTCAGAGTATACATTGAAATTGATTTCTGATAATAGTCGAGCTTGCCGTCGCAACCTGTAAGGTGAATACCGTCAAAGCCGTGAGTCAGCCTGCCCGAGCCCGTCTTGTAAACGCCCTTTGTGTTGACTATCATATAGATATCAACGGGCACGTCGAAGCCGTATTTGCCCTCTCTTATCTCCTCGCGGACGCACTCGCGCTCCCAGGCGTACCAGTCGGGCACGTGATTGAATTCGGTTTCTCCCTCAGTCGCCTTCAAAAAGCCGTTTTCGGTCAGCTCCCACGACTTGCCGCACTCACCGCAGGTGATATGTATGCCCTTTCCAACCGTTTTGCCCTCTGCTTTGCAGTGCGGGCACTTGTAAAGAATCCTGTGAAGTCCGTCGGCGCGGAAGGGCTCGTCGATGACGACGCCGTTCTCCTGCTGCCAGCGGAAGCCGTCAAACGAGAACTCGCGGTTGATAACATCCCCGATTTCCTCAACGCTCATCCGTGCAATCTGCTCTGCGGAGAGCACGTAGCGAAGCTCTGCGGAAACCTTGATTTTTCTGTTCTGCAAATTGTTGTAAAGCGGGTCGCGCAAAAACGCTCCGAATGTTTCAAACATACAGAAGGGCACGCCGAGGCGCTTGACCAGGGGTGCTAAGGACGAGGGCATCGTCGTTTTCGTTCCGTCGAAGGTGTAGCCCGCCTCGGGGTACATAAGAACGGACGTTTTGAGCTCCTCCAAGCAGTAATTTATATCCTTGATAAGCTGAATATCCGCAACGAATTTTCTCGTTGGGAAGCAACCTATCTGACGGAGAAGCCACTCCCTGCCGATGAACGCGTCGAGCGTCGTTACGGTGTTGACCTTTCTCGGCCAGAGGCTGTAATAAGCGATTTCAAGGTCAAGAAAGCTCGAATGATTCATAAGAATCAAGGCAGGCTCGTCCTTGCCGAGCTTTTCCATTCCGACCTCGCGGAAGGAATATCCCGTTTTGAGCAAGTCGGGAATGGACACGAGCCTTGTTAGCGTCTGAAAGAGCATCGTCGGCTTTTTGGGCTTGCGGTATTTCGGCACTTCCATCGCCATTATTTCGTCGTAGTCCTTGATTACGTTTTTTATTTTCATAAATTCAATCCAACCTTTGTCAATATTTTTTCTGTAACATAGACTGTTTAAGGATAGTATAACATTATTTTTGTGCTTTTGCAACATATTTTTTACAGAAATGAAATGATTCGGCGCGGGGGAGAAATTATGAAACTGAATTTTTACAAAATGCACGGCTGCGGTAACGACTATATTTTCGTTGACAGACTTGGGCTCGGAGAGCTTCACGGGGCGGAAGCTCTGGCAAAAAAGCTCTCAAAAAGGCATTTTTCGGTGGGCTCGGACGGGCTCGTGCTGATACTTCCCTCCCAGGCCGCACACGCGAAAATGAGAATTTTCAACGCCGACGGAAGCGAGGGCGCCATGTGCGGAAACGCTCTGCGGTGCGTCGGGAAACTGCTCTACGAGAGCGGTTTTGTGAAAAAAAGCCGCATAAAAATCGAAACGGCGAGCGGTGTGCGCGACGTTTTTCTGTTCGTAAAGGACGGAAAAGTGGGAGCGGTTACGGCGAGCATGGGCGAAGGCAAGGTGCGAGATGGCACAGAAAGCCACCTCGGGCTCGATTTTCACGCCGCAAACGTCGGAAACGAGCACAGAGTCTGCTTTGTGGAGAACGCGGACGCGCTCGACGTTGAAAAATTGGGACGCGAGCTCACCTCTGCGGAGCATTTCGGGGACGGCGCGAACATCGAATTTTGCTCGCTTGTGAATGAAAATTGCCTGCGCGTGCGCGTTTTTGAGCGCGGAAGCGGTCTGACGCTCGCCTGCGGAACGGGCGCGTGCGCCTCGGCACTCTGCGCTGTCAAAATGGGGCTCGTCAGCGCCGAAAAAAGCATCAAAATTCAAATGGACGGCGGTACGCTGACGGTGAAAACAGACGAGAACGGGCTCGTTTTTCTCACGGGAGATGCTGAATTTGTTTTTGAAGGAGTGGTGGAAATATGAGAATTTTTGCAAATTCCAACTTCAAAAAGCTTGATAATAACTATCTTTTTGCACAAATTGCCGAGAGAGTGGGGGAATATACCAAAAATCACGCAAATGCGGACATTATCTCGCTCGGCGTCGGCGACGTAACGCTCCCGCTCGCGGACTGCGTAATCGAAGCTATGCAGCTTGCAGTTGCAGAAATGGGTAAGGATGGTTCTTTTCGGGGTTATTCGCCCGCTTTCGGATACGATTTTTTGAGAAAATCCGTCGCCGATTACTACAAAAATCGAGGTATCGCAACCGATGCGTGCGAAATTTACATAAGCGACGGCGCAAAGAGCGACATTGCGGACCTCGGCGACATTCTCGGCGCAAACGAGGTGCTTTTGCCCTCGCCTGTCTACCCCGTATACCTAGACAGCGCGCTGATTTCGGGACGGCGCGTGCGCTTTTTGCGCGGCGACGAGAGCAATTCCTTTCTCCCCACTCCCGAAAATTCTCCCGCGCGGGCTTTCGAGCGTGCGAGTGAGCCGACTCGCAGATTTTCGGGCAATTCAACGCGCATTTCCGCTCCCGCGCGCGTCCAAAACCCCAAAAATTTGCCCCTCAAGCCCTTCGTCATCTATCTCTGCTCGCCGAACAACCCCACGGGTGCTGTTTATACGAGAGAAATGCTCCGAAAATGGGTGGATTTTGCGCTCGCCGGCGGCTCACTCATCATTTTCGACTGCGCCTACGAGGCGTATATCCGCGACGCGGAGCTTCCGCGCTCGATTTTTGAAATCGACGGCGCGCGCGATTGCGCCATTGAGATAGGTTCGTTTTCAAAAATGGCGGGCTTTACGGGCGTGCGGTGCGGTTGGACGGTCATTCCGCACACGTTGAAGGCACACGACGGAACGGCACTTCATAAGCTTTGGGAAAGGCGGCAGGAAACCCGCCGAAACGGCGTTTCGTACGTTTCCCAGCGCGCTGCCGAGGCGGCGCTCTCGCCCGACGGACTGAAACAAAACCGCGAAAAAATCGACTATTATATGGAAAATGCCCGCGCCATCGCCTCGTTTTTGCGCGTGCACGGCGTGAATTTCCGGGGCGGCGACAACGCGCCGTACATCTGGCTAAAATGCCCCGACGGCATGACCTCGTGGGAATTTTTCGATTTTCTCCTTTCGCGCGCCGAGGTAGTCGGCACTCCCGGCGTCGGCTTCGGCGAGGGAATTTCGAGGCGCGGTTTGTACGGCGGAAATTCGGCACAGGGTATTCGCCTCGGCGGAGCGAATGCTTACTCTGCCCCGGCGGGCGAGGGCTATTTTCGCCTCACCGCCTTCGCCGCCCGCGAAAACACCGCCCGCGCCATCGAAAGGCTCAACCGTGTGTTTTGAAATAAATTCATTCTTCTGTAAAATTATATTTACAAATCGCACAGTCGGTGCTATAATGGATTATTAATAAACATACGAGAGGAGAAGATTATGAAAAAATCGACGTTAATTATCATTATCGTAGCGGCAGTAGCGCTCATCGGCATCACCGTTGGCGGGATTATTCTCATAAACAGGGACTCCGACGGCACAACGACGACCACTACGACAACGTCTGCGACTACGACGAACCGCAATTCAGGCGAAAATCCGCCCGCGGACGAATCTGTTGTTCTTAAGTTTACATTGAACGATGACGGAGAAACATACAGCGTAACGGGAATCGGCACTTGCAAAGATGCGGATATCGTAATTCCCGAAACCTACGAAGGAAAACCCGTAACGAGCATTGGCGATGATGCATTCTACGACTGTGACGGGCTCACAAGCATAACAATCCCCGACAGCGTAACGAGTATTGGGCATAGTGCGTTCTGTGGTTGCAGCGGACTTACAAGTATAACAATACCCGCTGGCGTAACGAGCATCGGCGAGAGGGTGTTCGAAAGCTGTATCGGACTTGAAAGCATCACCGTTTCGGTTGGCAACCCCGTATATCACAGTGCAGGCGACTGTTTGATTGAAACCGAAAGCAAAACGTTGATTGCAGGCTGTAAAAACAGCGAAATTCCCTACGACGGAAGCGTAACGAGCATCGGCTTTGGTGCGCTTTACGGTTGCAGAGAACTTACAAGCATAACAATCCCCGACACAGTAACGAGTATAGGCGAGAGGGCGTTCTCCGGCTGTACCGGACTTGCAAGCGTAACAATTCCCGACAGCGTAACGAGCATCGGCAATTATGCGTTTTGGGGCTGTTACGAACTTAAAAGCATAACAATCCCCGACAACGTAACGAGTATCGGCGATTATGCGTTCTTCGGTTGTAGCGGACTTGAAAGCATCACCGTTTCGGTTGGTAACACCGTATATCGCGGTGCGGGCAACTGTTTGATTGAAACTGAAAGCAAAACGCTGATTGCAGGCTGTAAAAACAGCGTAATTCCCGATGACGGAAGCGTAACGAGTATCGGCGAAAGGGCGTTCTACGGCTGTACCGGACTTACAGGCGTAACAATTCCCGACAGCGTAACAAGTATCGGCAATTATGCATTCTACGGTTGTAGCGAACTTACAAGCGTAACAATTCCTGACGGCGTAACGAGTGTCGGCAATTATGCGTTTTCCTTCTGTAGCGGACTTACAAGCATAACGATACCCGACAGTGTAACGAGCGTCGGCTTCAGTGCATTCTACGGCTGTCGCAGACTTACAAGCGTAACAATCGGCAGTGGCGTAACGAGTATCGAATGTGAAACATTCGCATACTGTAGCGCACTTACGAGCATAACAATCGGCAGCGGCGTAACGAGTATCGCCTCTGATGCGTTCGACGGCTGTTTTAACATTCAATTCAACGTTTATGACAATGCGTTGTATTTGGGCAATCCGTCAAATCCCTATCATGCCCTTATAAAAGCGGTCAATAAAGATATAATTTATTGTGAAATCAATGAGAACACCAAAACAATTGCAAATTATGCGTTCGACGGCTTTGAGGAACTTACAAGCGTAACAATACCCAACAGCGTAACGAGTATCGGAAATTATGCGTTAAACTGGTGTTACAGACTCACCGATATCTACTACAACGGAACAATAGCCGAGTGGAATGCAATCGAAAAGTATAGTTATTGGAACAAAAATACAGGCAACTACACAATCCACTGCACCGACGGAGATATAGAAAAATAAGTGAAATAAATCCCTCTCGGGATTTGTGAAATGAAGCCCTCGCGCGCGTGAAACGCGCTTTCGGCTTCGTGAAATACGCCTATTGCGTGTGAAATACACCTTCGGTGTAGCGCAGAATTGCGGTTTCAACCGCGCCAAAGCATCCATCCGATTAGTGAGCCTTGGACATTCCAACCCGAACACATAACATGAAATCCGACCTATGATCGCAAAATCATAGGTCGGATAACTATTTTACGAAGTCTTGCCGAAATTCGGAGCGGTAAATTTTGAGTGTTTTGCTCTGCGGTTATTAAACGGACGGGGGCTCGGGTGTCGGCGTTGGAGCAGGAGTAGGAGTTGGAGTAGGAGTCGGCGCAGGTGCGGGCATCGGTTCGGGCAGAATCTGCGGTGCGGGGCACTCGTTCGGCTCGTAAAAGGTAAGCTTGGGGGGCAGCGCCGTAGCGCCAATGAGGTCCTCAAAGGCAGTCGGGCACTCCGTAAGCTCGATATTTACGCCGTCAATGTGAATAAACCGCTCAAATGAATAATTATACGTTGACAGAGGGCGGTCGAGCGCATCATTTGACTGCGCGGAAACGAGAATATCGCCGTCCGAAAAGCCCGTAACAAGCAGTGAATGATAAAAAACGCCCTGCGCATTTCCAAGCTGAACGACGTCCCCGAGAGTTACTCTCTCACGCGAAACTTCTCTGCCGTACGGACCGACGCGCGCAGGCGCGGGAGCAAATCCGCCGAGCCCCAAAAGGAACTCGTAAAGCTCACGAACGCCCGTCCACGAAGGGCTTCTGTCGTCAAGCGAAACGTAATACCAACCGAAGGTTTCCGTCGGATTCATCGCAAGAGAGCCCGCGAGCAAGCTCTGCGAAACGAAATTCGTGCAGTTTCCGCCCCCGCCCGTGAAGTCATAAAACAGCGGATTTCTGGACAGCGCCCACGTCCGTGCATACTCAAGCGCACCTTGCACGTTATACGGCTTTGAAATTATCATATTCCCCTCCCAAAAATGAATTTTTATTCATAATATTATATGCCAAATCTATCAAAGAGGTTAAAAATCGAGTGCTCGCAACGCCGATTTTTTCCGCTGCGCGCGGGGCAAAACACCCGTTTGAACGCGGTGTATGCACAATCACCGTAGGGGGCGACGTCCTCGACGCCCCGCCTCGCATTCGCACGGATGCACGCGCAACAACCGTGGGGACCGGAGTCCTCGACGGTCCGTTTTCGACGCAAACAACATAATTGCCGTAAAAATCATTTAATTGTTTGATATGTTTCCACACGTCAACAATTCTATGTTTTTCGGGGCGTCGAGGACGTCGCCCCCTACGGAGTATAATCAAAATTCCAAACGTAGCAAAAAAATTATAATGGGCGCGCGAGGGTTTGTTTGCTATCAATAGACGTGAAGATACCGAAGCTTGATAGCCGCTTTTTCTCTGCAAGCGTAGGCGCAGAGAAAAAGCTAACAAAAAGAGACGCCGAGCGAGAGTTTCGCTCTCTGCGGAGAGCGAGGCGGGGCTACGAGCCCCACCGCCCGCGCCGCCTTTTGCAAAAGGCGGGCGAAAACAATCGCTTGGGTGCTGTGCGAACACAACAACCGTAGGGGGCGACGTCCTCGACGCCCCGCCTCGCATTCGCACGGCGCACGCGCAACAACCGTAGGGACCGGCGTCCCGACGGTCCGTTTTCGACGCAAACAAAATATTCCTCACCCTTTAAGCTTCTCCCTCAGCTTTTCGAGCGCGCTTTTTTCGATTCGGCTGACGTACGAGCGCGAGATACCGAGGCGCTCGGCAATTTCCTTTTGCGTAAAGCTCTCTCCGAGTCCGAAAAGTCCGTAGCGCATCGTGATTATCTGCCTTTCGCGCTCACCGAGCTCGCTGCGCACAAGGCGCAGGGCGCGCTCTATCCGATTTTTCCTGTCGAGGTCTTCCCAGAGGTCCTCATTCGTGGAGATGATATCCATATAAGTCAGCGGGTTTCCGTCGCGGTCGATATCGATTGTTTCGCCGAGCGACACCTCTCCCACGCTCTTTTTGCGCGAGCGGAAAAACATTAAAATTTCATTTTGAATACACCTTGACGCGTAGGTGGCGAAGCGGACGTTGGAATCGGGCCGGAAGGTATCGACCGCCTTGACAAGCCCTATCGTGCCGATGCTGTTCAAGTCGTCGGTGTCGCCCGAGGAGCTGTAATATTTACGCACGATATGGGAAACGAGGCGCAAATTATGCAAAATGAGCTTTTCCCGCGCGCTCTCGTTGCCCGCCCTTGCAAGCACGAAATTCTCGTGCTCCTCTTCTGCCGACAGCGGCGGCGGAAATTTGCTCGGATTTGCAACTCCTAAAATCGCGTGATATATGTGGAAAATCATCGTAAAGATTAAGGTAAGCATAAAATTCTCCTTTTCTGTGGCGTTGGTTAATTCTATGCGAAAATTCCGACTTTTTGCTTGTACGGCGTCGAAAAAAACGAAATCGGGCGTTTGTTGCACTATCGGCAGGACGAAATTTGCGCGTCGCGCCGTTTTTCATTACAAATTTCTATTGAAAATTACAAAAATATGTGCTATAATTGAGAATGGAGAACTACACACAGCTAAAAATATGTTAAAAATACACAAAAGGAAAGGAAGAATTATGGAAATCAAAGAAATTCTATCAAAGGTTGACCACACGCTTCTCGCTCAGGGCGCAACTTGGGCGGATATCAAGGCAATTTGCGACGACGGAATAAAATACGGCACTGCGTCCGTTTGTATTCCTGCTTCGTTCGTAAAGAGAGCAAAAGAATACGTCGGTGAGCGCCTCAAAATATGCACCGTAATCGGCTTCCCCAACGGTTACAGCACGACTGCCGTAAAATGCTTTGAAACCGCCGACGCGGTAGCGAACGGTGCCGATGAAATCGATATGGTTATCAACATAGGCGACCTCAAAGACAAAAAATACGGCGAAATTCTCACGGAAATCAACGCCATCAAAGCTTCCTGCTCGGGCAAGCTCCTCAAAGTAATCATCGAAACCTGCTTGCTTACGGACGAGGAAAAAATCAAAATGTGTGAGATTGTTTCCGCTTCCGACGCGGACTATATCAAAACATCAACGGGCTTTTCGACTGCGGGTGCTACACGCCACGACGTCGAGCTCTTTGCAAAGCACACAACGAACGGCAAGAAAATCAAGGCAGCGGGCGGTATAGCCTCCATAGCCGACGCCGAAGATTTTATTAACCTCGGTGCAGAACGGCTCGGCACGAGCAGAATAGTAAAAATAGTTAAGACAGGAGAACAGAACAATGGCGACAGCTCATATTAAAGCAGAAAAAGGCGATTTCGGCAAGACCGTGCTTATGCCCGGCGACCCCCTTCGCGCAAAATTTATAGCAGAAAATTTCCTTGAAAATCCCGTTCTCGTCAATAACGTCCGCGGCGTTCAGGGATACACCGGCACGTACAAAGGTGTCAAGGTTTCCGTTATGGCGTCCGGTATGGGAATGCCCTCTATCGGCATATACTCCTTTGAGCTTTACAACTTTTTCGGAGTTGAAAATATTATGAGAATCGGCTCTGCCGGCGCTCTCTGTGACGGCATTAAGCTCCGCGATATCGCTATCGGTATGGGCGCTTGCACGAACTCGAATTTCGCTTCCAATTTCGGGCTTCCCGGAACCTTCGCACCTATCGCGGACTGGGATATGCTCAAAATCTGCACGGACGTCGCAGAGGAAATGAAGCTCTCCTATAAGGTCGGCAATCTCCTCTCATCCGATACGTTCTACCGCGACGCTCCTCTGCTCGACGACGGCTCTCTCCCCGACTGTGAATGGGGCAAAAAAATGGGCGTTATGGTCGTTGAAATGGAAGCGGCGGCGCTCTATATGAACGCGGCACGCTACGGAAAACGCGCCCTCGCAATATGCACGGTTTCCGACCATCTTATCCGCCACGAGGCTCTTTCCGCCGAGGACAGACAAAACTCCTTTACCGAGATGATGACTCTCGCACTTGAAACAGCCGTAAGACTTGAAAATATTTAATATCAGTTTGAATGTAGATACAAATTGCGATACCGCCGAATGTTGTTTCGTAGGGGGCGACGTCCCTGCGCGCGGTGCTAACACATTCACCGTAGGGGGCGACGTCCTCGATGCCCCGCCTCGCATTCGCACGGGTGCACGTGCAACAACCGTAGGGGGCGACGTCCTCGACGCCCCGTTTTCGACGCTTACTATCAATATCCGTGGCAGAAACCTCGCGTCCGTCCTCTCGGCAGCAAATTGGTTTTTTCGACAAGGGAGAAAAAACGCCCGTTTTGAAAATCGGAGATTTTCAAAACAATTTGCGCGAAATTTAGTCAGCAACGCGCGATAAAAAGTTTTTGCGGAGCTTTTTTCAAAAAGCGACCTATCTTCAACAAACTAACCTTTACAACAAAAGAAAGAAGAAAATATGAAAAAAAGAGTATTTTTAATCGTTCTTGACTCCTGCGGAGCGGGTCAGATGCCCGACTGCGAAAAATTCGGAGACAAGGACTGCAACACGATAAAGAGAATTTCATCAAGTCCGAAATTCTCCTGCACAAATCTGCGGAAAATGGGGCTAGGAAACATTGACGGGCTCGAATTTCTCGGCACGGTGGATAGCCCCACCGCCCGCGTGGCGCGCCTTGCGGAACGCTCAATGGGCAAGGACACCACTATTGGACATTGGGAAATCGCGGGCATTATCAGCGAAACTCCCCTGCCCACCTATCCCGACGGCTTCCCCGAGGAAATCCTCACGGAATTTACCGCGAGAACGGGCAGAAGAGTTCTCTGTAATAAGCCCTATTCGGGCACGGACGTCATTCGTGACTACGGCGAGGCACATATAAAAACGGGCGACCTCATCGTCTATACCTCGGCCGACAGCGTGTTCCAGATTGCCGCTCACGAGGACGTCGTCCCCGTCGAACAGCTCTATGAATACTGCCGTATCGCGCGCGAAATTCTCACGGGACCGCACAGCGTCGGCAGAGTCATCGCGCGTCCGTTTGAGGGCGAGCACCCGTTCAAGAGAACGGCAAACCGCCACGATTTCTCACTTGAACCCTACGGCAAGACCGTGCTTGACGCGATAGTTGAGCAAGGCAAAACCGTATACGCGATAGGAAAAATCTACGACATTTTCGCGGGCAGAGGCGTAACCTATAAAACCTTCACGCACTCCAACCGCGAGGGAATGGACCTCTCTCTTGACGCACTCGACCACGATTTTGAGGGGCTTTGCTTCATAAATCTCGTCGATTTCGACATGCTCTACGGACACCGCCAGGATATCGACGGCTACGCAAACGCGTTTGCCGAATTTGACCGCTGGTTGCCCGAATTTACAGGCGGAATGAGCGACGACGACATTCTCATCATCACAGCCGACCACGGCTGCGACCCCGGCGACAGCCACACCGACCACACCCGCGAGTACGTGCCCTGCATAATCTACGGAAAGAACGTTACTCCCGCCAACCTCGGCACGAGAACGACCTATTCCGATATCGCGGCAACCGTTGCCGATTATCTCGGCGTAGACTTCACCTGTCAGGGCAGAAGTATGCTCGGCGAGGAATAAATTTATAATTCTTAGAAGGAAAAAATGATGAAAATTACCAATAAAGAGCTTTCTCTTCGCGCACTGGACGCGATGAAGAAGTCATATTCACCCTACTCGGGTTTTACCGTGGGCGCGGCACTTCTCACTAAGAGCGGTAAGGTCTACACGGGCGCAAATATCGAAAATGCCTCGTTTACGCCAACCGTGTGCGCCGAAAGAGTTGCCATTTTCTCGGCAGTCCACGACGGCGAGCGCGAATTTGAGGCAATAGCTATCTGCGGCGGCAAGGCTGGCAACGTGCAGGGTATCTGCGCGCCCTGCGGCGTGTGCCGTCAGGTTATGAGCGAGTTCTGCCCGCCCGATTTTCGCGTGCTTCTCGTTACGGACGCGGACGGAAGCTGCGACGAAACTACGCTCGGAGAGCTTCTGCCCTACTCATTCTCACTTGAAAAGGAGATTTAAGAACAAATGAAAATCGCACTTATTGCTCACGACAAAAAAAAGAACGCCATAATCGAGATTGCAAAGGAGTATAAAGACGTCCTGTCCGCCCACGAGCTCTACGCGACGGGTACGACGGGCACGCTCATTATGGGCGAAACGGGACTTACCATTCACAGAATGAAGAGCGGTCCGCTCGGCGGCGACCAGCAGATAGGCGCAATGCTCGCAAACGGCGAGCTCGACTTGATAATCTTTCTGCGCGACCCGCTCACGGCACAGCCACACGAGCCCGACGTCTCCGCACTCCTGCGCCTCTGCGACGTGCAGAAAATCCCGCTCGCAACTAACGCTTCCAGCGCAATCATCATGCTCGAAGCCCTCAAAAATCATATCTATTTCAAGAATTGAGCAGCAAGCAGTCCTTGAAAATCCCTTGGTATACAAAATTTGATGTAAGGAGAAAGGCAAAAATGAAAAGACTTTTGTGTTTCGTAACGGTTCTTTTGCTGGTAGTAAGCCTTGTTGCCTGTGAAGGAGATGTCATCTCCGCAACAACAACAACAACAACAACAACAACAACAACAACTACTACTACTACTACTACTACTACTACCACTACTACGAACAATAATTCAGGAGGAAATCCCCCTGTAGACGCATCCGCAAATCTTGTATTAACGCTAAACGATGACGGAGCAACGTACAGTGTGACGGGAATTGGCTTTTGCACCGATAAGAATATCGTTATTCCCGAAACCTATAGAGGAAAATCCGTAACGAGCATCGGAGATTATGCGTTCTCCGAGTGTGACGGATTCACAAGCATAAGCATACCCGACAGCGTAACGAGTATCGGCTCTTATGCGTTCTACGGCTGTAGCGGACTTACAGCTATAACAATACCCGATAGCGTAACGAGCATCGGAGATTGGGCGTTCCGGGACTGTATCGGACTTACAAGCGCAACAATCGGCAACAGCGTAACGAGTATCGGTGATTATGCGTTCGAGTACTGTTACTCACTTACAAGCGTAACAATACCCGATAGCGTAACGAGTATCGGAGATTGGGCGTTCCACAGTTGCAACGCGCTTACAAGCATAGCAATACCCGATAGCGTAACGAGTATCGGCGATTTTATCTTCTACGGCTGTTATGAACTTGAAAATATCACGGTTTCGGTTGACAACCCCGTATATCACAGTGCGGGCAACTGTTTGATTGAAACTGAAAGCAAAACGTTGATTGCAGGCTGTAATAACAGCGTAATTCCCGACGACGGAAGCGTAACGAGTATTGGCAAGAGGGCATTCTGGCACTGTAGTAAGCTTACAAGCATAACGATACCCGATAGCATAACGAGTATCGGCGACAGGGCGTTCTTGGAGCTTGACAAACTTACAAGCATAACGATAGGAAAGGGTGTAACGAGCATCGGCGAGGGTGCGTTCTCCGACTGTGTAAATCTTAAAGAAGTGTATATCAGTGATATTGCCGCTTGGTGCAATATAAACTTTGCCAACTTTGAGTCCAACCCTCTGTTACGTTTAGGCAAACTGTATCTGAACGGCGAACTTGTAACAGAGCTTATTATACCCGACGGTGTAACGAGTATCGGTAATTTTGCGTTCAATAAATGTTACGAGCTTAAAAGTGTATCAATACCCGACAGCGTAAAGAGTATCGGCGAGAGTGCGTTCAACGATTGTTGTAAACTTACAAGCGTAACAATCGGCAACGGTTTAAAGAGTATCGGCGGCAGTGCGTTCTCCGGCTGTAGCGGACTTACAAGTGTAACGATACCCGACAGTGTAACGAGTATCGGCGATGGTGCTTTCAACGATTGTTGGCACCTTACAAGCATAACCATTCCCGACAGTGTAACGAGTATCGGTAAGCATGCGTTCTCCTGGTGTATCGGACTTACAAGCGTAACTATACCCAACGGCGTAACGAGTATCGGCGACGGTGCGTTCGAAAACTGTAGCGGACTTACAAGCGTAACGATACCCGACAGCGTAACGAGTATCGGCGACAAGGCGTTCTTCAGCTGTAGCGAGCTTACAAGCGTAACCATTCCCGACGGCGTAACGAGTATCGGCGACAGTGCGTTCGAAAACTGTAGCAGACTTACAAATATAACGATACCCGATAGCGTAAAAAGTATCGACTTTGGTGCGTTCTCCCGCTGTAGCGGACTTACAAGCCTAATAATCGGCAGTGGCGTAACGAGCATCGGAGAGGGCGCGTTCTCCAACTGTATAAATATTAAAGAAGTTCATATCAGTGATATTGCCGCTTGGTTCAATATAAGCTTTACCAACTTTGATTCCAACCCTCTATTCTATGCAGGCGATCTGTATCTGAACGGCAAGCTTGTAACAGAGCTTGTTATACCCGACTGCGTAACGGGTATCGGCAATTATGTTTTCTACGGCTGTAGCGGACTTACAGGCGTAACGATACCCGAAAGCGTAACGAGTATCGGCGACGGTGCGTTCGAAAACTGTAGCGGACTTACAAGCGTAACGATACCCGACAGCGTAACGAGTATCGGCGACAAGGCGTTCTACGGATGTTACGAACTTAAAAGTGTAACAATACCCAACGGAATAACGAGTATCGGCTATTCTACATTCTACGACTGTAGCGGACTTACAAGCATAACCATACCTAATAGCGTAACGAGTATCGGCACTTATGCGTTCTACGGCTGTAGCGGACTTACAAGCATAACCATACCTAATAGCGTAAAGAGTATCGGCACTTATGCGTTCTACGGCTGTAGCGGACTTACGAGCGTAACGATACCCAACAGTGTAAAGAGTATCGGTGATAATGCGTTCGAAAACTGTAGCGGACTTGCAAGCGTAACAATCGGTAACGGTATAACGAGTATCAGCAATTATATGCTCTACGGTTGTAGCGGACTTACAAGCGTAACTATACCCAACAGCGTAAAGAGTATCGGCAGGTGGGCGTTCTCCGCCTGTAGCGAACTTACAGATATCAACTACTACGGAACGAAATCAGAATGGAATGCGATTAATAAGGAAAGTTATTGGAATTCCTCCACAGGTAATTACAGAATTCACTGCAATAACGGTGATATAGCGAAGTGAAATAAATCCCTTGCGGGATTTGTGAAATGCGCCTCTCGGTGCGTGAATTTAATCAAAATTAAAGAGCGAGCAACGGATTTTTCTCCGCTTGTTCGCTCTTTTTGTTGCACGTGCGGATATGCGCTAACGTACGATATCCACTCAAACTCCGTAGGGACCTGCGTCCTCGACGTTCCGTTTTCGACATCTGCACGAACGGTGAGCGCACCTCACCCGTAGGGCGGGGGCTTGCTCCCGCCGTTACAAAATGGAGCAAAACGCCCGCTTGGGCACGACGCAAACACAACAACCGTAGGGGGCGACGTCCTCGACGCCCCGTTTTCGACGCTTGCACAAACGGTGAGCGCACCTCAACCGTAGGGGGCGACGTCCTCGACGCCCCGTTTTCGACGCTTGCACAAACGGTGAGCGCACCTCAACCGTAGGGGGCGACGTCCCCGACGGTCCGCATTCGACGTTTGCTATCAATAGCCGTGGCAGAAACCTATCGTCCGTCCGTTTGTGCGGACTCTTGCCGCGACAGCTCTGCAAAAAGCTTTTTATGCCACTGTTTCGAGAAACAGTGGCATCTTCATCTACTAACTACTAACTTCCCTCTATCCTCTTTTTCAGCTCGGCGAGAGCGTCCGAGAGTCCGCCGACGCGGTCGATAAGTCCGCAGGCGACGGCTTCGTCGGCTTCGAGCACCGTGCCGACGTCGGTGGCGAGCATATCGGGACGCATCATCATTTCGTTAATCTCATCGGGCTCGGCGTGCGAGTGCTTGCAGATAAATTCGACGATTCTCTTCTGCATATCCGAAAAATAATTATAGGTCTGCGGCGCGCCGATAACGAGCCCGTTGACTCTGACGGGGTGAAGCGTCATCGTCGCGCTCGGCGTAATAAAGGAACAGTCCGCGCTTACCGCGAGCGGCACGCCTATCGAATGCGAACCGCCGATGACGAGGGACACAGTGGGCTTTGACATCGACGCTATCATCTCGGCAATTCCAAGCCCCGCCTCGACGTCGCCCCCCATCGTATTGAGAATTATCAGCACTCCCCTGACTTCATCGCTCCTCTCAAGAGCGACAAGAAGCGGGACTATGTGCTCGTATTTCGTGCTTTTTTGCCCCTCGGCGAGCACGTAGTGCCCCTCAATCTGACCTATCACCGTCAGCGTCTGTATTCCGTCCTCGACTTCCCTGCCGACGCCCTCGACCGTTCCCTTTTCCGAGGTATCGGAGTTTGCCCCGTCATCTTTTTTCAATTCTTCGCTCATTTGCTTCGCCCCTTTGGAGTTCATTTTACTTCTATTTTTCCCAAAATCAATAAAAATATCCCCCGCTGAGTCAAGAAATTGAAAAAACAATATTTACAAGTCGAAAAAAGTGTGATATACTAGCTATGTATGGTAATAAATTAACAAGCCAAAAATTTTTACAGAAGAGGTAAACAGATATGGATAAAAAAGTTTTAGTTGAAACATCTGCCCGCCACATTCATCTTTCGAAAAGCACGATTGAAACACTTTTCGGTGCAGGCCACGAGCTCACAAAGAAAAAGGACCTCAGCCAGCCCGGTCAGTTCGCGTGCGAGGAAAAGGTTGAGGTAGTAGGCACTAAGGGCTCTCTCAAAATGAGCGTTCTCGGCCCCGCAAGAGGAGCCGACCAGGTTGAGATTTCTCTCACAGACGCGCGCTCAATCGGTGTAAACGCACTCATTCGTGAGAGCGGCGACATCGCAGGCACGGCAGGCTGCATTCTTCGCGGTCCTTGCGGCGAGGTTGAAATCAAGGAAGGTGTTATCGCGGCAAAGCGCCACATTCACCTTACTCCCGCTGACGCAGAGGCTTTCGGCGTTTCCGACAAGCAGATAGTTAAGGTTAAGCTCGACACGGCGCGCGCACTCATTTTCGACGACGTCGTCGTAAGAGTCAGCCCCTCTTTCGCTCCCGCTATGCACATCGACACCGACGAGAGCAACGCCGCAGGCGCATCCGGAGTCGTTTACGGCGAAATTCTTGCATAATTATTCATAATTATTCACAATATTCATTATTCATAAAAGGAGAAAAAACAATGAGCATTGAAAACAGATGCGAATACGCAATGAGCCGCGAGGTTGAAGAAATGTGCGTAGTAGCAAAAGGCGTAAAGCACGGCCCCGCTCCCATTCCCGAAGAAGGCAAGTGGGTTGAGGCAAAACAAATCAGCGATATTTCCGCATACACTCACGGTGTGGGTTGGTGCGCACCCCAGCAGGGAGCTTGCAAGCTCTCCCTCAACGTTAAGAACGGCATTATCGAGGAAGCTCTCGTTGAAACAATCGGTTGCTCCGGTATGACTCACTCCGCGGCTATGGCTGCTGAAATTCTTCCCGGTAAGACACTTCTTGAAGCGCTCAACACGGACCTCGTTTGCGACGCTATCAATACAGCCATGAGAGAGCTCTTCCTTCAGATAGTTTACGGCAGAAGCCAGTCCGCTTTCTCCGAGGGCGGTCTTGTAATCGGCGCAGGCATGGAGGACCTCGGCAAAGGCGAGCGTTCCATGGTTGGTACTATGTACGGAACGAAGGCTAAGGGTGTTCGTTACCTCGAAATGACAGAGGGCTACTGCACAAGAATGGCTCTTGATGAAAATAACGAAGTTATCGGCTACGAGTTCGTTTCTCTCGGCAAGATGACGGACTTCATCAAAAAGGGTCTTGAGCCCAACGAAGCTTACGAAAAAGCAAAAGGTACATACGGAAGATTCAATGATGCTGTCAAGTACATTGACCCCCGTAAGGAATAATAGGAGGTTCTGAACAATGGCAAAATTTGAAGGTTACGACAGACGCGAGGCGAAAATTCTCGCGGTTCTTAAAGAATACGGAATTAACTCCATCGACGAGTGCAAGGAAATCTGCGACGCTTACGGCATCGACCCCTACAAAATCGTCGAGGAAACTCAGCCCATCTGCTTTGAAAACGCTAAGTGGGCGTACACGGTAGGCGCCGCTATCGCAATCAAGAAGGGCGCAACAAAAGCTTCCGACGCCGCTGCCGCTATCGGTATCGGTCTTCAAGCTTTCTGTATCCCCGGCTCCGTTGCCGAAAACCGTAAGGTTGGTCTCGGACACGGAAACCTCGGCGCTATGCTCCTCTCCGAGGAAACAGAGTGCTTCTGCTTTCTCGCGGGCCACGAGTCCTTCGCGGCTGCCGAGGGCGCTATCAAAATCGCTCTTAACGCCAATAAGGTTCGTACAAATCCCCTTCGCGTAATTCTTAACGGTCTCGGTAAGGACGCGGCGTACATCATCTCCAGAATCAACGGCTTTACCTTCGTTGAAACGAAGTTCGACCCCTATACTGAGGAAGTTTCCGTCGTATACGAAAAGCCCTTCTCAACAGGTCCCAGAGCGGCAGTTAAGTGCTACGGCTCCGACTCCGTTCCCGAGGGCGTTGCTATCATGAGACTTGAAAACGTAGGCGTTTCCATCACCGGTAACTCCACTAACCCCACACGCTTCCAGCACCCCGTTGCAGGTACATATAAGAAATGGTGCGTAGAAAACGGCGTAAGATACTTCTCCGTTGCTTCCGGTGGCGGCACGGGACGTACGCTTCACCCCGATAATATGGCGGCAGGTCCCGCTTCCTACGGTATGACGGATACCCTCGGCCGTATGCACAGCGACGCTCAGTTCGCAGGCTCTTCTTCCGTTCCCGCTCACGTTGAAATGATGGGACTTATCGGTATGGGCAACAACCCCATGGTAGGCGCGACCGTCGCAGTCGCTGTCGCTGTCGAAGAAGCGAGCAAGAGATAATCTGCTTAATTTGAATGAATCAAATAAAAATCCAAGCCGTTGCGGATATCCGCAACGGCTTTTTGTCCGACTTTTGTCCTACACGGCTGCATACTCGCAAATCCTCTCCCGCTCCCCCGTAGGGACCGACGTCCCTAATAGACTCCCCTACAATGTTGTAAGATAGACACCGTAGGGACCGACGTCCCCAACGGTCCGTCCTTAATGAATATATCTTCCCTTGCGGAACTACGGGAGCAAGCCGAAATAAACTTTTTCGGGCAGTTGACATTTATTGCACACTGTGCTATAATTACCGTATTGATATCAGTCGAATTATGGCGAAAGGAGAGCTTATGTTCAAAGTTAACGTAATACAAAACATTTCCGAGATACGAAATTATTCTTACGCAGACATCAGGCAGAATTTACGCGACATGCATTTTGAGGTGAATTCCTATACACACGAAAATATTGAGCATTTTCTCCCGTCCTTAAAGCAGGACGATATAGATTGCGTCATTTTTGCATCAAATTCAATGAATGACAAAAAAATTCACGAGTACGTATCCTCGCCCGAGTTTTGCGAATGCTTTGACGCATATTTGAATGACGGTGGAGCATGCCTTGTTCTGCATCAGAATTCGCTGAAAAACACGGAAAATCCTCTTCCGTTTATCACAGACGGCTCGGTTATATCACTCAAGGGTTGCTATGCCGATGAATCCGTCAGCTTCGCAAGCCCGTCGGAAACGGCAATGGAATACTTTTCATTCCCCAATCACGTTTCTCTCGATGAAATAACCCGTACTTGTGACAGCTCTTCTTTGTCAGGAAAATATTGGCAGTTTATGGAGCCGGCAGAGGACACGTGGTCGCCTATTTTGTGTGACGCAGAGCAAAACGGAGTTATTCTTCGTCACAACGAAAAGAAAATTATCTTTTCGTCACTCCTGCTCGATTATCAGAAGCATCTCTCTCTCTTGCAAAATCTCTTGATAAATATGCTTGCCGGAAATCGGGGATTGGCTATTTTAGAGGACAATTCCACCAACACCCTGGGCTTTAATTACTTTCTCAATTCCCTTGAGGGAAAGAAGCTTTATTATAAAAAATATACGAACAACGAAATCGGCCGAAAAGAACTTCTTGAAAATACTAGAATGGGCTTGCACAGCTCCATCTTACTTAAAGAAGGCACTCTCCGTTCTTTGCCCGACGAAATTATCAAAACCATTGACAATTACGGAGTAAAGCTCATCGAAATTACCGACCACGAGTTGGATAAGGCGGACACGTTCGTTATTCATTCGATAGACAAAAATCTCTCTTTGCAATTTGCTCACCTTGAGTTCGCCGTTCAGGAGGAGCTCACTCACGGCTTTATCTCGGACAGCTTTATGAAAACCGTTGACGTCCTGATGCTTATGAAGGAATTTGAAAGTAACGGGCTGACAAAGGGACATTACGATAAAGACTCCATTTCCGCAGTTTTGAGATGTATTGAACCACACATTCAGACCGCGGACGGCTCGTACGACGAAACGTTCGGTGCAACCTGCAAGGCACTGTGGCTTTTTTTGCATTTTCTCGGAAAAGAGGATAAGCTCACAAAGAACGCCTACGAATACATAAAAAGCAAAAATTCCGTTTCAACCATCAGGGAATTTTTGGAGCGTCACTACATACTGTCATATTTTGAAGCCGACAGAAGCAGATATTTGAAAAACACCTGTGAGGACACTGTAAATTCCATCATCGAAAAGAGATTCGGAAATATCAGTGAATACGATTTTTTAACTGTATTCAAGGTTGCAATCGCAATCGGAAACGAAAATCAACTGATGAATCTGTTTTCCTACATTCAGGCAAATACCACGGAGGATGGCAAATTTTTCAGCTCCTACGTAACGTCGGTTATAACGTCCTATCTTATAGATATCCACGACACCGTAATCAAGACAGAAGAAAACAAGGAGCGTCTTAGACGCTTGCTCTTTGACCTCGTAATGTACATACGAAACGTAAATACCGAGGATATGCCGCTTGAAGACGTTTTGAGAATTGTTTGCACTCTCTATAAATTTGAAACGGTCGTTTCCTTCCCCATCGGAGATTTGACGGAAATAATTTTCAAAACAGACAGCTTTCCGCACGAATATAAAAAGGTCGAGAGAAAAATCACAAAGTATCAGGATGCGAGAATTGAAATGGACGCCGTCAAGGACGAAAACGCAAAGCTTAAAAAGGAAAACAAGGAATTGAAGCGCGCAAACAGGCTTATGCCCGTGTGGAAGGGCCTTTCGTGGGCATGCTTGACTTTGTTCGCACTCTCCGTTTATATCTGCGTATACCTCGGATTTATTCTTCTCGACTCCGAAATTCCCGTGATTGCCACTCTCTTTGAAAAAATCAAGGACTCCTGGGTTTCTCTTTTCTCTTTGGCAATCGTTCCGCTCATCACCTACGGCATCAATAAATACATTAACAAGAAAAAGGAGAATGACGATTAATGACCGCGGGGGCTTGTTTTGGCTTGGCTTTTGCCGTGCTGTGTGCCATGTCAAAAGCCGTTGATACCTTAATCAACAAGAGCATTATGCGTGAGATATCGGCAATCAATCACGCGCTTTACAGAATATTTTTCGTTACTCCCATACTGTTTGTCGCATCGCTTTTTAATTGGCGTCTGACGTGGGAAAGTTTGGGATACGTTCTGATATACGGAGCACTTGAAGCAGTAAATATCTGGGCACATCAATCCGCAGTTAAAAAATCAAATCCTCTGCATATTGAAATCATCTCAAAGTCCAAGGTCATTTTCACTCTCATCATTTCATTTGCTTTGGCAATAGACGTTCTCACTCCGTGGCAAACGGTGGGCATCATAATTTTTATGAGCGGCACAGTGCTCACAATCAACTATCAGAGCAAGAACGACGAACAGACGGATTGGCGTGGAATATTCCTTGAAACCGTTTCCGTTCTGGCGAGAACATTTAAGCCGTTCATTCTCAAAACCTGTATTAAAAACAGCCTTATTTCAAACGAAACAATGGCGTTTGTGTCAATGCTTGTCGCTGCGGCGGCACTATTGGCGATATTTAAGCCAAAGCTCAATATAAAAGAAATTCCCGTCAAGCAATATTCTCTCCAGGCGTTTGTCGTTGCGGCAGGTATGCTTCTGTCGGGTTGGGCAATCACGAATATTAATATCGTCGTTGTCAATGCAGTTGAGAGCACCACGGTTTTCTTTGTAATGCTGATAAGCTATATTCTTTACAAGAAAAAATATTCCGCCCTCACCTTGCTCGGAACACTCATTTCCGTCGTAGGTATAGTTCTGGCTATCGTACTTTGATAAAAGAAAAAGCACCCTTTCGGGTGTTTTTTTGTCGCACGCGTAGCCGTCAGCACAAAAAACCGCCCCGATTAATAAAATCGGGGCGGTTAATTTACAAATAAATATTAATTTATTCCTCATCAGTACCGTCGAGAGCTTCGAGGTCTGCTAAGGACTCCTCGTCCACAAGCTCGTCAAGCATTTCCGCCTCGTCGGCTTCGGGAGTTTCGGCGGAGTTTTCAACGTTTTCGCCGCTTTCTGCGTTCAAAACGCCACTCTCGCCCTCAACTGCCTCTTCTTCGTCGGGCTCCTCGCTTGCGACCTTCGTAAAGTTCACAATCTTCTGTCCGTCTGCAAGCCGCATCACGATTACACCGCCCGCGCTTCTCGAATACGTGGGCACGTCGCTGACGGGCACGCGAATCATCTGTCCCTGGTCGGTAATCATCATAATATCGTTATCGTCGTCAACCACTGAAATGCCCGCGAGGGGTCCTGTTTTTTCGTTGATATTATGGCATATTATACCCTTACCGCCCCTGTTCTTCATCTCGCGGAAGTCGGAGAAATCCGTCTTTTTGCCGTAGCCGTTTTCGGTTACGGTCAGGAGCTTCTTATCGTTGTCAACGACAGCTACACCGCAAACACAGTCGCCGTCGCGGAGCGAAATACCGCGCACACCGCGCGCCACGCGTCCCATAGCGCGGACGTTGGACTCGTCAAAGCGGACTGCGGAGCCGTTCTTCGTTGCAATAATAAGATTGGAATTGCCATGCGTTCTCATTACGAACACAAGCTCGTCGCCCTCGTCGAGATTGAGCGCACGCTTACCGCCCTTTCTCTGATACTCGTACTCGGAGAGCAGAGTTTTCTTAATGATACCGTATTTCGTTACCATTACGAGATAATCCGTATCGTTAAATTCGGGAACGGAAATCATTGTTGTAATCTTCTCGCCGTCCTCAAGCTCAAGCACGTTAGCCATATAAGTTCCCTTCGCCGTGCGCGACGCCTCGGGAATTTCATACGCCTTTCTCATGTGAACCTTACCGACGTTGGTAAAGAACATAAGATTGGAATGTGAGTGAACTCCGATTACCTTTTCAATGAAGTCCTCTTCCTTGGTCGTCATACCGATAATGCCCTTACCGCCTCTGTGCTGTGCGGAATAGGAATCTGCGGGCTGACGCTTGATATATCCTGCGTGAGTCAGCGTAATTACGCACTCGTGCTTTTCGATAAGGTCTTCAAGAAGAATATCGTCCTCTGCGGGCACTATCTCCGTTCTTCTTTCGTCGGAGAATTTTTTCTTTATTTCAAGCATTTCAGCCTTGATAATGTCCTTAATTCTCCACTCGTTGGCGAGAATGTCGCGCAGGTCTGCAATAAGAGAAGCAAGGCGTGCGAGCTCATCCTCAATCTTCTGGCGTTCAAGACCCGTAAGACGGCCGAGAGTCATCTCAACGATTGCCTGTGCCTGAATTTCGGAGAGTCCGTATCGCTCCATAAGTCTTTCCTTGGAGTCGGGAATGGACTTTGAGGTTTTCATAAGCTCGACTATCTCGTCGATATTGTCATTGGCAATCTTGTAGCCTTCAAGGATATGCTGGCGCGCGAGCGCCTTTTCGAGGTCGAACTGCGTTCTTCTTCTGATTACGCTCTCCTGATGCTCGATATAGTAATCGAGAATCTGGGGGAGCGAAAGCGTTTTCGGCTCGTTGTTTACGAGCGCGAGCATATTCGCCGCAAACGTTTCCTGAAGCTGTGTGAATTTATAAAGCTGATTGAGAATTACCTGCGCGTTTGCGTCGCGGCGGTACTCAATTACGATTCTCATGCCGCCCCTGCCCGACTCGTCGCGGATATCGGTAATTCCGTCAATTCTCTTTTCGTTGACGAGATTGCCGATGCTCTCGCAGAGCGTGGATTTGTTGACCTGATAGGGAATTTCCGTAATGATAATTCTGCGGTGCTCTTCCTCAATCCGAGCCTTTGAGCGAACGATTATTCGTCCCCTGCCCGTCTTGTACGCCTCGATAATGCCGTTCACGCCGTAAACGGTAGCTCCCGTCGGGAAATCGGGTCCCTTGATATACTGCATAAGCTCCTCGACTGAGCACTCCGGGTTGTCCATTCGATAGATCGTACCGTCGATGACTTCGCCCAGATTGTGTGTCGGGATATTCGTAGCCATACCAACGGCAATACCGACGGAGCCGTTTACGAGCAAGTTCGGAAATCTCGCGGGGAGTACCGTGGGCTCGTCAAGACGGTTGTCGAAGTTTTTGGTCATAACTACGACGTTTTTATCGAGGTCGCGCATAAGCTCGTCCGAAATTTTGGAGAGCCTTGCCTCTGTGTAACGGTAAGCCGCCGCACCGTCGCCGTCAACGGAACCGAAATTTCCGTGTCCCTCGACAAGCGTGTATCTGTACGAAAAGTCCTGCGCCATTCTTACCATAGTGCCGTAAACTGCCGCGTCGCCGTGGGGGTGATAGCGTCCGAGAACGTTACCGACCGTCGTAGCGGATTTGCGGAACGGCTTGTCGCTTGTGAGATGGTCCTCGTACATAGCGTAGAGTATTCTTCTCTGTCCGGGCTTCATACCGTCGCGCACGTCGGGAAGCGCGCGGGACGCGATAACGGACATGGAGTATTCGATAAAGGAGCGCTTGACTTCCTTCTCCATCTCCACGTCAACTATCTTCTGCTCGGGAAATTCAATTCTTTCGTTTTCTGTGTTTTTGTTCATTAAACCGTACCTCTTACTTAAATGTCAAGGTTTTCCGCAAATTTTGCGTTCTGCTCGATAAATTCGCGTCTGGGTTCAACCTTGTCGCCCATGAGAAGCGAGAACATCTCGTCGCATGCGGCGGCGTCCTCTGTCGTAACCTTTAAGAGCGTTCTCGTTTCGGGATTCATAGTGGTCTCCCAGAGCTGTTCTGCGTCCATCTCTCCAAGACCTTTGTAACGGTCTGCCTCGACGTTGTGCCCGCCGAGCATCTCGATATACTTGTCCCTTTCGGCGTCGCTGAAAGCGTAGTATTCCTGGCTCTTTGCACCCCTCTTATATACGCGGTAGAGCGGGGGCTGCGCGAGATAAATGTGTCCGTCGTCAATGAGCTTTCTCATGTGGCGGAAGAAGAAGGTCAGAAGCAAAATTCTGATGTGTGAGCCGTCGACGTCCGCGTCCGCCATAATGATAATCTTGCCGTAGCGGAGCTTTGCAATATCAAATTCCTCTCCGATACCGCAGCCGAGCGCCTGAATGATGGGAATGAGCGAAAGATTTGAATAAACTTTGTCAACTCTCGTCTTTTCAACGTTAAGCACTTTGCCTCGAAGCGGCAAAATTGCCTGGAATTTTGAGTTTCTTCCCTGAGTTGCAGAGCCGCCCGCACTGTCTCCCTCTACTAAATAGAGCTCAGTAAGTTCAATTCTTCTCTCCTGACAGTCGCGGAGCTTTCCGGGAAGCGTCGAGCCGCCGAGAACTCCCTTGCGGCGTGTAAGCTCCCTTGCCTTTCTCGCCGCCTCACGCGCTCTTGACGCTGCGAGTGCTTTGTCAAGGATATTTTTAGCTACCGCGGGATTTTCCTCGAAATATTCGGCAAGCTTCGCGCTCACAATATTATCAACGAGTGTTCTGACCTCGCTGTTTCCGAGCTTTGCCTTCGTCTGCGACTCAAACTGCGCGTCCTCGAGCTTAACGGAAATAATAGCGCAAAGTCCCTCGCGCACGTCCTCGCCCGAAAGATTCTTGTCGCTGTCTTTGAGAACACCCGTCTTTCTCGCGTAGTCGTTGAGAACTTTTGTAATGGCGGACTTGAAGCCCGTTTCGTGCGTACCGCCTTCAACGGTGTGCATATTGTTTGCAAAAGATAAAATAAGCTCGTTGTAGCTGTCGTTGTATTGGAGAGCAACCTCGGCAATGCTCGTGCCCTTCTCGCCCCTCATATAAATAACCTCGGGGTGAATAAGCTCGTTGTGGCGGGAATTGTTAAGATGGGTAACGAAGCTCTTTATACCGCCCTCAAAGCAAAATTCCTTTTCTACGGGCTCTTCTGCTCTGCCGTCAATAAGAATTATGCGTACGCCGGCATTGAGAAATGCCTGCTCCCTCATTCTGTTTTCAAGCGTTTCGTAGACGAATACCGTGTCCTCGAAAATCTCCGCGTCGGGCTTGAACGTAACCCTTACACCGCTCTTTTTCTCTCCGGCTTCGCCTATATACTTAAACGCGCGAGCAACCTTTCCGCGCTCAAAGCGTTCCGTGTATACCTTTCCGTCGTAAATGTCTTCAAGCTCAAGCCACTCGGAGAGCGCGTTAACTACCGACGCACCTACGCCGTGCAGACCGCCCGCAATCTTGTATCCGCCACCGCCGAATTTTCCGCCCGCGTGCAAAATGGTGTATACAACCTCGGGCGTGGGAATACCTTGCTTCGGGTGAATTGCCGAAGGAATACCTCTTCCATTGTCCTCAACCGTAACGCTGTTGTCCTTGTTTACGGTAACGGTTATCCTGTCGCAGTGCCCCGCAAGAGCCTCGTCGATAGAGTTGTCCACTATCTCGTATACAAGATGATGAAGTCCGCCGAGCGAGGTCGTACCTATGTACATACCGGGGCGCTTTCTTACTGCTTCAAGTCCTTCAAGAACTTGTATCTGCTCTTCCGTATAGCTTTCTTCCACTACGGTGCTTAGATTTTTTTCAAGGTTTTCCATTGTTTTGTCCTTTCAGTTTTTATGTGAGTGAATAATAGTTAATTTGTTAAGAGAAAAATCACATTCATATTATGTCGCTTGTATTTCAAAACGGACCGTCGGGACGTCGCCCCCTACGATTGCTGTGTTCGCACCGCACCTATACGATTGTTTTAGCCCGCCTTTTGCGACGGCGGGAGCAAGCCCCCGCCCTACGGTTGAGGTGCGCTCACCGTTCGTGCAGACGTCGAAAACAGGGCGTCGAGGACGCCGGTCCATACGGTTGTTGTGTTTGCGCCGCGCCAATCGGGAAAAGTTTTTGCCGGGCTTTTTTCAAAAACCGTCCTTTCCCGAGTTGCTAACTTCTATTTTTCTCTATATCTTCCGATTCTGCCCGCAAGGGAAGCGGACGAGAGCTGCGAAAAGCAAATCCTGGTTTCGGAGGACTCATCCAACCCGCCACTTTCGGAAGTTCCATCGCCGTCCGAGATATAAAGAATAAAGGATTTGGGGATTTCAAAAGAGGGCGATTCGGTTTTTTTCGCCTTTTCGGCCTCGGAGAGAAAACGGCGTGTAATGGGCGAAACCGTCGAGGTATCCATGTCAAAGATACCGATAATATTTTTTTCCTTGATGCTTTTTCCGCCGCCTGCATTGAGATATATCATATCGGGTTCCTTTCTGACTCCTCGCCTGTATTATACCATAGCGACCTTTTTTACCACTGACAAAAAAGTGTCGGAAACGCTTTTTTTCAGAAAAACTTGCATTTTGGTTCACTTTTCACAAATTGCAAAAATGAAATTTTCAATCCTTGCGTTTTCACAAATTCAATCAGTAAAAATTTTTTCTCTCGCGCTATAAAAAGAAATAAATGAAATAAATATAATTAAAAATTTAGTTATAGTTAATAGGGGCTGCGGAAAATGTGGGAAACAGTCCCAAATGCTTGATTTTACGGACTTTTTTACCGATTTTTCACTGTTGGAAATCTGTGCATAATTTTGGGACAAAATGTGGACAAATCCGCACCCTTTGGCGCACGGCGACACCTTTTTGTCAGCGACTTCGCAAAAACGGGAAAAAACGCGATTTTTGCAATTTTCAGGGTTTTCCACAAAACCCTGTGGAAAATGAATATTTTGTGAACAAACTCACTTTTTTCCGAAATTTATATAACGGGTGCGACAGTTCTATGTCGGAAGCCCATTTTTTGCACAGCTTCAAAAAGCCAATAAAATCAAGTATTTGCATGACTTTTTACGCAATTTTCTACAAGGTTTTCAACATTGTTTTTTACACTGTGGAAAAGCTGTGGACAATTCGATAGCTTTTCCACAGTTCACAATTTATTCACAACTTGGCGACACTAAACCGTCGCCCTGCGAACACTTGTGAACGAAATGTGAACGAATTTTTTCGCCCGCACCCTTTCGTCGATTTGCACAATCGCAAAACCTCTGCGACACAAACCTGTCGCCACGAGTAGGGACCGGCGTCCTCGACGGTCCGCCCTGCATCCACGTTGGTGCACTTTTAACAACCGTATGGGGCGACGTCCTCGACGCCCCGTTTTGAAACACAAACAGCAAAAGAGGTGCGTCCGAACTCGTAAAATATCAGCAGCCGTGAGGACACCGAAACTCGTTAGCCACTTTTTCTCTGCAAGCGCAGACGCAGAGAAAAAGTTAACAAAAAGAGACGCCGATGGGAGAATTTCGCCGTTGCGACGGCGACAAGAGCTACGCGCCCTTGACCGCGCCGCCTTTTGCAAAAGGCGGGCGAAAACGCAGAATTGGTGCGGTGCGAACACAGCAAGAAAAACTTCAGGGTATAAAGCTTTTTGCGCCACTTTTTCTCGAAAAAGTGGCATCTTTATAAACTAACTTCTGTAAACTCCACCCTTGACCTCAATACGCTTAAACGGCACTGAGAGGTCCATATCGGGCTCGCACGAGGTAATGATTACCTGGCGGTCGCGTATCTCGCGCAGAAGGCTCTTGCGCCTGCCCGAATCGAGCTCGGAAAAAACGTCGTCGAGCAGAAAGACGGGATACTCTCCGCTTTCGCGTTTGCAAATTTCACCCTCGGCGAGCTTCATCGCAAGCGCCAGTGAGCGTTGCTGTCCCTGGGAGCCGTAAAGGCGCGTATTTTTGCCGTTGAGGTTTATTATGATATCGTCCTTATGGACACCGTAAAGCGTCGAGCCTGCGGCAATTTCGCGCTCGTGAAAGCCATTCAACAGTTTGAGATAGCTCTCCTCTGTTGCCTCGACGTCAAAATACGCATCAAGATCCTGCTTTGCCGAGCCGGCGTAAATAAGCTCGGGCACTTCATTAATCTCGCCCGACTGACACATTCGGGAATAGAACTGTGCGATTATCTCGCTCGACTGCTCGACGTATCGCGCGCGCGCGCGCGCGAGGAGAGCGGCCTCGTGGGCGAGCTGTGCCGACCAGAAATCAATGGTCGAATCAAAGGTTGCTCTGTCCTCGAGGGCGTTTTTTATCAGTGTATTTCGGTTTTTGAGAATTTTGTTATACCTTTGCAGAGAGTAGAGATACATAGGCCTTATCTGCGATATCGCCACGTCAAGATAACTCCTGCGCAGCGACGGACCGTCCTTAATCATCTGCAAATGGTCGGGCGAAAAGAGCACGGCGCGGAACGAGCCGACGAGGTCGCTCAGGCGCGTAATCTTTACGCCGTTGTGGGTAACGTTTTTTTTCTGCTTGTCGGAGAGCACGATGGAGATATTCTGATCTCTGCCCTCGCTCTCATAGTCGAGGGAGATGGACGCGTACTCCTCGCCGAATCTTACTATTTCACAGTCGTGGGACGTTCTGAAGCTCTTTCCGAGCGATACGAAATAGATAGCTTCGAGCAGATTGGTCTTGCCCTGCGCGTTTTCGCCGTGGAGCACGTTTATTCCATCATCGAAAGTAACGGTTTCGTGCTCCGCGTTGCGAAAATCCGAGAGCTCAATTTTTTTACAGAGCATAGGCTGTTTTAGGGAAAAATCAGTCTTTAAGTCTTACGGGAAGAAGCATGAATACTTCCTCTATTCCCTCTTGCTCCTCTGCGGGAACGATATTGAGAGAGGAGAGGTGGGACGAAAGCGAGAGTCTTATTTTCTCGCAGGAGCAAGCGCGTACGGAGTTGATAAGATAGCGGTTATTAAAGCCGATTGTAAGGGGCGCGCCGATATCTTCAATTTCAATTTCGTCGTAAGTAGAGCCCGCGGACGAGCTTGCCGTGATTTTGAGAAGTCCGCCGTCAAAAATGAGCTTGACGTGACTGCGGAGCGAGCCTGCAATCTTTTCTTCCGTAACGAGAGCCGCACGCTCAAGCGCGGAGATAAGCTCGTCTCTGTCGCAAACCGTGCTGTATTTGTGATTTTTAACGATAATTCTGTCGTAGTCAAGGTACTCTCCCTCGATAAGACGGGAGAAGAACACGATATCGCCAATCTCAAAGACGATATTCTTTCTCGTCATGAAGATACGGACGGTCTTTTCCTTGTTGTCGGAGAGGAGCTTAACAAGCTCGATAACGGTCTTTGCGGGAAGAATAAACGCGTTTCTGAACGTGCCCGTGTAGACCTGCTCGGTGGTGTATTCAATCTTTCTGTCGCATTTTGCAAGCTTAAAGTTGTCGCAGGAAACGACT
This sequence comes from Eubacteriales bacterium, assembly GCA_051867875.1. Lineage (GTDB taxonomy): Bacteria > Bacillota > Clostridia > Oscillospirales > CAG-272 > RGIG4608. The sequence continues at coordinate 45,288 of JBJDZG010000018.1, forward strand.
GTAAATTCGTTGTTTACCATTCTGACGAACGTGCCGTTGAGAATATTTCTCTGGTCGTTGACGCCCATGGCGTACATGGTTTGGCTGAGCATTTCGCGCAAATCGCTCTGCTTCATAAAGAACGCGTCGTCGTTTACGAGCTTCGGAATGGCGGGGAAATCACTGCCTGAGAGAGCATTCATCTTGTGCGAGGATTTTCCGCAAACGATATTTGCCACGTTTCGCTCGTCAACGGAGAGCTCAATCTCGTCGGCGGGCATTACGCGAAGCGTCTGGTTGAGCTTCATCGCGCCGATGATAAACGCTCCTTCTTCAATAACCTCGGCGTGAGTGGTGTATCTCATACCTTTTTCGAGGTCAAAGGTCGTCAGCGTAATTTCATCGGGAAACTTCGCTTCAATAAGTATTCCCTCCGCGGCGGGAACCGTTACCTTGGTCGAAACACAGCTCATAAGAGGTGCCATCGCCGCCGCAAACTCGTGTCTGTTGAATTTTATTTTCATAGTTCAGTATCTCCATTCAGTTGCTTTTTTGAAAATTTTGGTTGATTAAATGAATTTTTCTTTATATCTTCGGCGAAACTTCTTTGATTATCTGGTCGATATCGTATCTCATAACGCCGTCCGTTATGAGCTTGCGCTCAATGGTTTCAATAGAACTGATAATAGTCGAATGGTCGCGGTTGAATATCTTTGCGATATTCGGGAGCGACATTTCCGTAACCTCGCGGATAATGTAAATCGTCAGATGCCTTGCGTGGGCAATTTCCCTGTTTCTCTTTGCGGAGATGAGGTCCTCTTTGCTTACGCCGTATTTCTGATATACCGACGAAAAAATCTTTTCAACCGTAACGCTCGTGGGCTCTGCACCGCCGAGAAGCTCGTTGATACAGCCGCGCGCGAGGTTCATGTCGATAAGCTCGCCCGTGAGAAATACGCGCGCGCCGAGCTTGCGGACTGCACCCTCAATCTGACGGATATTCGAGCGGAGATTTTCCGCAAGATAGGTCAGCACGTCCTCCGGCAGCTCAATTCCAATCTGCTCCGCCTTCTTCTTGATAATCGCTATGCGAAGCTCGAGGTCGGGCACCTGAATGTCGGCGATAAGTCCCCACTCAAAGCGGGATTTGAGCCTGTCCTCAAGAGTCTTTATCTCGCAGGGCTGACGGTCGCTCGTAAGAATTATCTGCTTTCCGCCCTCGTAGAGAGCGTTGAAGGTGTGGAAAAATTCTTCCTGCGTTGATACCTTGCCCGCGATGAACTGAATGTCGTCGATAAGGAGCACGTCGCAGTCGCGGTACTTTTCGCGGAACTCGGGCATCGCCTGGCGGGAAAGACAGTCAATCATCTGGTTGGTGAAATCTTCACCCTTTATGTAAATAACCTTTATGTCGTTGTTGCGCTCGCGCAAGTAATTGGTGATGGCGTAAAGCAGGTGCGTTTTGCCTATTCCGCTCGGTCCGTAAATGAAGAGCGGATTGTAGTTTTTCGCGGGATTTTGAGCAACCGCAACGCACGCCGCGTGAGCGAATTTGTTTGAAGAACCGACGATGAAATTGTCAAACGTGTATTCAAAATTGAAGGGCGGCATCGTCGAGCCGAGAACGTGAGCATTCTTCGCTTGAAGCTCCTCTTTTTTCTTCTTTTGTTCCTCTTCCCTGCGCTTTCTCTCCTCGTTGGCGCGCCACTCGGGGTCGCCCATCGTAACCTTCGCCATTATTTCTCTCTTTGCCGCTTCGTAATCTCTCGGTTCTTCGGTGCAAATTACCTCAACGATAACGTCGAAGCCCAGCTCGTCAGAGAAACGGCGGGCGAGCTCTTCGGTGTATTTTTCGGAAAGTATCTTCTGCTTTAAGACGCTCTTTGTTTCAAGCGTGATAATGTAGTCCGCATAGCTGTATATGCCGAGCTCCTTGAACCAAAGCTCGCGCGAGCTGACGGTCATGGAGTCGGAAAATGAGTCGTAGACCCGCTGCCAGGCGGCCTTTATAACCTCTAACTGTATTTGATTTGTGTCCGACACGTCGTTCTTCCTTTCTTTTGATTTTTGTATGTAAATGTGTTGTTTGCTGTGTTTTTTCGCGTGCTTCGCCGAGTGTTTCGCGGCACCGTAGCTCCGAAAGAGCAACTCGGAGCGTTCGCTACGCGTTTTTGCCTGCGCCGTCCGCTCCGTAAAGAGCAATCCGAATGCCTGCCGTGCAGTCGCTCCCCGTGCGCCCCCGCCCGATTTTCATTTCGAAGCGTTGCGTACCAATGCTCGCGCAGATTTTCTCGCGCGCACACGCGTCTTTGTAAGATAAATTAATATAATATAGCAATATATACCTCATTATACCACACATTTGTCCGATTTACTTTTCACATCAAAATATTTTACAATTTGTTTACAATTTTCCAACCACAATTTACTTTTTCGCGGGTTTGGCAATAGGAATACCCCCGATTTTTCCGCCCGCACCGCACACCGCGCGCACAACAACCGTAGGGACCGGCGTCCTCGACGGTCCGTTTTCGACGCTTGCACGAACGGTGAGCGCACCTCAACCGTAGGGCGGGGGCTTGCTCCCGCCGTCGCAAAAGGCGGGCGAAAACAATCGTATAGGTGCGGTGCAAACACAACAGCCGTAGGGACCGGCGTCCCCGACGGTCCGTTTTGAAACGCAAACAATATAATTGCCGTAAAAATCACTTGGCTGTTTGATATGTTTCTACGCATTTTTTCGTGCCTTAAAAATTCTATGTTTTTCGGGGCGTCGAGGACGTCGCCCCCTACGGATTATGTCATAAAATCAACGCGTGGCAAAAAAATCATAATGGGTGCGCGAGGGTTTGTTTGATATCAATAGCCGTGAAGATACCGAAGCTCGTTAGCCGCTTTTCTCTTTGAAGTCATAGGCCCAAAGAAAAAAGCTAACAAAAAAGAAATGCCGAATGAGAGTTTCGCTCTCTGCGGAGAGCGAGGCGGGGCTGCGCGCCCCACCGCCCGCGCCCGCTTTTGAAAAAGCGGGGTAAAACACCCGCTTGGGTGCGGTGCGAACACAGCAATCGTAGGGGGCGACGTCCTCGACGCCCCGTTTTTCAACACAAACAACATAATAAAACATGAGAATAGGTACGGTACGCGCTCTTTTGCTATCAACAGCCATGAGGACAGCAAATCTCCCTTATCCACTTTTCTCTTTGAGGGAAAAGGCTCAAAGAGAAAAGTTCGCAAAAGAGAAACGCCGTTTTTCCGCTCACGCCGCTCGGGCGCCCGCTTTTGAAAAAGCGGGGTAAAACGACCGATTGGGTTCGTTGCGAACTCGTTTGCTATCAACATCCGTAGCCGAAACCTCGCATCTATCCGTCCGTCAGCAAACGGGTTTTTCTTCTCGCTCGCAGAAAGAGAAGAAATTCAGGGTGTAAAGCGTTCTCACGCTTTACACCCTGAAAATTTGCCGTAAGGCAAATCCCGTTTGCACGGACTCTTGCCGCGAAGCTCTGCAAAAAGTTTTTGCGGAGCTTTTTTCAAAAAGCGACCTTCTTTTTCCTACTAACTTTTTCTCGAAAAAGCGGCATCTTTATAAACTAACTTCTATCCCCAATATTTCTTATCCAACGAGCGCAACTGAATTGCCTCGGCGACGTGCTTTGCGCCGATTGTTTCGGAGCGGTCGAGGTCGGCAATCGTGCGCGCGACGCGCAAAATACGGTCGTAACCGCGCGCGGAAAGCCCCAATTTGTCGTAGGCGGCGCGGAGCAGAGTTGAAGCGCTGTCGTCGATAACGCAGAATTTGCGAATTTCCGCCGCGTCGAGATTTGCGTTATTTTTGGGACGCGCACCCGCGCTCTTCATTCTTTGAAGTCCGAAATCACGGGCGCCGATAACGCGCTCGCGTATGGTCGCACTGGACTCACCGCCGTCCGATTTTGATGAAATTTCAACGTAAGAGAGCGACGGGAGCTCAATCTGAATATCGATTCGGTCAAGCAGAGGACCGCTGATTTTTGAAATATAGCGTTTAACGTCATCGGGCTTGCAGGTGCAGGGCTTCGTCGGGTGTCCGAAATATCCGCATCGGCACGGATTCATAGCGCAGACGAGCATAAAATTGCACGGGAAAGTAACCTTCGCCGTCGCCCTCGTGATAGTAACCTTTCCGTCCTCAAGAGGCTGACGGAGCGTGTCCGTAACCTGCTTTGAAAATTCGGGAAGCTCGTCGAGGAAGAGCACGCCGTTATGTGCGAGCGAAACCTCGCCCGGAACGGGATTTGCCCCGCCGCCGACAAGAGAGGCCGCGCTCATCGTGTGATGGGGAGAGCGGAAGGGACGGCGGAAAAGCAGGGATTCGTTCTCTTTGAGCGAGCCCGCTATGGAGTAAACCTTGGTCGTTTCAATCGCCTCGTCAAAGGTGAGAGGCGGCAAAATCGACGGCAAGCGCTTTGCGAGCATTGATTTTCCCGTGCCGGGAGGTCCGATGAGTAAAATATTGTGCCCGCCCGCGGCGGCAATTTCCATAGCCCTCTTTGCAAGGGCCTGACCCTTGACGTCGCTGAAATCTTCGCCGTAACAGAGCACGTTCTCATTCGCACGGGTTCTGTCGTAGGAAATCGGAGCCATTTCAAAACCGCCGTTAAGATGGCGCACGAGGTCGCTCACGTTTGAAACGGAAATGACGCTTATTCCATCGACTGCCGCCGCCTCAACGGCGTTCGGTGCGGGAACGTAGAACTCCTTAAAACCTGCGTCGCGGGCCGCAACGCACATTGAAAGAACACCGCGCACGCCTCGGACCTCGCCCGAGAGCGAAAGCTCGCCGACGAAGCATTTTTTCGACATATCGCGCTCGGGAGCGATGACTCCTCCCGCGTGAAGAATAGACAAAAGAATCGGCAAATCGAGCGCCGAGCCCTCTTTTTTCTTATCGGCGGGCGCGAGATTTACGGTGAGCAGTGCGAGCGGAAACTGTATTCCGCTGTTTGCGCACGCGTTTCTGACGCGCTCCTTGGCTTCCTTGACCGCCATATCAGGCAGGCCGACGAGCTCAAAACCGGGAATTTTATTCCGCGCACTGCACTCGACCGTTACGATGAATCCGTCAATGCCCGATATGCCCGTGCTGTATATCTTAGAGTACATTTTTTGTTCCTCCCGAAAGTCATTTTATCGAAAAAAGTCTGTTTTCCCCATCATTATACTATATCTCTGCCCGCTTTGCAAGTCAAACTTGATTATTTTGTAAATCCAAAGCCGTAAAAAATGAAGTTTGTCTTGAAAAGCGGAAATTCATATAGTATAATAGTGAAAAAGAGCCGTTTTTAAGGCATATCGGCAAATTCAAGGAGAGAATAAATGAACGCATCTATTGATATTTCGGGTGTAAGGCTTACGACCGAGCGACTCATTCTGCGCCCGTGGCGGGAGTCGGATTTGGCGGATTTTTACGAATACGCGAGCGTTGACGGAGTCGGGCAGATGGCGGGCTGGTTGCCCCACTCCGATATCGAAAAATCGCGCGAGATTCTTTCGCATTTCATTGAAAACAAAAATTGCTTTGCCCTTGAATTTGAGGGAAAGGTCATAGGCTCACTCGGAATCGAGGAGTACGACGAGGAAGGCTTTCCCGAGCTTGCCCGGCTTCGCGGGCGTGAGCTTGGCTACGTTCTCTCAAAGGATTTCTGGGGGCGCGGACTTATGCCCGAGGCGGTGCGCGGGGTGATTTCTTATCTTTTTGACGGGTTAAAGCTCGATTTTATCACCGTCGGGCATTTCGTATGGAATACGCAATCGCAGAGTGTCATCGAAAAATGCGGTTTTACTTACCTTAAAACCGTGGAGCACAAAACGCGCTACGAAACGGTTGAGAGAACAAAAATGTACATTTTGCGCGCCGAAAGCAGCGAAAAATAACTGATTTTGAGGGAAATATGAAGAAGCTAAAACTTGCGTACCCCGTGATAGTCGAGGGGAAATACGACCGCTTAAAGCTTCTCGCGGTGTGCGAGGGGCTCATAATAAAGACCGACGGCTTCGGCGTTTTCAAGAGGAGCGAGCTCGCCTCTCTTATCCGCGCCCTCGCAAAGGCGTCGCCCGTAATCGTGCTGACGGACAGCGACGGCGGGGGCAAGGTCATTCGCTCGCACATTTCGTCGCTCGTGCCGAAGGACAGACTGATTCAGCTCTACATTCCGAAAATCGAGGGCAAGGAAAAACGCAAATCCGAGCCGTCGAAAGAGGGCACGCTCGGCGTTGAGGGAATGGAAAATGAGCTTATTTACAAGCTCCTTTTGCCGTTTTCGAGCGATTTTGAGAGTGAAAATGGCGAAAACAGCGAAAAAACAGGAGTTGAGGACAGCTCCGCGGTGTCGGAATTTTTCTCCGAAACCGAAAGAAATTCGCTTTCCGCGGCTCAAAAGCTCGCCGAAATTGCGAAAAATCCGCTTTCCAAGGTTGATTTTTACGTTGACGGATTGACGGGCGGCGAAAATTCGTCCGCCAAGCGCGACGCGCTGGCAGAGAAATTCGGACTTCCCGCGGGTATGACTCCAAATGCGCTCCTCGAAGCGCTGAAAGTCGTTGCGACCTACGACGAGTACCTTAACGCCGTCGGGCGCGTCAAATAAATAAATCCTCGCGGGATTTGTGAAATACGCCTTTGGCGCGTGAATAAAATTAAGAGCGAGCATCGGATTATTCTCCGCTTGTTCGCTCTTTTTTTGTTGCGTGTACGAATACGCGCTAACGGCGCGCACGCAACAATTGTATGGGGCGACGTCCCCGACGGTCCGTTTTGTAACACAAACAACATAATTGCCGTAAAAATCATTTAATCGTTTGATATGTTTCTACGCAATTTTTTCGTGCGGTCAGAACTCCACGCTTTTCGGGGCGTCGAGGACGTCGCCCCCTACGGAATATATCAAAATTCAACGCGTGGCAAAAAATCATAATGGGTGCGTGAGGGTTTGTTTGCTACCAATAGCCGTGAAGATACCGAAGCTCGATAGCCGCTTTTTCTCTGCAAGCGTAGGCGCAGAGAAAAAGCTAACAAAAAGAGACGCCGATTTTTCCGCTCACGCCGCTCGGGCGCCCGCTTTTGAAAAAGCGGGGCAAAACACCCGCTTGGGTGCGGTGCGAATTCGTCAGGTACAGGTAGCCATAAAGGCACCGAAACCCGATATCCACTTTTCTCTTTGCTAATATAGGCGCAAAGAGAAAAGTTCGCAAAAGAGAAACGCCGAAAGGGAAATTTCGCCGTTGCGACGGCGACAAGGGCTACGCGCCCTTGACCGCGCCCGCTTTTGAAAAAGCGGGGCAAAACACCCGCTTGGACACGGCGCGAACATCGCAAAAACGGGGCGAAAACGACCGCTTGGGTGCTGTGCGAACATCACAAAAAACCGTCATTTTCGGCGGGAGCAAGCCCTCGTCCTACACTTTTTCTGATTGACTTCCTGTTTAACTCAATCCTTTAAGCGTGAAATACGCGAGTACGGCGGCACCGAGCGCGATTCGGTACAAGCCGAACGGTGCGAAAGAGTGATTTTTGACGAAATTCATCAAAAATTTAATTGCAATCATTGAAACGGCAAAGGCGACCGCCGTTGCAACTGCGAGAATTATCCACGCTTCGGCGGGCACGGCGAGCGCCGTGCCAAATGAGTTGTCGCCCCCCACAAACTTAAAAAATCCGAGCGATTTTATAAGACTTCCACCCACCATTGCGGGAATACCCATAAAAAATGAAAATTCTGCCCCGCAAGTGCGCGAGAAGCCGATTAGCATCGAGCCTAAAATCGTCGAGCCCGAGCGCGACGTTCCGGGCACTATTGCAAGCATTTGGAACACGCCGAGTAAAAATGCCTGACGGTACGGTATCTCGCCGACGTCCGTTACCGTCGGGATTTTTTTTGCGTTTCGTTTCTCAATCAGAATGAACAAAATTCCGTAAATTATGAGCATCAGCGCCACGACAAAACCGTTGTAGAGCCAGCCGTCAATGTCCTTGCCCGTGAGATTTTCGATTATCCTGTCAAGGACAATTCCGACCAACGCCGCAGGCACGCTCGCAACGCAGACCTTAACCCAAATCTGCCACACCGCGCGCCTTTCCGTCTTGCTTTTGCCCTTTGAGAACGGCCAGAGCTTATCCCAAAAGAGCACGACGACTGCCAGAATCGCGCCGAGCTGAATTACGACCTCGAACATTTCCACAAATTCCGCCGTGAAATCGGGGTGCACTCCCTCGCCCACGCGGAGCGGGAAAAATTCGTCAAAAAGTATAATGTGCCCCGTCGAGCTGACGGGCAACCACTCCGTGATGCCCTCGATGACGCCTAAAATTATCGCTTTTATAAGTTCGATTATAAACATATTCCGCTCCTCAAATATTGATTTTGCTTACTTTCCGAGCAGCTCGCAAAGCGCCGTGTACTCGCGCAGATAAAGCCCGCGTCTCATCTCGTCCGTGTCGGAGTACCTCTCGTGCTCGGAGAAAACGGACAGCGCTTCGTCTACGGAAAACCACCTCGGCTCCATTCCGACCTCGCGCTCGCGCTCCGTCGGCTTCATCTGTGCCGAGCCTGCCATCTCGCCGAGAAAATACAGACTGATGAGTTTCATATTTTCGTAATATTCGTCGATTTCAAGCATACATTCGGACACTTTTATGAGGAGTCCCGTCTCCTCTGCGACCTCGCGGACGCAACATTCCGCCTCATCCTCGCCCGGCTCTATTCCGCCGCCGGGAATCATCAGCTGCCCCGTCAGCGTTTCGTATGAAATGAGAATTTCCCCATCGCGCAGGACCACTGCCCTGCACGCCACACGGCAGGCGTCCCAGTGGCCTGAATAATTCTTGCCGACTATTTCCACGTTTTTCATCTTATTGTCCTCGCTTTTCGTGAATTTGGATTTTGAAACGGCGCGCGGCGCGTTCTTCTGAATTATATTGTCATTATACTATATAAAAGTACACTTTTCAAGACAAACGAGCTTTTTTGCAAATCCATTTTTTCAAAAACAAAAAGCTTGACTTGAAACGTGCCGATTTGATTGTTTTCACTTGACATAACGGCGGGAATATATTATAATCAGAATGAGAAGAAATCGCAATCAGCAAGATAAGGAACGAAAAATTAATGAGAGAAAACAGAGTTGAGTTATTATCCCCTGCGGGGAATTTTGAAAAAATGAAGGCGGCACTGCTTTACGGCGCGGACGCGGTATATCTGGCGGGAAATATGTTCGGAATGCGTTCCGCAGCGGACAATTTTACCAACGAGGAGCTTTTTGAGGCGGTAAAATACGCCCACGAGCGAGGAAAAAAGGTTTATCTGACCGTAAATACGATGCCGCACGAGCACGAATATTCAGTTTTACGTGAATATTTATGCAATTTGAAGGACTGCGAAATCGACGCGATGATTGTCGCCGACCTCGGCGTCATGGCGACTGTCAAAGAAATTTTGCCCGAGATGGAGATTCACGTTTCCACTCAGGCTAGCATCGTGAGCGTGGCGGCGGCGATGGCTTACGTCCGCCTCGGAGCAAAAAGACTTGTGCTCGCGCGCGAGCTGACCCTCGGAGAAATCAAAAAAATCCGCGCGGGAATCCCCGAGGAAATCGAGCTTGAAGCGTTCATTCACGGTTCAATGTGTGTCAGCTACAGCGGTCGCTGTATGCTCTCCCACCACATCACGGGCAGGGACGCAAACCGCGGTGCGTGTGCTCAGCCCTGCCGTTGGAATTTTACGCTTTATGAAGAAAAAAGGCCCGATTTTCCGCTTCCCGTCGAGCAAAATGAGCTGGGAACGTTCATCATGTCGTCAAAGGATATGTGCACTATCGAGCACGTTCCCGAGCTGATTGAGGCGGGAATAAGCTCATTCAAAATCGAGGGCAGAATGAAGAGCGCCTACTATACGGCGGTCGTTTCCAACGCTTACCGAATGGCTATCGACGCGTACTACCTCGACGGTGAAAATTACAAATTCAACCCCCTCTGGCTGCGCGAGCTCGAGTCCGTCAGCCACCGCGAATACTGCACGGGCTTCTATTTTGATTATCCTATGGACAACGCACAGCTTGCGACTACCACGGGATACATTCGTGAAAAATCGTACTTTGCGACGGCTTGCGAAATGAGCGAGGACGAAAAAAAGATTCAGGAAATACTGAATAAAAATTCATCTGACGGCAAATTCTATCTCTTTATGCAGAAGAATAAGGCGAAAGTCGGCGACAGTGCCGAGATAATTTCGCCAAACGCTGTCGGACGTGCACTGACTGTCACGGATTTGCGCGACACTAACGGAGAACCCATAGAAAGCGCACCTCACCCGTTTATGCACTTTTTCGTAAAAGTGCCGTTTGAGGTTTCCGTAGGCGACATTTTGCGCGCAGGGGAGTAGAAAGACAGTTTATAAAGATGCGCCTTTTTTGGGGAAAGGTGTAAGAAAACAGTCGCTTGGGCGAGTGCGAACACAAAAAACGAAGGCAAAAAGTTAATTTTCATAAAGACGAAATACCCCGACAGACGAAAAAATCTGTCGGGGCGTTTTTCGGGGCGTCGAGGACGTCGCCCCCTGCGGTTGTTACGTGCGCACCGCACCAAATCTGCGTTTTCCCCCGCTTTTTCAAAAGCGGGCGCGGGCGGTGGGGCGCGTAGCCCCGCC
>JBJDZG010000019.1:0-53831 GCA_051867875.1 Eubacteriales bacterium
GAGCAGCTGATTTGTAATCAGCAGGTTGTTGGTTCGACTCCGATCACCAGCTCCATTTTTTTGGGGGATTTCCCGAGCGGCCAAAGGGGGCAGACTGTAAATCTGTTGTCACTGACTTCGGTGGTCCGAATCCACCATCCCCCACCAAAGTCCCGAGGACGTAAGTCCTTGGGACTTTTTCTTTTTGTCAGCGGTTTTTCATTATAATCTGAATGTAATTTAGAATAATAACGTATCTGTCAACTTTTACGCTATCTTAATGTTATTTTGCATGGGGCGACGCCACTGCGCTCGAATCGTGCTATGCACGCTACGCCCGCTTTTGAAAAAGGTGGACGAAAACAACCGATTGGGTGCTGTGCACGCGCAACAACCGTAGGGACCGGCGTCCCCGACGCCCCGCCTTGTTTTTGAAAAAGCGGGGGAAAACAATCGCTTGGGTGCGGTGCGAACACAGCAATCGTAGGGGGCGACGTCCTCGACGCCCCGTTTTTCAACACAAACAACATAATAAAACATGAGAATAGGTACGGTACGCGCTCTTTTGCTATCAACAGCCATGAGGACAGCAAATCTCCCTTATCCACTTTTCTCTTTGAGGGAAAAGGCTCAAAGAGAAAAGTTCGCAAAAGAGAAACGCCGTTTTTCCGCTCACGCCGCTCGGGCGCCCGCTTTTGAAAAAGCGGGGTAAAACGACCGATTGGGTTCGTTGCGAACTCGTTTGCTATCAACATCCGTAGCCGAAACCTCGCATCTATCCGTCCGTCAGCAAACGGGTTTTTCTTCTCGCTCGCAGAAAGAGAAGAAATTCAGGGTGTAAAGCGTTCTCACGCTTTACACCCTGAAAATTTGTCGCTCCGCGACAAATCCCGTTTGCGCGGACTCTTGCCGCGAGGCTCTACAAAAGTTTTTTTGGATATTTTTTCTAACAAAATTCTTATTCTATCCCAACAACCGTATAACCTTCACCTTCAACTGCGGCTTTGAGTGCCTCGTTGCTGACGGGAGCGGTCAAAGTAACGACTGCTTTCTTATCGGTATGGCTGGGTGTTGCGCTTTCAACGCCGTTGAGAGCTTCAAGTGCCTTTTTTACGTGTCCCTCACAGTGGGAGCACATCATTCCTTCAATATGAATTGTCTTTGTCATTTTCTTAAACCTCTTATCATGTGATTTTTGTTTTTTATAAATGTCAACGAGATTGAGCCTCAATGCGTTCGTTACGACGCAGAAGCTGGACAGGCTCATAGCCGCGGCGGCAATCATGGGATTAAGAGTTATTCCGAGGGGCACGAGCACGCCTGCCGCTAGCGGTATGCCGAGGCAGTTGTAGAAAAACGCCCAGAAAAGACTCAACTTTATATTATTCAGCGTCGCACGGCTTAATTTAATTGAAGCGGGAATGTCGGCAACGTCGCTCTTTATGAGAATTACGTCGGCGCTGTCAATGGCGATATCGCTTCCGCTTCCTATTGCAATGCCCGTGTCTGCGGCGGTGAGAGCGGGCGCGTCATTAATTCCGTCGCCGACCATGGCAACCTTTCCAAGAGTCTGGAAATTACGAACGACCTTTTCCTTGCCGTCGGGAAGAACGTCTGCGATAACCTCGTCAACACCCGCTTCGCGGGCTATGGCGCGAGCAGTGCGCTCGTTGTCGCCGGTGAGCATAACGGTCTTGATTCCCATTTTTTTAAGCTTGGAAACAGCTTCCTTTGCGTCTGATTTTATTGTGTCCGCAACGGCAATAAGACCGAGTGCGGTGTCGTTTTTAATAAAGAACATCGGCGTTTTGCCCATGGCGGAAAGCTCGTCTGCCTTTGCTTTGAGCGGGGCGGGCAGGGAAAGGTACTTTTCGATATACGCTCCGTTTCCTCCGCGTACCGCCGCACCGTCAATCTCTCCCTCAACTCCGCCGCCCGATACTGCCTTAAAGGCTTTGACGGGGATAGCAGTTGCGTTTTTTTGCTCTCCGTAGAGCAAAATTGCGCGGGACAGAGGGTGCTCGCTCTGCTTTTCAAGCGAATATGCAAGTGTGATAAACTCATTTTCATCTATACCGTCAGCGCAGAAAACGTCCGTAACCTTCGGTTCTCCGACGGTTATCGTGCCCGTTTTATCGAGTGCTATAACTCTAATCTTTCCCGCTTCTTCAAGCGAGGTCGCGTTCTTAAAGAGTATTCCGTGCTTTGCACCGACTCCGCTTCCGACCATAATGGAAACGGGAGTGGCGAGCCCCAGCGCGCAGGGGCAGCTTATTACGAGCACAGAAATCGCGCGCGTCAGAGAATAGCCTGTTTCTCTGCCAAGCAAGCTCCATACGATGAACGTAACGACGGAAATAGCGATAACCGTCGGCACGAAAATTCCCGAAACCTTGTCCGCGAGCTTTGCGATGGGTGCTTTGCTTGACGAGGCGTCGCTGACCATTTTGATAATCCTCGAGAGCATCGTGTCATCTCCGACCTCGGTTGCGCGTGCCTTTATGAAGCCCGAGCGGTTGATAGTGGCAGAGTAGACGCTCTCACCGACTCCTTTGTCGACGGGAATGCTCTCGCCGGTGAGCGAGGATTCGTCCACGGCACTCTCGCCCTCGATTATTATTCCGTCAACGGGAATACTCTCTCCGGGGCGCACGGTAAATACGTCGCCTACCTTGACATCAGCGACGGGCACGGATATTTCCTTACCGTCGCGTTCAATGTTTGCATTGTCGGGCGCAAGGCTTGCGAGCTTATCAAGTGCATCGGTAGTCCTGCCCTTGGCTATTGCTTCAAGCATCTTGCCGAGCGTGATGAGCACGAGTATCATCGCGGCGGACTCAAAATAGAAGTCGTGCTTGTAATGAATTACGTGCTCGATATTTCCCTGCATCTGTGCTTCGGTCATAAGGAAGAGCAGGGCAAGGCTGTATATAAACGACGCTCCCGAGCCGAGCGACACGAGCGTGTCCATATTGGGTGCTAAATGGAGAGCAGTTTTAATTCCGCTCGTGAAGAATTTGCGGTTAATGAACATTATCACCACGCACAGAAGCATCTGTATTATGCCCTGCGCTACGTGATTTTCCTCAAGCCTTTGCGGGAGAGGGAATCCCCACATGACGTGCCCCATTGATATATACATGAGCGCCACGAGAAAGCCGAGCGAGATGAAAAATCTGTTCTTTAACGTCTTTATCTCCCCGTTTACCTGCTTTTCGTTTGATTTATCTTTTCTGATTTCGGTATTTTTGCCTGCGACGCTTGCCCCGTAGCCCGCCTTGACCACGGCACTGATGATTTCCGCATCGCTTGCCGAGCCCTCGACCTCCATTGAGTTTGTGAGCAGATTTACCGCGCAAGACTGAACTCCGTCAAGCGCGGAAACCGCCTTCTCGACTCTGGCGGAGCACGCAGAGCAGGTCATACCGCTTATATCGTATTTTTTCAAATTTTCACCTTCTTACATATATATTATATACTGTTTTTTGAAAAAATCAAGCAAAAAAATTGAGCTTTATTGTATTTTTTGCGGGAAATATAAAGAAAAAATTTACAGTATAATATTGACAAATAAAATCAGATGGTGTATAATAGCCGAGTCGGGCTCCCATTTTTGCGTGGTGCGGAGCACGGCACGCACCGCATAAATGCTCATTTGGGGAAGGCCCATAAGCTAAAATGAGTCCTTTAATGCGGTGCACCTCATGAATTTTAGGTATATTATGGAAACAATTTGCTTAATTTTATAAAAAGTGTTGATTTTTGTGCGCTACTGTGATATAATGAACCAAAAGATGACTTTTAAGGGAGGCGATTTCATGAAAAAATTATCTTTTTTACTTGCATTTGTATTTATTTTGAGCACGCTTTTTCTGTGCTCCTGCGAGATAAACGGTAACTACGTTTACGAACTTAACGAGTCAGGCGACGGATACGTTGTTTGGGCAATTTTTCGCAACCCGATAATTGCCTTAACTGCTGACGTTATTCCTAACGAGCATAACGGCTTGCCCGTTACGGAGATAAAGGACGGCGCTTTTTCGGGCTGGTCGGGAATTTATGAGCTGAATATTCCCTCGAATATCAGAAAGATTGGCAATTATGCTTTCGGAAGCTGTCAAAATCTTGCCTTGGTGCAGATGGCAGAGGGCGTTGAAACTGTCGACGCTTACGCGTTTGCAAACTGTACGACATTGACGGAGGTTTCCTTGCCTTCCACACTTGAATACATAGGAAACGGTGCTTTCGGGCTCTGCAACAACCTTGATACAATTAAATATAACGGTACTGTTGAAGAGTGGCACGAAATAGAAAAAGATGACGGTTGGTACGAGGGGTCGGCAATTTCAGGCTATATTGCGGTTGCGTGCTCCGACGGAAACGTTATAGTTCAAACAAATTGAATTTAATAAACAAAAAATCCGACGGATTTCCGTCGGATTTTTTATATTTTTCAAAAAATATATTGACAAAATGATATCAAAGTGATATCATAATACTGTAAAACACTAAGAACAGTTAAAGGAGGACATAATTATGACTGAAAAAGTGTTACAAAATAAGAAAAACGGTATGCTCGCGCTCATTTTGATGATTGCGCTTTGGATTTTGCTCATCGCTCTGCTTGTTGTGGCAGCAATTCGTCTTGAAAATAATGAAAGCGACGTGCTCGGAACAGTATTGATGATAGCAGACCTTATCGTTATGTGCTTTGCGTGGATACCCTTCCTCGGACTTCGTATCCTCAAGCCCCGCGAGGCTCTCGTACTCACTCTTTTCGGTAAATACTACGGAACGATAAAGGGCGACGGTTTCTTCTTTATCAATCCTTTCTGTCAGAGCGTAAACCCCGCTGCTGCTACCGAGCTCAACCAGAGCGGCGACGTTAAAAAGAAACCCGTTATGCCTATTAACCCGGACGGACAGCAGATTTCCTCTGCTTCATCTGTAAGCAAAAAAATATCCCTTAAAATAATGACTCTCAACAACAACCGCCAGAAGGTCAACGACTGCCTCGGCAATCCCGTTGAAATAGGAATAGCCGTAACCTGGAAGATAGTTGACACGGCAAAGGCGGTATTCAACGTTGATAACTATAAGGAATTTCTTTCTCTTCAATGCGACACGGCACTTCGTAATATCGTAAGAAACTACCCCTACGACGTAGCCCCCGGCGTTGACACGACGGGAGACGGACTTGCGGACGACGGAAGCCTTCGCGGTTCGAGCGAAATAGTTGCGTCCCGTATCCGCGACGAAATTCAGGCAAGAGTTGAAAATGCGGGTATCGAGATAGTCGAAGCGAGAATTACTTACCTCGCATACGCTACGGAGATTGCGGCAGTAATGCTTCAGCGTCAGCAGGCGTCCGCTATTATCGACGCAAGAAAGATGATAGTTGACGGAGCAGTAGGCATGGTAGAAATGGCTCTTGAACGTCTTTCCGAGAACAATACAGTCGTTCTTGACGAGGAGAGAAAAGCGGCTATGGTATCCAACCTCCTCGTAGTTCTCTGCGGAAACCGCGACGCACAGCCCATAGTAAATTCGGGAAGCTTGTATTGATATGGGTAAGCCCGAAAACGAAAAGAAACAAATACCTCTGCGCGTATCGGCAAAGCTCTATGCGGCGCTCGCGTCGTGGGCAGAGGACGATTTTCGCTCAATAAACGGTCAGATAGAGTATTTGCTTACGGAATGTGTCAAGCAGAGAAAGAAAAACGGAAAATACGTATCGGACGATATTGACGCACCGCTCGATATTGATATTGAATAGGGGGGAAAGTTGTGAATCCTCGTATAAAGAAATATATTGCACCCATCGTAATATCGGTAATCCTCATAGTTTATTATATTTTTTATTTCGGAGTCCTGATTTCTTTGGTGGACGGAATTTTGAAATATATTTTGGGAATTATCCCCCTCGCTTTGTCGGGGCTTATGATTTACGTGTGTGTAGAAAGAATCAACGAAATAAGGAAAGGTGAAGAAGATGATATTAGTAAATACTGATTATATCAGCGGAAAAGAGCTTGAAACGCTTTCCATAGTGAAGGGAAGCACGATTCAGTCGAAAAATATCGGCAGGGATATCACGCAGAGCTTTAAGGGACTCGTCGGCGGTGAGCTCAAGGCTTATAACGAGATGATGAACGAGGCGCGCGCGATTGCTACCAAAAGAATGGTTGAAGAGGCTGAGGCACTCGGTGCAGATGCGGTTGTAAATATCCGCTACGCTTCTTCCGCAATTATGCAGGGCGCGGCAGAGGTAATAGTCTACGGCACGGCAGTCAAATTCATAAATAAATAAATAAATTGATTTGTTTGACGAAAAAAGCAAAGCACAGAACTCGTTTTCGGGTTCTGTGCTTTTGTCTTATTTCAAAAATTTATATAGCTTAAATCTCTCTCTTAACATTTTGAAATACAAGGTTATAAGCTTTGATAGCGCGATATCGAACATAACAAACGCCACTATGCCGAGAATATAGGTAACGGTAAGAAGCTCGTTCTCAAATTCATCGGGGACAAACAGGCGAATGACGAGGAACATAAAGCCTATTGCCAGATTTCCTGCAACGAGCTTGATTGCCCAGCGCGCAAGAGCGGAATGTATTCTCTCAATGTACGATTTAAGTATCGGATAATAGCCCACGAAGCAGACGTAGAATATTGCAGACGTTTTTTGAGGAAGCATTATTAGCGAGAGTATTGACGTGCACACGAATGTCAGCCATGCGTAAGAATAACCCATTTCGATGACTATTATCACAATGAGCAGGGATACTATGGCGCTCATGGTGAGGTCGAGCACCTCAATGGCTGAGCCGAGATAAAGTATTATTACGGACAGCGCCACGAGCACGCCTGCGACGACTATGCGCTTGTCAAAGGTAGGTTTTTTCTTTGCCATAGCGCACCTTAACAGCAGCGAATGAGGTCGCCGCCCATACATTCACAGCAACAGTCGGCACACACGAGCGAGGTACAGCAGTCCATATCGCAGCAACCGTTTGACTGATAGGTTCTGTAAGTGCCGTTGTGCTCTGCTCTCATGCGGAACTGATTTCTTGCATTTTTGTATTCAAAATTGTTCGGGTCCATATTGCAAGCCATATCAAAATATCTTTGTGCGTCGGCGTAATGTCCTTTTTTGACCATTACGCAAGCGTAAAGATAGTGCCACTCGGCACCTCTCGTCTGCTGTGGCGTTGAAATGAGCATCTGCTCCGCTTCAAATATGCTTCCCATATTGATGAACTGTCGGACTCGGGTGTAGAACTCGCTGTTTGAGGAGCTTCCGGGATTAAAACCGCCGTCGTATGAAGAATTTCTGTTCTGATTTGAGCCGCCGCTTCTTATTTTCTGTATCTCGTCGTAAGCGGCGTTTATGTCCTTCATCTTCTCGTTTGCAAGCTCTGCAAGGTCGCTGTCCGCAAACCTGTCGGGGTGATATTTTTTGACGAGGGCGCGGTAAGCGTCTTTAATTTCTTCGTCTGTTGCGCTCGGGTCAACGCCGAGCACTTTGTAAGGGTCTTTCATTAAATTTCTCCTGTGAAAATATATAGTAAATGATTAAATTCAAGATTTGTTTTTGTCTTTGTCCTTCGTTTTTCTGTCGCACACGCGCCTCACACTCGCGGGCATACCGAGGCAGAGAATATTTTTGATTATCTCGGAGCGATTTGCGTCCGCATCGTCATCGAGCAAATCAATGGCGCTCATGGCGATTGCAAGCTCCGCTTCAAGCATGCTTGAAACCGAGAGCATATCGTCCTCAGAAAAATCCGCCTTGCCGTAGAGGAGCACGAAGGGATTGTACGAGCCGCTCTTTCTGTCGCGCTCGTAATCGTCGAAGGCGTCGACCATATAAACCCACCTGCCCACGCGATTGCCGATTTTGTCCGCAATCAGCTTTTTTTCTCCATCAAGACCGAATGAGAGGAGCGACGCCATTATCTGCCCGAAAATATCCGCAGGCTTGTCAATGGACGCTACCTCGTTCTTTTCAAGCTCGGACAGCTCTGCGAGCTTATCTCTGACGAGGTGTGAAAGCTCGGGGAGAGCATCTTCGGACTCTTTCTCCATCTTGGAAAAAACCAATCCGAGAAGTCTTGCGAGCGTGCGCTTGGCACCGTTCTCGTCGCTTATGCTGTCGCGGATTTTTCCCGCGGTCATAATGCCGCTGACGTACGCGCAATATCTGAGCTCGGGATTTGTTTTTACCGTGTCAATGGCGCGCAGAGGGTGGCGGGGGCATCTCTTTTTTTCAAATTCGACGTTTACGCCATCAAGCATTTCGCGCAAAAGGACGAAAAAGGTCATATCGTAGCTTAAAGTCAGACGCGAAATACAGCCCGTGCACTTGCCCATAGCATGACAAAGACCGCAGTATGTAGCCCTGTAATAATCAAATTCACGAATGCGAAGGGACGGCTTATCCGTCAACACATATCCGAACATTTGAAAAATTCTCCCTTCGCTAAAAATAATCCATACTAATAATACTACTCTGCCGAAAAAAAGTATAGGTATAATTTGTTAATTTTTTTGCTATTGACATTGTTTTTCCGATATGCTACAATATTTATGTAAAACATACGGAGGTAAGTACAATGGCAAAAAAGCAAACTTGGATAACCGAAATAGACGGCACGAAGCACGTAATTCACTATTCTCCCCGCACGCTCTTTTCGCGCGCTAAAATAACTATCAACGGAAATACGTATCCGCTTTATTCAGCCAAGCTCTTCGGCGAGAGTCAGGACGCTTTCAAGCTCGGTGAGAGCAGAGCGATAATCACCATCGCAAAGAATAAGAAAGCTACCGTTGCCGTTGACGGAGAGGTTTTAGGAGAGAATTAAATTAAATCAAACTCAATAAATCCAAAACGATAGCCCGTACGGGCTATCGTTTTTTGCGTTAAATCAACGCGGTCCGGTCGGTCTGCCACCCATGCCCGAGCTTTGACCGTAAATATATCCGCTCATAGTCAGCGAGCCGAGAAGCGTTCCGCCCTCTTGCGTTGTGTTGTGAGCAAATCCGTTTTTGTCAAGTCCCGAAACGGTGGCGTTCATATATACCGAATACGTTCCGCTGTTCTTTATCTCGGGAGCGGAGAAGAGCGCGCAAGAAAAAGATTTCGTTGAGGTGAATGCAAGTATCATGTTGCCGTTTTCATCGCAAAGACTCAAGACTGTGCCCGACGAAGCGGAGCCGTTAAGTCCTACAAGGATAGAGCCCTGTTTTGCCTCGGAGAAATTCTGTGCCATGTCGCTCGTGCCGAGGGTTATGACAACACCGCCCGTGATTTTGGCATTTGAGTTGTAGTCAAGCGAGCCGTTTCCGCCTCTTGAAGGACCGTCAACCAAGACGATACCGCCACTTATTTCGATAGAATTGTTGCTGTCAACGCCGTCGCCCTCGCTGTGAATTACCGTATATCCGCCGCTTATCTTAATCGAGCCTGTACCAGAGCCGAACATATCACCGCCCGGTCTGCCCGTTACACCTGTATTTGAATCATTACCGCCTGCGGCGTTCATTCCGTCGTCGGTTGAGGTGATATCAATATATCCGCCCGAAATGATTATATCGGTTGCTTCAATGCCCTCGTAGGAATTTGTGATATCAATGTTGCCGCCCGATATTTCAAGCGTGTTATCGGTATGAATAGCGTCGTCGCCCGTGTCAATTATGAAGCTGCCGCCCGATATTGCAATATCCCCGTTTGAATGAAGCGCGTCGTCCTGTGAGTCGATGTTAAATTGACCGCCCGACACCGCAATGCCTTCGCCGCCCTTAATTGCTTTTGAGGACTCGGTGCTGAGCTTTGACAAGGTTTTTATAGTAAATGAACCGCCGTCTATCTTGACTATCGAGTATGCGTCGAGACCGTCGTTGTTTGCCGTGAGGTCAAAAGTGCCGCTTTGAATATAGATATATCCCAAGCCTTCGTCAATGGCGTTGTCGGCGCGAAGAGCGTCACTTCCTGCGCTTATTTTTACCGTAGCGTCCGTTATTTTAAGGCTGTCCTTACCGCAAATTCCCGCGCCCACCGCCGACACGCTTATGTTGCCGCCGCATATCGTGAGCGAGTCCTTTGAAACTATTCCGTGGAGATTTTCCGCATTAACAGAAAGAGAACCTTTGCCGTTGATAACGAGGTTTGATTTTGAAAAAATAACTCCGTCAACCGTGCCGGCGCCGTCGGTCATACTGTATCCGTCTCCGTCGGAGAGGGTGTTTTCAGCTCCGTCTGCGAGAGTCAAGGTTACTTTTTTACCGCTCTTGATATAGATAGCAGGCCCGTTTGAGTTGTGAAGCGTAAGTCCGTCAAAAACTATGACAGCCTCCTTACCCTTACCTATATCCGCCTCAATAGAGCCGTCCTGACAGTTGCCGGAGATGATAAATGTGCCCGCGCCCGAAATAAGTAAATCCGTGCCGTCGGCATTTGCACCCTTGCCGTTTATTTCAATACTTCCGTTCGAAAATTTTACGGTTGTTGCACCGTCTTCCGAATAGGAAGGGGATAGGTCATCACCGCCGAAGGACGTGTCAATATTACCGAGTTTGTCGTTTATACCGTTGCCCGAGTTGACATCACCTATGCCATCGCACGAGGCAAGTGTGAAAAGCATCATCACACACACAAGGAGCAGGGCAATCGCTTTGTTTATTATAGCTTTGTTTTTCATTACAGTTCCTCAATATTTCCCTCGGGCCTGAATATTGCCACCTCAAGATTTCCGTTGCGTACTCGGATATCATCGATGAACTTTCTTATATCGCCCTCGTTTTTAAGATTTATTCTGTATGTAAGCTTGTATAGGCTTCCCATGTTCGCACTTTTGACTGAAACAAGGGAGCATTTGCTCGTGTACTTTTCGAAAAGGTCGCTGAAAGTACCCTCAAAATTGAGGTTTTCGGGAGTCGTTATGCGGAGCTCAAATTCGTCCTCGCTCTTTATTCTGATAAGCGAGAGCACGACTATGCAAAGGCACGCGATGAGCGTAAATACCACCGCAATTCCAATATAGCCCGATGCGCAGGTAAGACCTGCGGTCATCGTTACGAAAATCGATACGATATCCTTTGCTTTTGCGGGCACGGAACGGAAACGAATGATTGAAAAAGCACCCGCTACCGCAATTCCGGCGCCGATATTGCCGTTAACCATTACAATTACAGTTTGCACCGCAAGGGGCAGAATTATAAGACTTGCGAAAAAGCTTTTTGAAATCCTTTGGCGGAAGACAGTCGCAAACGCCACTAAAATGCCGCATATTATGGACGCAAGGGCACTCAAAAGATAGGTGTCTATGGTCATCTCACCTGTTAAAATATTTGCAAAAATGTTCATTTTTCATTTCTCCTTGTAATATCAAAGTATGCATTGGCGTATTTGGAGAAGGATTTGGGATATATTTTGCACTCCGACAGAGCACGTGCGAGCCACAAAGGCATAGCACCCGCCGTCTTTATCTCCATAACACACTCACCGTCTGCGACTATCGGGACGCCGTCCGCGATGTTTTCTTTATTCGGAAACCCAAATCTGTATCTTAGGTCGCGGTCAAACGTCAGACGAACATCGGGGTCGTCCGAGGCGAAATACGCTTCTCTTTGGCAGAGGATGCAGACACCGGGCTTCGGCTGACGGTAAAATTTCATCAGATAGTCGATTTCCCGCATTATTTGAGTGTCTATCGGCGGAACTCCGCTCTCGATATACTCAAACGCCGTATTTTTCTTCATAGAAACTCTCCTCTTGTAAACGATGCCCCTGTATTTCTTTTTGATTTCAAAAAATACTTTGGTGTCGTCGTCGGGCACTCCGTAGCTTCTTATCCTCAGCTTTTCCTTGTATGCTTTTGCATCAATGGAATTTCTGATTAGCAGATAATCGGGTGTGTCGAGGTAGAGGGAGCACACGGCAGAAAGCCCGTGCTTGTCGGGAACCATATACTTTCTGATTTTCGGCATAAGCATGTCAAGCTCGTCTTTTGTGAGAAGATACTTTTTTTCATACCGCTTGAAAATCATAATATCACTCATATCGCTCTCCCTTCTCAAATTTGTTTACGGCTTTACAGTCTAATTATACCACATTACGGATTAATTTTATATAGGTTTTCTTAAAAAAACTTGAAAAATCGTCAAAGAAAGTTGATTTTTGACTTTTATTCTTTCCTCTTTAAGCATTTTTTAAGTATTATAAGTTAAAATGACTTGCAGAATCACAGATTATGTATTATAATAAAAATATAAAAAAGGACGGAGTAAATAAATGAACATATTGATTGTTGAAGACGAAAAGCGACTTGCCGACGCGCTCTCGCACATTCTTCTTGATAAAAAATATATGGTTGACGTCGTCTATGACGGCGCGGACGGTCTTGCCTACGGTGAGAGCGGAATATACGACTGTATCATACTCGATATAATGCTGCCGTCGATGAACGGCTTTGAGGTCTGCCGTGAGCTCCGCAAGAAAAAGATTATGACACCCGTACTGATGCTCACCGCCAAGGATACGGTTTCCGACAAGGTAACGGGACTTGACGCGGGCGCTGACGACTATATGACCAAACCCTTTTCGCCCGACGAGCTTCTCGCCCGTCTGCGCGTTCTCACACGCCGCCGCGGAGAGGTCATTCTCGACGAGATGAGATTCGGTGATATCATTCTTCACTTGGACAGCTCAAAGCTATCCTGCGTGAACAATTCAAAGAATATACACCTCAATTTCAAGGAAAGTGAAATGCTCAAAATGTTCCTTGCAAAGCCCGAGGTCATCATCTCAAAGGTCGACCTTATAACGAAAATCTGGGGATATGATTCCGACGCGGGCGACAATAACGTTGAGGCGTATATATCGTTCCTGCGCAAAAAGCTCCACTTCGTTGAGTCGAGCGTTGAAATTCAGTCGGTAAAAAAGCTCGGCTACAAGCTGACTGCAAAAAGCTGATAAGAAAAGAGGACTTTTATGTTAAAACGGCTCAAACTGAAATTTATTTTGAATAATATGTTCTCGATTGGCATTGTCGTCGTGACTATCTTCTTTTCTCTGTGTCTGATGACCTTCTTTATTGAAGAGGGAAAAATCACGGACACGCTTGAGGAGAATATAGCAATTGCCGAAAAGAATCCGATGCTTTTGCCAAACCTTCAAAAAGCACCCGATAAGGTCGTTTACGATACGGAGCTCACCGTGTTCGTTCTGGAAGACGGCACAGTAGTTTCCGTAACGGAGAATGACCTCACGCCGAATTTTTTGAATCGTCTTACGTCAAAAGTTCTTGAAAACGACTATGAAAGGGGTGTTATTCCGCGTGCGGGACTCAGCTATATGCAGAAGAAAACTCCGGGCGGAGTGCTGATTTCATTCGTTTCAAGAGAGCATTTGACTGAGCGCTTGCGCGAATCCGTTTCTCAGGCTTGCTTTGGAGCGTTTTTCAGCCTTCTTCTTTTCCTATATATAAGTAAGCGTCTGGCGGATATCGCCATAGCCCCCGTTGAAAAGGCTTGGGAACAGCAAAAGCAGTTCTTGGCTGACGCCTCGCACGACTTGAAAACACCGCTGACGGTAATTTTAGCAAACAACAATATCCTCGCCGCCCACAAGGACAGTACGGTCGAGTCGCAGATGAAGTGGATAGAGAGCACGAACGAGGAAGCGGGCAGAATGAGCGACCTCGTCAACAAGATGCTTGAGCTTGCCAAGAGCGAGGCGACGAAAGAGGAGCTGAAATTGGGCGAAACGGATATCAGCGAAACGGTCGAGAACGCCATTTTGCAGTTTGAGGTCGTCGCGTTTGAGAAAAATATCACGATTGAGGGCGACATTCAGCCGAATATCATCGCAAAAACCCACCGTGCCACGTTTGCCAAGGTGCTTGAAATACTTTTCGATAACGCGATCAAATACAGCTATGAAAACGAAAAAATAACCGTCGGACTGCATCAGTCATCGAAAAAGGCGGTTTTCACCATCAATAATAAGGGCGAATATATAAAAGAAAACGAGCTACCCCACATTTTTGAGAGGTTTTACCGCACGAATAAGGAGAGGGAAGTCGGCGGTCACGGCTTGGGACTTTCGATAGCGAAGAAAAAATGCGATATGATAGGAGCAAAGATTTCCGTCGAGAGCAACGCCGAGGACGGCACGACGTTCACGATTACAATGAAATGTAAAAACAAATAAAAATTGAGGTGCTACGCCATAGCGTAGCACCTCTTTTATACTCAATCGACTGCCGTCGAGTAACTCTCATGTTGGTTTTATTATAAAATCTATATTAAAAACAACGATAACAGTTGTTTGAGAAGTGAGCAGTTTATTTTGCAAAATCAGCGACTCTGCTCTCCCTGATCAAATGAACTTTGATTTGACCGGGGTATTTCATTTCAGCCTGAATTTTAGCAGCCATTTCCCTCGCAATGAGCTTCATGCCCTCATCGTTAACCTGCTCGGGTTTAACCATAACGCGAACCTCGCGTCCTGCCTGAATAGCGTAAGCCTTGTCGATTCCGTCAAAGCTCGTTGCGATTTCCTCAAGCTTCTGCAAACGCTTGATATAGTTTTCCATATCCTCGCGTCTTGCGCCGGGTCTTGCAGCAGAAATAGCGTCTGCCGCCTGAACGAGTACCGCGACTATCGTTTTGGGCTCAACGTCGTTATGGTGAGCTTCGATAGCGTGGATTACTTCCTTGCTTTCCTTGTACTTTTTAACGGCGTTTACGCCAATCTCAACGTGAGAGCCCTCCACGTCGTGGGGGAACGCCTTGCCGATATCGTGAAGAAGTCCCGCGCGTCTTGCGGTAGCCGCGTCAACGCCGAGCTCCTCAGCCATGATACCTGCTAAGAAAGCAACCTCAATAGAATGTTTAAGTACGTTTTGACCGTAACTTGTACGGTAACGCAAACGTCCGAGAAGCTTTACAAGCTCGGGGTGAATACCGTGTATTCCGACCTCAAACGTAGCTCTCTCACCTGCCTGTTTAACAGATGCGTCAACCTCTTTCTGAGCCTTTTCAACCATTTCCTCGATTCTTGCGGGGTGGATTCGGCCATCGGAGATAAGCTTTTCAAGCGCGATTCTCGCTACCTCGCGGCGAACGGGGTCAAAGCCCGAAATAGTGATAGCTTCGGGTGTGTCATCAATAATGAGCTCAACGCCCGTAAGAGTTTCAATCTTTTGGATATTTCTACCCTCACGGCCGATGATTCTTCCTTTCATTTCCTCGCTGGGCAGAGCAACTACCGAGATAGTAGCCTCGGCTACGTGGTCAGCAGCACAGCGCTGAATTGCAAGGGAAAGAATATTTCTTGCCTTTTCTTCGGATTCTTCCTTAAACTGAGTTTCGAGCTCGTCAAGTCTTTGAGCCAGCTCATGCTTGACCTGACTTTCGACCTTTTCGATAAGCTGTTCCTTCGCCTCGTTAATGGAAAGACCCGAAATTTCTTCAAGAACCGTCAACTGCTTGGCGAGTGCCTCTTCCGCCTGAGCGCGTATCGCATCGACGTCTTTGAGTTTTCTGTCAAGCTGTTCGTTCTTCTTTTCAAGAGCCTCGCTCTTTTTGTCGAGATTTTCTTCCTTCTGAACCAAACGACGCTCGGTCTTTGAAATCTCGCTTCTGCGCTCTTTCATTTCACGCTCGGATTCGTTCCTCTGTCGGAGTATTTCCTCTTTGGCTTCAATTAAGGCTTCTTTTTTCTTTGTTTCCGCCTCTTTTTCACCGTCAAGGACGATTCTCTTGGCTTCTTCTTCAGCAGACCCTATCTTACCCTCGGCAATTTTTTTTCGGAGTATCATTCCGGCGAAAGCGCCGACTGCCAACGATACGACTGCTATAAGAACATACAAAAACATATTGCACCTCCTTTTTTGTTTAATTTTTCAATATATTCCAACAAGTACTATTTTTCAATCTAGTAACTCATTCTTATTTTACAACCTTTTTGGCAAATTGTCAAGATATTTTTGCACTGTTAATATTTTTATTTATGCAAAATGGTTAAAAAAATATCAAAATCTCATAAAATATTGCCGAAACTATTGATTTTTTGAGGGAAATGATATATAATATTTGACGGTAAAATTTATATTTGGAGGATTTTCAAATGCTTGTTTCAGCAAAAGAAATGCTTAATAAAGCAAAAGAAGGACACTACGCAGTAGGTCAGTTTAATATTAACAACCTTGAATGGACAAAGGCCATTCTTCTCACGGCACAGGAGATGAACTCTCCCGTAATTCTCGGTGTTTCCGAGGGCGCGGGCAGATATATGTGCGGTTATAAGACCATCGTAGGAATGGTAAACGGTATGATTGAAGGACTCGGAATTACGGTTCCCGTAGCTCTTCACCTTGACCACGGCTCATACGAAGGCGCTCTTGTCTGCATTGAGGCAGGATTTTCTTCCGTAATGTTCGACGGCTCACACTATCCCATCGAGGAGAACATCGAAAAGACGAAAGAGCTCGTCAGAATTACGGGTGAGAGGGGTATCTCCCTTGAAGCAGAGGTCGGCGCTATCGGCGGTGAAGAGGACGGCGTCGTAGGCGCGGGCGAATGTGCAGACCCCGCAGAGTGCAAGATGATTGCAGACCTCGGTGTAACAATGCTCGCGGCAGGTATAGGCAACATTCACGGAAAGTATCCCGAAAACTGGCCCGGTCTTTCATTCGACACACTTGATGCAATTCAGCAGAAGACGGGCTCTATGCCTCTCGTTCTTCACGGCGGTACGGGTATCCCTGCCGATATGATTAAGAAGGCTATCGACCTCGGTGTTTCCAAAATTAACGTAAACACAGAGTGCCAGCTCGCCTTCGCGGCAGCTACGAGGAAGTACGTTGAAGAGGGCAAGGACCTCGTAGGCAAGGGATTTGACCCCAGAAAGCTCCTCGCTCCCGGTGTTGAGGCTATCAAGGCAACCGTAAGAGAGAAGATTGAACTCTTCGGTTCTGCGGGCAAGGCATAAGATTATCAGAAATAAAAAACTGAAAGACCGCTGAGAAAGTCAGTGATATTTTTCGTTCTCGTTTTCGTAGCCTTACAAAGGTAAGGCAGAGAACGAGAACGGAAAAAGCAAGTCGGCACAAGGGTATCTCGATGATGCCCTTGTGCCGTTTTCATAGTTGTATTATAAAGGCTGTGCCGTACCAATGCGTCAAAAACACTTGCGGTAGCACGGCTTTATCAGTGGTCGGAGGGCACTTTCAAAAAAGTGTCCTTTGAATTTGATACTGAAAAGGCATCGCGTGCGCGATGCCTTTATGTTTTAGCTGTTCAGTTAAAATTAAGCAAGCTCTGCGAAGTACTTGATTGTACGAACCATCTGGCTTGTGTAGCTGTTCTCGTTGTCGTACCAAGAAACAACCTGTACCTGATATGTGTCGTCGTCAATCTTAGCTACCATTGTCTGTGTAGCGTCGAAGAGAGAACCGTAACGCATACCGACGATATCGCTGGAAACGATTTCGTCTGTGTTGTAACCGAAGGACTCGGAAGCAGCAGCCTTCATAGCGGCGTTAATGCCGTCCTTTGTGATGTTCTGTCCCTTAACAACTGCAACGAGGATTGTTGTAGAACCTGTGCAGGTGGGAACTCTCTGTGCAGAACCGATGAGCTTACCGTTGAGCTCGGGGATTACAAGACCGATAGCCTTAGCAGCGCCTGTGGAGTTGGGAACGATGTTCTGTGCAGCGGCACGGGCACGGCGAAGGTCGCCCTTTCTGTGAGGACCGTCGAGAACCATCTGGTCGCCTGTGTAAGCGTGAACGGTCGTCATGATACCGGACTGAATGGGAGCGTAGTCGTTAAGAGCCTTAGCCATGGGAGCGAGGCAGTTTGTTGTGCAGGAAGCAGCGGAGATGATTGTATCCTCGGCTGTAAGTGTTTCGTTGTTTACTCCGTAAACGATAGTCTTGAGGTCATTTCCTGCGGGAGCGGAAATAACAACCTTCTTAGCACCTGCATTGATATGAGCCTGAGATTTTTCCTTAGATGTGTAGAAACCTGTGCACTCAAGAACAACGTCAACACCGAGCTCACCCCAAGGGCAGTCGGCTGCGTTCTTTTCAGCGTAGATTTTGAGTGTTTTACCGTCAACTGTGATTGTGCCTGCGTCGTCGTCGGACTCTACTGTATGACCCATAGCAAGGTAGTTACCCTGAGCTGTGTCGTACTTGAGAAGATGAGCGAGCATCTTGGGGCTTGTAAGGTCGTTGATAGCAACGATTTCGTAACCCTCAGCGCCGAACATCTGGCGGAAAGCAAGACGACCGATACGACCAAATCCGTTAATAGCAACTTTTACTGACATTTTAATGTCCTCCGTTTTATAAAATTTATTTTTTATCTGGGTTTGGAATCTGCTTGATTCCCATACACACTTATTTTATAATATTTTTGATAAATATACAAGACCTTTGACAAAAAAATCTCAATTTTGGTAACTTGATTAATTTGAACAGTCAAAATCACACAAATTTGTGCAAAATGACAACGCGGTTTTGCCGATTTTTCCGCAAATCGAAGCAAAACAACAAAAATTTTCCGTAAAAATCAAATGCTTGTTGAAAAAATGAAAATCTTGGTGTATAATAAACGTATATACAGCAACACCTTGGAGGTACTCAATGAAATTAACTTTTTCCAAAAAAGATATATTGCATCAGCTTAAAAACTTGTTCCTCGTGATTTTCGGCACGGGAGTGCTCGCGTTAGGTACGGCGGTTTTTATCGTGCCGTTTGACCTTGTAACGGGCGGTATTTCGGGCATTGCAATCGTGCTCCAAAAGATAATTCCGCTTGAGTTGAGCATTGATTTTTATATTACGGCATTGACTTGGATACTGTTCTTTATGGGACTTATATTTCTCGGCAAGGATTTTGCCGCCAAAACATTGATTTCCTCAATATTCTATCCCATTCTTTTCAGTGTTTCATATATGCTCGTATCTCCCGACGTGCTCGGCGGACTCTTCTATTTGCAGGGCTCGGAGTATCATGATATTTCCGTGCTTCTGGCGGCGGTTTTCGGCGGAGTATTCGTCGGTGCAGGCTGTGCGATAACCTTCCTTGCGGGCGGCTCAACGGGCGGTGTTGACGTGCTTGCATTCCTGATGTGCAAGGTTTTCAGAAAGCTCAAAAGCTCCGTAGTTATATTTATTATCGATGCGACGATAGTCGTTCTCGGCGTTTTCGTTATCAATAATATCGTACTTTCACTTCTCGGTATAATCTCCGCTTTCGTTTGCGCGACGGTCATTGACCGAGTGTTCCTCGGAAACTCGCAGGCATACGTGGCTCAAATAGTGTCAAACAAGAGCGCGGAGATAAGCCGCGGAGTTATTGAGTGCCTTGACAGAACGACGACTATTGTTGACGCTGTGGGCGGTTATTCGGGGGATAAAAAGAAGGTGATAATCGTGTCGTTCAGTATCCGCGAGTATTCGGAGCTGATGAACATTATCAACAGAGAGGACCCCGGCGCATTTTTGACGATTTCCCACGCCCATGAGATAAACGGAGAGGGCTGGACACACGAAAAAACGTAAACAAAAAAACGAGAAGCGGTTGCTTCTCGTTTTAGACCGCCGATAAAGCCGTGCTACCGCAAGTAAATTTTTATCGAATTAGTATGGCGTTATCTTTATAACACAGCTAAAAAACGGCACAAGGGCATCATCGAGAGCCCTTGTGCCGACTTGCTTTTTCCGTTCTCGTTCTCAGCCTTACTTTTGTAAGGCTACGAAAACGAGAACGAAAAATATCCCTGCCTTTCTCGGCAGTCTCTCAGTTTGCTGACAAAGTCAGCAAAAAAACGAGAAGCAACAGCTTCTCGTTTTTTTGCTTTATTTAGTGCCGGTTGAGCCGAATCCGCCCTCACCTCTTACGGTGTCGGAGAGCTCGTCCGCTTCCTCAAAATCAGCCACTATATACGGAGTTATCACAAGCTGGGCAATACGCTCACCCTTTGCAACGGTCTGAGGAGCATTTGAGTGGTTGTGAAGCGCCACCATAACCTCTCCTCTGTAATCGCAGTCAACAACGCCGACCTTGTTGGCGGGAGCAAGACCTCTTTTTGAAGCAAGACCGCTTCTCGCATAGATAAGTCCTGCAAAGCCTACGGGGAGCTCGAGAGCGATGCCCGTCTTAACGAGCGTCGTCGTGTGGGGCTCAATTACGGTATCGTCCATCGCGCTGTAAAGGTCGGCTCCGGCAGAGTAGGGGGAGCCGTATGTGGGGATAACCGCGTTTTCATTTAATTTTTTGATTTTTACGTTATATTTCATATTCTGTCTCCTCAAACACACATTTTCTGACTATATACTACCATAAATATTCTCAAATTGCAAGAAAAACTTAGTTTATCGTTGACAAAAAAAGAGAAACTGTGTTATTATTAGAATAGGTTAATACTTATTCGGAGATAAAAATGGACGCATCAGAGGCTTATCATAAAAAAATGACCGAAACGTCGGTCTCAAAGCTAATCGTATCGCTCGGTATTCCGACGACGGTATCGATGCTTATTACAAACATATACAATATGGCGGATACGTATTTCGTCGGCGGCCTTGGCGAAAGCCCTCAGGCAGCGACGGGAATTTTGTTCACGCTTCAGTGCATAATTCAGGCCTTTGCCTTTATGCTCGGACACGGCTCGGGCACATTTGTGGCGAAGTATCTTGCACAGAAAAGACTTGACCGTGCGTCGGGCTATGTGTCAACGGCGTTTTTTGCGGGCGGTCTTATCGGACTTTTAATACTTACCTTGGGACTTGGATTTCTTGAACCCTTTCTCGAATTTCTCGGAAGCACGGAAACGATTTTGCCGTACGCAAAGGATTACGGCACGTGGATACTGCTGTCCTGTCCATTCCTTATCGGCTCGCTTGTGCTCAATAACGTGCTCCGATACGAGGGCAAGGCGTTTTACGCTATGTTCGGTCTTACTGCGGGCGGACTTCTCAATATTGCAGGCGACTATATTCTTATCAGAATTTGCGGGCTCGGAGTCTTTGGAGCGGGACTTTCAACAGCCGTTTCCCAAACGTTGAGCTTTGTCATTCTTTTGACTTTGTTTTTGACGAAGGCGCAGAGCAAGCTCTCGCTAAAATATATATCAAAAGAGTTTGAGGTATATCTCAACATATTCAAGCTCGGTCTGCCGTCGCTTATCCGTCAGGGGCTAACCTCTGTTTCAAACGGCTTGCTCAATAACCTTATAAAGCCGTTCGGCGACGCACCGATTGCCGCGATGAGCATAGTGCAGAAATATTCGTCCTTCGTTATGTGCGTAGGACTCGGCATAGGTCAGGGCTATCAGCCGTTCTCGTCGTTTAACTACGAGCTTAAAGAGTACGACAGAGTCAAGAAAGGAACGAAATTCCTTGTCTGCTTCGGCGTGCTCTCCGTAGGCGCGCTTGCTACGCTCGGAGCAGTTTTTGCGCCCACTGTCGTTTCGCTCTTCCAAAAAGAGTCGGCAGTAATCGAGATTGGCGTGCCCGCCATGAGATACGCGTCGATAGGACTTTGGTTTTTGCCGATATCGGTGTCTGTAAATATGCTCTATCAGAGCATAAGACGGGCTACTATGGCGTCGTTTATGGCAATACTTCGCTCGGGCGCGGTGCTCATTCCCGTCCTGCTCATTTTGGGCAACTTGTTCGGACTTAGGGGAATAATTTTAGCGCAACCAATCTCGGACGTTATTACGGGGCTTGTAAGCTTTCCGTTCTTTATATTGTTTTTGAAAAAAACTCCGTCTACGGCAGAAGCCAAGGCGGGGGAAGCAATAAAGGAGTGACCGCATGATTATGAAAAATAAAATAAATTGGAGTAAAGTCAAACAATATCTGCCCATAAGCTTTACGGGTATTTGCGTCGTGGGCTTTCTTATATTTCTCGCGTTTAATAAGGACTTCACGATAGCGGATTTTTTGAGAATTACGAGGGAAAATCCAATCTATACGATACTTGCGGTCATTGCCGCGTTTGTCATCAAGGGCTTTGTCGTGTTCGTTCCGTACGCCGTGATTGCCATAACGACTATGGCGGTGCTCGATTTTCCCGAAGCGCTTTTTGCGGTTATAGTCGGAACAATCGTCAATATTTCCGTGCCGTACTGGACGGGAAGGCTTACCAAGGACGACTGGATTCAAAAGGTGCTTGACAAATTCCCCAAGGCGCGGCCGTATTACGAAATGACCGATAATCTTTTTCTGCTCAGCTTCACTCTTCGCGCTATGAATCTCTCGAACGAGGGACTCGGACTCCTCTTCGGCTCGGCGGGACTCTCGTATTTCCCGTATCTCATCAGCAGCCTTATCGCCCTTGCGCCGAGTGCAATCAGCTATATTATCCTCGGCAAGGACCTCAATCTTATCGAATCGCTCTCTTCGCCGGTATTCTGGGGAGCGGTTGTCGTCGATATGATTATGGTCGCGGTTATGACTCTGTATTTCAGAACAAAAAAGAAGAGAGAGGAAAAAGAAAAAAATAATTAATAAAAAAGCAAAAAATATTACACTTTTGGATAAATTTGTTGACATATTTTTTTGAAGAACCAAACAGGTTGCGAAAGGAAAATTTATGGCTCTGCTCAACAAATCGAGGACGCCCATGCCCGATGAGGATATCATCGAGCTTTATTGGCAAAGGGACGAGGCGGCAATAGACGAAACGGACTTTAAGTACCGCAAATATCTGTTTACGGTAGCCTACAATATTTTATACAACAAAGAAGACTGCGAGGAGTGCCTTGACGATACCTACGTCGGTGCTTGGGAAGCGATGCCGCCCCAGCGTCCGAGCTTTTTGAAGGCGTTTCTTATGACGGTAATCCGCCGTGTTTCCATAAACAGATACAATGAGAAAAACAGGCAAAAAAGGGTGCCGTCCGCACTTACCGAGTCGCTTTCGGATTTGGAGGGCGTGATTTTTGATACTTCCTTTGAAAACGAGGATACGGCGGCGCATCTCGGAAAGATTATCAGCGATTTCGTCCGCTCACTCTCAAAACGGCAGAGATACATATTTATGAGCCGTTACTACGTCGCAGAGCCCATCGAAAAGATAGCCGCGGAGCTTGGCGTAAGCAAATCCACCGTGAACAAGGATATATCGGCAATCAAATCGGGTCTCGAAGAGGCGCTCGGGAAGGAGGGCTATAAGGTATGAAAAAAGAGGATTTTCTCAAAGCTCTCGACCATATAGACTATGACCTTGTTGAAGAGTATGTGCTCGAAAAAGAAAGGGCGGTAAAAAGACGGAAAAGTCAACGAAATGTTATGAGAATGTTGCCCGTCGCCGCTTGCTTCATTCTCCTTTTGGGCATTGGAGCTGTGTCTTTGATAGCGGGTATGCAAAACCTCGGCAGCGGCGATTCAGCCCCGCCCGATTCAAATGGCGAAACGTCAGACTCCCCGAGTGCTTCGGAGCAGGGAGTGTATACATTTGAGTATGACGGCATAAGCTATCGCAGTGTTGTTGCGGATAATGAGGGCGACACGGTTCTTTTACAGTATGTCGGCAATTACCTTGGAAACGTCGAAACGGAAAACGCAAACGGCGAGGTCGGTATTTACAGAATTTATGAATATACCGAGTCCCGGGATTTGAGCCGAATACTCATCCGAATAGGAGGCAGTTATTATATTGCCGAAAAACAGAATTAGAAATTGGAGGGTGTATTATGAAAAAGACAGTTGCTTTATTGCTTGTTCTCGTTATGTGCTTTTCGCTTTGCTCGTGCGATGTTTTGGTTTACAGCAAGGCACTTGCAAAGGCAGATGAGCCCATGGCAGTCAAATATTACAACGATTACTACAAGGACGATGACTACAAGGTTTTCCTTGATAAGCTCGGGGCGTTTTCCGCAGAGCTTACGGACAAAATTTGCGAAAAGTACGGCGAGAGCGAAAACGTAGTTATCTCACCTCTTTCCGTATATATGGCGCTCTCTCTTGCGTGCGAGTGTGCCACGGGAGAAACCCGAAAAGAGATACTTGACGCGGTGGGTGTAACGTATGAGGAAGTCAATAATTACGCAAGAAGGCTCTACGGCTTTTCAAATTTGGAGTATAAACAACCGAATATGGCGAATATAGAGCAAACCGTCGCGCTTCAGCAGCTGACGAACTCCATCTGGCTTGACGACAGTGTGTCTTTTAAGCAGGACGGTGTAAATAAACTTGCGAGTGAATATAACTGCGATGTTTTCGGAGCGTCCTTCAAGTCGGGAGAGGCAGGGAAGCTGATAAATCAATATATTGAAAGCAAGAGCCACGGACTGCTCGACGGCGACATTCAATTTGACACGGATATCTATTTCGTTCTGATGAATACGTATTATCTCAAAGAAATCTGGAACGAGTACGGCGACGAGCTTATCTTTACAAGCGAGAGCTACGATTTTGTTAACAGGCAGGGAAATATTTCAAAAACAAAATTGCTCCAAGGCTATTACGTAGGCGGCAGAGCATACCGCGCAGAAAATTATTCCGCGTTCTATACAAGGACAGAGCATTCGTTCTCAATCTATTTCTTCGTGCCCGACGACGTAGGACAGATGAGCTCCGTTTTTACCGCGGAAAATATTTCAACAGTTCTTTCGATTAATGATTGGGGGGCGCAAGACGACGAAAATAAACAAATTCATCACACAAGAGTCCTTTTCCCCGAATTTGAAGCGGATTTTTCCGAGGATATCAAAGAGGTCATCTCGGAAAACTTCGGAATCAACAAGCTTTTTGACCCATACGGGTGCGATATGTCAAACGTAACGGACGAAGACGTTTACTGTGAGAGAGTTATTCATAAAGCGGCTCTCAAAGTAGATAAAACGGGCGTTGAGGGTGCGGCGGCTACGGTCCTGCCTATGTGCGGCGAATCCGCTCCAAATGACCGGTATGAGGATGTCTACCACGATTTCCTTGTGGACAGAGCCTTCGGCTTCGTTATCACAGACTCGTGCGGAACGGTTGTTTTCTCGGGTATTATAAACAGTATAGAATAAAAGGCGGGCGAAAATTTTCCCGCAGACTCGACATATAAAAACGCTCCCAAACGGGAGCGTTGAGACCGCTGATAAAGCCGTGCTACCGCAAGCAAATTTTTATCGAATTAGTATGGCATTATCTTTTTAATATACCCAAGAAAACGGCACAAGGGCATCATCGAGAGCCCTTGTGCCGACTTGCTTTTTCCGTTCTCGTTCTCTGCCTTATCTTTGTAAGGCTACGAAAACGAGAACGAAAAATATCCCTGCCTTTCTCAGCGTTCTCGCAGTTTGCTGACAAAGTCAGCAAACTAAACGCTCCCAAACGGGAGCGTTTTTTAATCTTTATTTATCTGTATTTGCGCTCTGTTCAAACGCGGTGTCCTTGCTGAGCGTTTCAACGTCCTTGGCTGTGAAATACTCAAGCGGGTCAACGGAAAGACCGCCGACTGTCATTTCAAAATGAAGGTGGGGCTCGTCCGCAATCTCTACCATAGCGGAAGAGCTGACGCTTGCTATCTGCTGACCGCATTTGACGGTAGCACCCTCAATAATGCCCTTGGGAAGCTCGGGAGAAACGTTTTTGTAAATGGAAACAGCATCGCCGTTGTGCTTAATTGCTATGCACTGTCCCATTCTGACATCTTCCCAAATCTGCGTAACTACGCCGTCAGCCACTGCCAAAACGGGGTCGTTTTCATTTGCGAGAATATCAACCCCCAGGTGAACTCTGTAATCGTTCATGGTAGGCGAAAACACTTGAAGCTCCGAGTCGTGAACGTTGAGGAGCTTGCCCGAAACGGGGAGATAAAATACGGGGAGCTTGCCCGAAACGTCCTCGGAGGGACCGTCCGTATTTCCGTTATTTGTCGTGGTAGTAGTGGTCGTGTTATCGGGTTTTGGTGTTGTTTGCTTGTTTCTGTTCGTTGCAACGACGGTTGCGACGAGCAAAATCATAGCGAGAAGAATTGAGATTGCCGTGATATAGACTGCACGGTTAGCTTTGAGATTTTCTTTGAAATTTTCTTTATCGAACATAATTATATTCCTTTCTCGATTTACTTCGGTAGTAGTATTTTTGCCTTCTTTTTTTGCTTTATGCAAAATTTTGAGAAAATAATAAAAATATATAAACTACATTTGACAAGTACGTCTTTTTTTGATATAATCAAATGAGAAAAGTGAAAGGTAATATATTATGGATAGAATTTTGAATACAAAAGGAAAATTACTCGGAATTGACTTCGGCGACAGGCGCACGGGACTTGCCGTTTCCGACCCCTCGCGCATCCTGGCTTCGGGTATCGGCTACATTTCGCCCGGCGGAATAGTCAAGACCGCCGACAAAATCGCAGAGGTCGCGCGCGAGCAAAAGGTTGTAGGTATCGTGCTGGGGCTTCCCGTCAATATGGACGGCTCGCAGGGCTTCCGCGCGGATAGGATAAAGGAGCTTGCCTCGCTGCTTAACGAGAGAATGCCCGATATTCCCGTCGCTTTATTTGACGAGCGCCTTTCGACGATGGCGGCGTCGAGATTTCTCAACGAAACCAACACGCGCGGTGCGAAGCGCAAGGGAGTTGTTGACACACTCTCCGCACAGATAATTCTTCAAAACGCGCTTGACAGACTTAAATATATGAACG
The DNA here is from genome assembly GCA_051867875.1 of Eubacteriales bacterium. Taxonomy (GTDB): domain Bacteria; phylum Bacillota; class Clostridia; order Oscillospirales; family CAG-272; genus RGIG4608. The sequence continues at coordinate 26,647 of JBJDZG010000019.1, forward strand.
GATAAAACAAAAAAACCTCGTGAAATTCACGAGGTCAGACCGCCGACAAAGCCGTGCTACCGCAAGCAAATTTTTATCGAATTAGTATGGTATTATCTTTTTAATATGCCCAAGAAAACGGCACAAGGGCATCATCGAGAGCCCTTGTGCCGACTTGCTTTTTCCGTTCCCGTTCTCTGCCTTACCGATGTCGCGCGACGAAAACGAGAACGAAAAATATCACTGCCTTTCTCGGCGTTCTCACAGTTTGCTGACAAAGTCAGCAAACTGAAAAAAACCTCGTGATTTTCACGAGGTTTTTTAATGTTTTAATTAAGCGATAACGTAAAGAACCAAAACGAGAATTGCAAGAACTGTTGCAAGAACAGCTGTAATCTTGAACAAAAGTTTGTCCTTATCGCTTGTTTTGCTGTTGCCGAGGTAGGAGTTGTTTCCGCCTGCGATAGCACCGGAAAGCTCTTTGCCCTTACCTGACTGCATAAGCACGAGCACTGTGAGTGCGATGCTGAAAAGAATTACGAAAATTCCCAAAACGATTTTAAGCATTTCAATTTCCTCCTAACAATTTACCGAAGAGGGAATTAACCGAGCTTAGCCTGGTTAACCTTGATGCCGGGACCCATTGTAGATGCTACTGTGCAACTCTTAATGTACTGACCTTTTGCAGCAGCGGGTTTTGCTTTGATAACTGCGCCAACGAGAGTGTTGAAGTTTTCCGTGAGCTTTTCAGCGCCGAAGGAAGCCTTACCGATGGGGCAGTGAATGATGTTCGTTTTGTCAAGACGGTATTCAATCTTACCTGCCTTAGCTTCAAGAACAGCCTTAGCAACGTCGGGAGTAACTGTACCTGCCTTGGGGTTGGGCATAAGGCCCTTGGGGCCAAGGATTTTACCAAGACGTCCGACAACACCCATCATATCGGGGCTTGCGATAACGACGTCAAACTCAAACCAGTTTTCCTTTGTGATTTTCTCAACCATATCGAGTTCGCCAACGTAGTCAGCGCCTGCCGCTCTTGCAGCGTCAGCCTTGTCGCCCTTAGCGAAAACGAGAGTTCTTACTGTCTTACCTGTGCCGTGGGGAAGAACTACGGCGCCACGAACCTGCTGGTCAGCGTGACGGGAGTCAACACCGAGACGGATATGAAGCTCGATTGTTTCATCGAACTTAGCTTTTGAAGTCTGGCAAACGAGTGCGAGAGCTTCGGAAGGATCATAAACCTTATTCTTTTCAAGCAACTTTACGCTGTCTGAATATTTCTTACCGTATTTAGCCATTTATTTCTCCTCCTTAGTCTTCAACTACAACGCCCATGCTTCTTGCAGTACCTGCAACCATGCTCATAGCAGCTTCGATAGAACCTGCGTTGAGGTCGGGCATCTTTGTTTCGGCGATTTTTCTAACCTGTTCGGTTGTGATTTTTGCAACCTTGTTCTTGTTGGGCTTATCGGAACCGGATTCGATACCGCACGCTTTCTTGATAAGAACGGGAGCAGGGGGAGTCTTTGTGATAAATGTAAATGAACGGTCAGCGTAAACTGTGATAACGACGGGGATAATAAGACCCATGTCGTTCTTTGTTCTTTCGTTAAATTCTTTTGTGAATACGGGGATTGCAACGCCGTACTGACCGAGTGCAGGACCTACGGGGGGCTGGGGTGTAGCTTTTCCTGCGGGCAATTGCAACTTAATGTAACCCATTACTTTCTTTGCCATTTTAATTTACCTCCATTGTGGTACTATACGGGAGAATTGCAAGTAAAATTTTCTCCCTCCCACATCTGCGACTTGACAGTGTCGCGATAATGCGGCAATCAGATATTGCCTTCGAGTTTGATAATACCTGCATCGAGTTCAACAGGCATATCTCTGCGTCCTTTTTTGATAAGGACGGTAACTTTGTTTGAATCGTCGGAAATTGACTGAACTGTTCCGTTGTAGCCCTCGAAAAGACCGGAAGTAACGACAACGCTGTCGCCGACAGCGTATGCAAGCTTAACACGCTTTTCTTCGATATTAAGTGCCGCAACTTCTTCCTCGGAAAGAGGAGAGGGGCGAGAACCCGGGCCTACGAAGCCCGTAACACCCGTGATTGAGCGGATTGCGTGCCAGCTTTCGTCGTTCATCGTCATTTTGATGTAAACGTATCCGGGGAAGAGCTTTTCCTCAACCTCGATATCCTGGTCGCCTTTTTTCTCGATTACGATTTGAACGGGTATCTTAATATCGTAAATCAAATCTTCAAGACCACGGTTTTCAACAATTTTTTCAAGGCTTGTTTTTACCTTGTTTTCATAACCTGAGTAGGTGTGCGCCACATACCATCTCGGGCCGACATTCATTTCATTAATATCGCTCATTTTGCTCTCCTTTTAATTAATTAAAAGAGTTTTCCGAGCGCTGTGATTCCCTGCAAAAATACGTAGTCAACTATTGCGAGTGCAACTGCGCAAACTGCGATAACTACGAGTACGACAATAGTGTTCTTGCGAACATCGGTCCAAGGAGACCAGGAGATTTTCTTAACCTCGCTCTTGATGCTTCTTCCGTAAGCAGTGATTCTGCTCCAGAGAGAAGGCTTGTCGCTCTTTTTCTTCACTTTTTTTGTTTCGGGGTTATTCGCTTTTTTGTTTTCCAAATCTGCCATAATAATCTCCTTTACAATTACTTGGATTCTTTGTGAAGAGTGTGCTTGCGGCAGAATTTGCAGTACTTGTTCATTTCAAGTCTGTCGGGGTCATTCTTCTTGTTTTTCTTGGATTCATAATTTCTCTGTTTGCACTCTGTGCATACGAGAGTAATTCTGACTCTTGCATCATTAGCCATTTTTTCGGCACCTCCCATGATTATTTTTTTGACCTTTTCGGTCAGTGTACCTCCCTCTGAGACGGAGTTATGCCAAGCCCATAAGGACGGCGCGAAAACAGGCATAACGAAAAAAGCCCATTCGCAGAGGTAACATTATTATATCACCTGCGTCAAGGCTTGTCAATAGATTTTGAAAAATATTTTTTGAAAGATTAATATGAAGAATATAGTTTTTAAGAGTCGCCGAAAAGGGCGGGGAATAAAAGCAAACCGCCGCTTTTGCGGCGGTTTAACGATATGATTTTACCAAGTACGGGACTTCATCTCTCTGAACTGAGCAACGGTGGAAACGTGAGAGTTAAGACCGCCGTCTACGTTGACAATCTGTCCTGTTACGTAAGCACTTTCATCGGACGCAAGATATACGCACATATGACCGATATCCTCGGGGCAACCGTAACGGTTGACCATGATATTGCTGAGGAAAATGTCTTTAAGTGCCTGGGGAACGTATGCCTCGTTCTGGGGAGTAACGATAAGACCGGGACGGACACAGTTGCAGCGAATGTTCTGCTTGCCGTACTGAAGGGCGGTGTACTGTGTAAGCTTGTCCACACCTGCTTTTGCGCAAGCGTAAGCGGTTGAACCAAGGTCGCCAAGGCAAGAAGCCATGGAACCGATATTGATGATTGAACCTCCGCCGATTTTCTCCATATAGGGAAGAACGCACTTGGTAGCATAGAACGTACCTCTGACGTCGCTCTGGAAAATAGCGTCCCACATATCAAGTGTGAGCTCGTCTACACGTCCGTCTTTAAGACCGACGTTTGCGGCGTTGTTAACGAGAATGTCAATCTTTCCGTATTTAGCCTCGGTGTCGGCAAAAAGCTGTTCGATGCTCTCGATAGCGGTGATGTCCATGAAGTGATAGCTTGCTTCTCCGCCTGCTGCCACAATCTCATCAACGACTGCCTGTCCCTTTTCCTGTCTGCGTCCGCAGATAACTACCTTTGCGCCCTCAGCCGCATACAGTTTTGCAATGCCGATACCGATACCGCTTGTAGAACCGGTAACGATGGCAACTTTTCCTTTTAATCTGTCCATGATAAATCCTCCTGAATAAATTAGATTTTAATTTGTGATTTCATATACTCGGCAAGCACTTGCTAAATTAAGCAAAATTTCAAGCAATAACGTCAAAAATATTGCCTCGGCACCAGCCGAACAGTATTATATCACATTTTTTTGAATTTTGCAAGAGATTTGATAAATTTTTATCAATAAATTATCTGAAAAACCGTGAACCGTACGCACGCCACGAGTATTCATAGTTAATCCTTCGGCTCTGTCAAAAGTTTTAACGTATCGTATATTGATTTTACGGGAATGAGCTCGATTTTCGTGTCAATCTTTCGTTTTTCAAGGTTGCGGTAGGGCACGACGGCTTTGGTAAAACCGAGGCGCGAGGCTTCCTTAACGCGCTGTTCAAGATTTGAAACCGCGCGTACCTCTCCCGAAAGACCGAGCTCGCCGATGGCTATGAGATCGTCGGGAACCACCTTATCCCGAAGCGAGGAGATGAGCGCCATGGCAACCGCAAGGTCGCTTGCAGGTTCGTCAATACGCAATCCGCCGATGACGTTGAGATATGTGTCATTCGTTGAAAAACGAAGCCCGAGCCTTTTTTCAAGCACCGCAAGAATTAGATTAAGACGGTTGTAATCAATGCCGTTTGAGGTTCTTCTCGGCACGGGGAAGGCGGTGGGACATACGAGCGCCTGCACCTCTGCAATAAGAGGACGCGTGCCCTCCATCGTGCAAAGAGCGCAGTTGCCTGATGCGTTTTTGGGACGGTCGGCAAGGAGCATTTCGGACGGATTCTGAACTTCGATAAGTCCGCTGTCGCCCATTTCAAATACGCCTATTTCGTTGGTCGAGCCGTATCTGTTTTTCATAGCGCGGATTATTCTGTACGAATGCTGGCGCTCGCCCTCAAAGTATAGCACCGCATCGACCATGTGTTCAAGTATCTTCGGACCTGCAATAGAGCCTTCCTTGTTAACGTGTCCGACAAGAATTACGGATATACCCTCGCTCTTTGCCTTTGCGATGAATGCGAGCGTGCATTCCTTTATCTGTGTGACGGTGCCGGGGGCACTTGAAATCTTATCGCTGTAAAGAGTTTGGATTGAATCGACGATAATGACGTCGGGCCCCACTTTTTCTACCTGCGAAAGCGATTTTTCAAGCTCGGTTTCGGTCAGAATATAGAGATTTTTGCCCACTATTCCGAGCCTTTTTGCGCGGAGCTTGAGCTGTCCCGTCGATTCCTCGCCTGAAATGTATAGCACCTTTTTGTCCTCTCCGAGCGCATCGGATATCTGCATAAGCAAGGTAGATTTTCCTATTCCGGGCTCGCCCGATAAAAGCACGACGGAGCCGTGAACAAGACCGCCGCCGAGCACTCTGTCGAGCTCGCAAAGGCGCGTGTTGCTTCTTATGTATTCGGGGAGCTCCGTTTCTTCAAAACGGTGCGCAATGTTTTCTCGGTTTCCCGAGAGCGTCTTGTGCTTTACCTCGGGCTCTTTTTCGGGAAAGGTGGATATGACGTCCTCAACAAAAGAGTTCCAAGCACCGCAGGAAACGCATTTGCCGAGCCATTTCGGCGAGGTGTAACCGCATTCGGAGCATATATAAACAGTTTTTAAGCCTTTCATACTTCCTACTCTTTCTTATTAATATAGTATACCTATATTATAAATTCTTTCGCGGAAAAAATCAAGTAGCTTGACGCGAAATATACTCCATAATCGAAGAAAAAATCACCTCGGCGAGCTGTTGTCGGTAATTTTCGTCCGATAGCGCCTGCGCTTCCGCCTTGTTTGAGAGAAATCCGCATTCGACAAGCACCGCAGGGCAGGTCAGACGGTCGAGCAGAAAAATCGCGCTCGTTGCCTCTTTTATAGCACGGTTGTTGGCGGGCTGAAGCGAGGTCTTGACGTTTGACTGTATCAGATTTGCCAAAATTCTCGAGCTTGCGTGATTTTTGGAGTAATAAACCTGAAGCCCCGAGTATTTTTCCTGCGCGAAGTAATTCATGTGAATACTGACGAAAACGGCGTTTGGAGTCTGCTCTCCTATTTCGAGCCGTTTTCGCAAGTCAAGTGCCTTTTTCCGCCCCTCGTAGTCTTCGTTTCTGTCGTAGAGCAGAATGTCACTGTCGCGCGTCAGCACGACGTTCACTCCCCGCTCCCGAAGCAGAGAGGCAATTTTAAGCGTGATGTCGAGGTTAATATCCTTTTCAATGACTCCGTTGCCCTGCGCACCGCCGTCCTCACCGCCGTGCCCCGCGTCGAGCACGACGGTCGGTGCATTTTCGGGCAGAGCGTTATCTGTACCCGAGGGCGCGTTTGAGGGCGAGGAAGGGCTGAAATTCAACATCGGAAGAATTAAAATCAAGGAGAGCAGGGCGGAGATGAGGCAAAAAATCGCAAATTCGAGTGCATATTTTTCGGCGTAAGCCTTGTTTTGTCGTTTCATTCTTTCAAAAAACCTTTCTTTTTGGTTTGATTTAGATTAATTTATGAAAAAATGATACACAGTATGCACGAAAAAAAGCCATTTCCCAAAAGGAATGGCTTTTTCGCTATTTTATTAAAACAAATTTTATATCTTCGTTTTTATCAGCTTTTCACCGTCGTTTTCGATGAGGTAGGCATTCCCGCCCCCGCTTACCGAGCGCGTCAGCTCGCCGTTCACAAATTCAAGCGCAGAGAGGTTTTCGATGCCGTACGCCTTTGAGCCCTCAGGCAGAGAAAGCATAAGTGCGTCAAAATCCTCGGCTCTGTCGTCATAGTGCGGAGAAATTCTGCCATCTATCCAGCCGAGTCCCTTTTGCATCGAGTAATTGCCCTCCTTGTCAACGAGGGCGGAGTCTGTATAAATGTCCTCGAACCAGCAAATCGCGCCCGCGGAGAGCCCGCAGATTATCACACCGCGCTCGTAGGCGTCGAGAATCAGATCGTACAGACCGAACTCGCGCCAACGCTTCAGCATATAGAGTGTATCTCCGCCGCCGACGTAGATAAAATCGGCTTTTTGGAATTTTGTGCGTATCTTTTCGAGGTCCATCTCACCGTAAACGGTGAGTGCAACGTCCGCTTTGATATCAAAAACCGAGGTGTAGGTCTTACGGAAGCTGTTAAAATAGGGCATAGAGTCGTGGCTTGCCGTGCCGATGAAAAGCCCGTAGGGACGAGCATCTCCCGCGTGCTCGCGCGCAAGAGCGGCAATATAACGGTCGATTTCAAGCGTTTCCTTCGTTTTTATTTCACCGCCGCCGATGGCGATGATGCGTTTTTGTATTGACATAGATTTTCCTTCTTACAGACTTTAATTATATGCCCATTTTAGCACAGTTTATGCACAAAGGCAAGGGAAAAATCAAAAACTTTTCGTCGCAAAAACAGCCTTTTGCCGCGCGAGCGCGATTTCTTTCGGCAAGAGAGCGCAAAAATGCCGTTGAAAAATCAAAAATTCACGCATTTTCTCGCGCTTTTGGGCGAAGGCTTTTTGTTGACATCGAAAACGGGTGGCTGATATAATAGAATTACCAAATATTTCAAGGAAGAAGGGAAAAATAATGGACAAAAACGAAATCAAAGCAAAACTTTTCAAGGGTATCACGATTGCTCTTCCTATCCTGCTCGTAGCTATACTTGCGATGCTCGTCGTGGTGGCGATGAACCTTGCGGACGATAGTTCGATTCCCGTTTTCGGGAACGGAGATGGCACGACGACAACGACTACTACGACCAACCAAAACGGCGCCGGGGAAAACCCCGATGACGCGGGAGGTAATGGCGGCGACGAGTCGAAGGACCCAGTAGAGCCCACGCCCGACCCGTCAAGCGAGGGACTGTCTTTTGTCAGCAACGGTGACGGAACTTGCTCACTTAACGGAATAGGCGACTGCGACGATTCTTTCATCATCGTTCCTATGGAGAACGAGGACGGCGAGATAGTCGTTGAGGTCACTGACAACGCGTTCAAGAATTGCAGTGCTATCAAGGGAATTGAGCTTCCCGAAACGGTTGAGAGAATAGGCTCATACGCCTTTTACGGCTCGGCAATCCGCGAGATGAGCGTCGGTAAAAACGTCCGCGAGATAGGAAATTACGCCTTTGCGGGTTGTAAATATCTCACGGGAATAGCGGTGGATAAGGATAATAGCAGTTATTCCTCATCGTCCGGCGTGCTCTATTCAAAGGACGGAAGCAGGCTTATTACATACCCCGCGGGCAAGACCGACAATTTCTGCGTTATCTCGCGCGACGTTACCGAAATCGCAAATATGGCTTTCTATAAGTGCACGTATATCAAAAAGGTTACGTACCACGGAACCTCGGCTTCGTGGAAGGCTATTGAGATAGGCGCGGGCAATGACGTCATCGACGAGGCTATAATCTACTGTGCCGGCGACGACGGAAAGTAAATTACAAAAGTCAATAATACAGAGAAAAGAAAAGCCCGTTACGACGGGCTTTTTTATAATGCCAAAGGGAAAATCGGCCAACGGGTTGTCTTAATCACAGCCTTCAGTAGCTGATAAGTCGGAGCCCGACAACGTAGGGCGTCCCCCCCGGCCGCATTGAAAATCTCGGACTTTCAATGCATTTTGCACGGAATTTAGTCAGCAACACGCCCTAAAAGGCTTTTGGGACACTTTTTCCCAAAAAAGTGCCATCTTCAATAACTAACTTCTTTTGTTCCCGTCAACAATAAAGTAAAAGTGATTTGGAGTGTGAGGCGTAATGAAAAATAAAGGAAAAAGAAAAATCCGGCTTTCGGTATTGCTCACTTTTGCGATAATTTTGGGCTTGCTTGCGGTGGCGGGAGCGGTATATATAGCAAGCATTTGCTCGGAAAAGCTCGACTTGTCGCTTTTTCGCTTTGAGGGACAGAGCAGCGTGAGCAAAATTTTTGTTAACGAAAACGGAGAGTGGGTTGAATGGGAAGAAGAGAGAATACTCGGCGAGCGGAATTTTGAATTCGTTTCGATTGAGAGCGTACCGCGCACGCTCGTCGATGCCGTCGTTGCCATTGAGGACAAGCGATTTTACGAGCACAACGGAGTGGACTGGTACAGAACGGCGGGCGCCGTGGCAAATTATTTTTTTCGGTTTGACGGGAGCTTCGGCGCATCAACCGTCACGCAACAGGTCATTAAAAACGTTACGGGGCGGGACGAGGTGAGCATTGAGCGCAAAATCCGCGAGATAGCGTGGGCGCTCCGACTCGAGCGCGAGTTTGACAAATCCGAGATAATGGAAATGTACCTTAACGTCATAAATCTCGGCTCGGGCTGCTACGGTGTAAAGAGCGCGGCGAGATATTATTTTTCAAAGGACGTAAGCGAGCTTACCCTGCTTGAGTCTGCGTGCCTTGTAGCGATAACGAACAATCCGAGCTATTATAATCCCGTAAGCCACCCACAGCACAACCGCGAGAGACGCGACCTCATCATCTCCGAGATGTATGCACAGGGAAAGATAAGTGAGGAAGAATACGAAAATGCCTACGGCGCGGAAATTGTCCTCAATCCTGACACGGCGTCGCAGGCAGGAAAAATTCATTCGTGGTACGTGGATATGGTCATCGACGACGTTATCGCGGACCTTTGCGAGCAGTACGGGCTTTCAACGAAAGGCGCTTCAATGCTCGTTTTCGGGGGCGGACTTGAAATCTATATCCAAATTGACCGTGAAATTCAAAAAATAGTGGAAGATTACTACGAAAACACGGCGAATTTTCCCTCGGGAGAGGGCGCGCAGTCGGCGATGATTATAATTGACTCGCAAAACGGCGATATTTTGGGAGTGGTCGGTGCGATTGGCAAGAAAGAGGGCAACCGAGTGCAGAGCTATGCCACGGACACCCTGCGTCCGCCCGGCTCAACGATAAAACCGCTCTCCGTCTACGCGCCCGCGCTTGAGAGAGGAGTGATAACCTACGCGAGCGTTTACGACGACGTCCCCGTAAAATTTTATGAAAATTCAAACGGAAGCTACACGCTCTGGCCCAAAAACGCAAACGGAGTTTACCACGGGCTTTCCACTATGAGCTACGCGGTGGCAAATTCGACCAACACCGTGCCCGTGAAAATTCTCGGCGAGCTGGGGCTTTCGCACTCCTTCTATTTTCTGCGCGACTATTTGGAGCTTGACGCGCTGATTGAGGAAGGTGAGGACACAGAGGGGCGTTTTATCACCGATATGGATTACGCGGCACTTGCACTCGGTCAGCTCAATTACGGCATAAGCGTCAGAGATATCACCTCGGCTTACTCGATTTTTGCCGACAACGGAATTTTCCACCCATCGCGCTCCTATTCACTCGTCAAAGACAGCCGGGGGGAGGTTTTACTCGAAAAAGAGGCGATAAACCGTGAGGTGATAAGCGACGGAAACGCCGAAATAATGACGAAATTGCTCTCCGAGGTCGCCCACGGCGGAACAGCGAATGACCTTACCGTGAAAAACAAGGTTGCGATTGCCTGCAAGACGGGCACGAGTCAGGATAACAAGGACCGTTGGTGCATAGGGTACACGCCGTCCTTTATTTGCGGCGTCTGGTACGGCTACGAATACCCGAAAGAGATACCGCGAGCGGAGAAAAATCATTATCTCGATGCCTTTGACACGGTGATAACGAGAATTTATGACAGCAATATTTATTCCGCTTATAAGGACAGAAGGTTTGAAGAGAGTGCAGGTCTTGTAATAGCAAATTATTGTATGGACAGCGGGGGCGTGCCGACGCAGGCGTGCATCAACGATGCCCGTGGCTCGCGCGCAAAGCAGGGCTATTTTGTAAAGGGTACCGAGCCGAAAGGACTGTGCACAGTTCACACGGCGGTAGAATACGACGCCGTGTGCGGCGGCGTTGCAACGGTATTTACTCCTCGCGGTCATATAAAAGAAGTCGGAATGATACAGGTTGAAAGGGTTTTTCCCATTCAGATAATCGTCAGCGACGCGCAGTACGTTTACAAAAAGCTTGAGTCGGGCACTCTGCCGTCGTTTTTGCCGAACGAGCCGTTTTTTGCCTGCCTCGAAGACGGAAAAAAGAAAAAATACTTCGGCATAAGCGCAGGCAAGACGCAGTTTAACCGCATTTCAACGGCACATTTTACACTTTCCGACCTCGTTTTTGAACGCAATATTTTGAAAAATCAGCATTAAATAAAAAATCGCCCCATAAAATTGTAAAAAATACAGTTTTGTGGGGTGTTCTATGTCAAAATTTAATGCGGGAGTTGCCTTTGACGGCGCGAAATACGAATATCGGCGCTCCAATAAAAAAGTGGTTGTTCTTGTGCCGTTACTTCTCATTTTGCTTGCGATATTCACGCGCTGGGTGAGCGGAAGCCCCGTCCCGACGCTTCATTATATTTCGGCGCGCGAGATAATTCCGCCCGTTTGGGTGATGGTGCTTTTGTCGAGCATTTCGTACATTGTCGCCGGCATATCGCTCGGTTCGGCGCTCGGAAACCGTTTCTGTTCCTCGGGTGAGCGGAAATATCAGGGCGCTATGTGGTTTTGTATAGCGCTTGCGCTCGGATACGCGTGGTACCCAATCTTTTTTTGCTCGCGCCTGTTTCTCGTTTCAATCATCGTAACGGTGCTCTGCGTTTTCTGCGCCGTCTGCGCGACGGTCTGCTTTATTTCCGTATCGAAAATCGCATTTATCTTTGCTTTTTTGTACGATATCTGGCTTTTTTATCTTGCATTTTTGAATTTCAGAATATTCTTTTCAATTTGAAAAATATAGGGACTGCCGAAAAGCAGTCCCCGTTTTTTGCGATTATTAATTGTTTGCTGTGTTCGCACTCGCCCAAGCGACTGTTTTCGTCCACCTTTTTCAAAAGGTGGCGCTCTGCGCGTAGCAGCGCTCCGCGCGTAGCGGGAAACGGCATTTCTTTTTTGTTAGCTTTTTTTTGTGCCTCTTTTGGCAAAGAAAAAAGCGGCTGAAAAGTCTTGGTATTTCACGGCTAATCGCTGTGTTCGCACTCGCCCAATCTGCGTTTTGCCCCACTTTTGAAAAAGACGGGCGAAAACGCCCGATTGGATTTGTGGTAACACGGCAAAATCAAATCAGCACAAGGATATTCCAACGATATCCTTGTGCCGTTTTCCATTTGATTTTTAATTGTAGTAACTTTATCGGCTCTATTTTGCCGCGAGCTCGCGCTCAAGCCATACAAGACCGAGGGAGAAGGCGTCGAAAAGACCTGTTTTATCGCCCTGTTTTATAATCTTGTTGGGGTCCTTTGAGTCGATTATCTGAATTAAAATCTTGTCGGGGAGCTCCTCACCGCTTGCTTCGTCCTTCTTATAGGACATTATTTCAAGGAGCAAAAAGCATTTTTCTGCCTTATCTCCGTAGCATATCGTGTTGCCCTCGCGGACAAGCGGTCTGCCTTTATATTCCAAATATTTTCCTTCTACGAGTTCCATATTTTTATCCTCCTAAACATATTAACTGAATAAGTATAACACAGAAAAGGCGATAAGTCAAGCCTGAATATTGCCTGCCTCGCGCATTTTTGAAATTACCTTGGTCGGCGTCTTTGAACCGAATATTGCAGAGCCTGCGACGAGGACGTCAGCGCCCGCCTTGACGGCGAGATGAGCATTATCGGCATTAATTCCGCCGTCCACCTCGATATCGATGTCAAGACCTTTATCCTCAGCATATTCTTTTATAGCGCGCACCTTTTCGAGCGTTTCGGGAATGAGCTTCTGACCGCCAAAGCCGGGCTCAACCGTCATCACGAGTACCATATCCACCATGTCGAGCAGAGGAAGTATAACATTGTAGGGCGTTGATGGCGAGATGGCTATGCCCGCTTTCATGTCAAAATCTTTTATCTTTTGCAAGGCATCGCGGGGACGCGACGTGCTCTCGTAGTGAATGGTTATGCAGTCAGCCCCCGCGCGGACGAAATTCTCTATGTACCGCTGGGGGTTCTTTATCATCAAGTGAACGTCGAAAAACAACTTTGTTTTCTTTCTTATGGACGCTATAACGGGCGGACCGAAGCTGATATTGGGAACGAAAACTCCGTCCATAACGTCGAGGTGGAGATAATTTGCTCCTGCAAGTCTTACTCTTTCAATCTCTTTTTCAAGATTTGAAAAATCGGCGGCGAGGAGTGACGGTGCGATATATATCATATTTTTCTCCTTTCGATTTATGCCTAAATATGCATTTTCGACATAAAATGTATAATGAAAATAACGTTAAGTCCTGCGGAGAGGGAAGAATAGGTATAGGAAGTGAGTTGTATTCTTCCGCAGGGCTTGACGCGGGGCTTGCTCAGAGCTGGGCAAGCTGATTTTTTTAGCGCTTTACAACGGTGCAGACCGCGTGGGCGGATATTCCGCGCTCCTCGCCCGTAAACCCGAGGTGCTCCTCGGTGGTCGCCTTGACGCTGATATTATCCATATCCGTGCAGAGCGCGCGGGCGATATTTTCACGCATTTTTTCTATGTGGGGAGCGAGTTTCGGTACCTGTGCTATCACGGTTGCGTCAACGTTTCCTATCTCGTAGCCACGCTCGGAAATGAGCGAGTGGACATTTGATAGAAGAACAAGACTGTCCGCACCCTTAAAGCTTTCGTCGGTGTCGGGAAAATGCTTTCCGATATCGCCGAGGGCACACGCTCCGAGGAGCGCGTCCGCTATTGCGTGCAGTAACACGTCTGCGTCCGAATGACCGTCAAGTCCCAAGCGGTGTGGGATTTTCACCCCGCCGATGATGAGCTTGCGACCTTCCTTTAACGCGTGGACGTCGTAGCCGTGTCCGATTCTTATATTCATGCTTTGCCCTCCCTTGAATTGAGTATTGCAAGGGCTATCGGGATATCGTCGGGAGTTGTGATTTTGAGATTTGCGCGCCCGCACTCAACGAGGCGGATATTGCAGCCGAGGTTTTCTACAAGGGAGTTGTCGTCGGTTACGACGAGCTTGTCCACGTCGGCTTTTTTCAGCGCCGTTTCGTAAATCTCCGCGCGGAATACCTGCGGAGTTTGCGCGAGCCAGACGCGATTTCTGTCCGCGCTTGAATCTATGAGCTGATTTTTGCCGTTTGATAATTTTATACTGTCAACGGCTCTGGTCGCGGCGGTGGCAGCGCCGATTTTGTATGCAACGGAGCATACCTCGCTTATCTGGTCGGGAGTGATAAGACAACGTGCGCCGTCGTGAATTGCGACGAACCTCGTGCCCTTGCTGATTGCGTAAAATCCGTTTTTGACGGAGTCCTGACGCGTTTTTCCCCCGCTTACAAGTCGGACGAGCTTTTTGAATTTATATTGTCTTTGGAACTCCTGATATAGGGGAAATTCCTCTTCCTTTGCGACTACGATAATTTCGTTTATGTATTCGCAAGCGTCGAATGCTTCTATCGTGCGCACTATAACGGGAATTTCGCCGAGTGTAAGCATCTGCTTTGAAACTCCCTCGCCCATGCGCGTGGAATTGCCCGACGCGACGATTATCGCAGACGTAGACTGTATTCTGTCACGCTTGCCAAAGACTGCACGGACGGTATCTGTGATTTTATTTATGAAATTGCCCATTCGGGACTCCTTTCCGAATATAGCTTAAAGCTTTTCTCCGTTTTCTATTTTTTCTATGAGGTCAAGCCGTCTTTGGTGGCGCTCGCCCTCAAATTCAGTGTCCAGGAATTTGTCTGCAAGAGCAAGTCCTGCTTCCGTGTCAACTACTCTTCCGCCAAGGCAGAGAACGTTTGAATTGTTGTGCTTTCTCGTCATTTCCGCGGAGAACAGGTCGGAGCAGCAGCAGGCGCGAATGCCCCTGTGCTTATTCGCGGCTATGCTCATACCCACACCCGTTCCGCACACGAGGATTCCGAGCTCCGCTTTGCCTTCGAGAATACCCCTGCAAAGTCTGCTCGCAAATATAGGATAATCACAGCTTTCAGCCGAGTAAGTACCCATGTCGATTACATCAAAACCGCGCTCGCAAAGATGCGCTTTTATATGCTCTTTGAGCTCGTATCCGCCGTGGTCGGCGCCGAGAATTACCGTTTTTATCTTGTTCATAATGTTTACCAATCCTTTCGCAAAATAATGAGCGTGCGCATAAATTTTAGCCCCGTCGGACAAATTTTATCTTTCCTGCACCCCAAGGCGTTCAAGCCTTTCTCTTTCGGCTTGGCTTGCGCGCAAATATACCGGGGAGAGCTCAATATCCGTCGTGAGCTGTTTTCTCTCGGCAAGCTCAAGGGCACAGAGTGCTACCGAATACGCACTCTGATATCTGTGAATGAGGGGCGTGTCCTCTGTCTTTATCTTTGTAAAAGCGTCCTTTGCGATATCGTAGCCGTCGCCGCAGAGATAAATCTTTTTATCGGAATACTTGCGAAGCTCTTCTTCGAGGTCGTAGACCGAGAGAAGCCTGTCGTCGGTTATTCTGCGGAGCTTTCCGCCCTCGCAGTAGAATATTGCATTGTAGAGCTGGGCGCGGCGCGCGTTCATCACGGGGCAGACGATTCCGTCCGCAAAGAGGAGATTGTGTGCGAGTGCGTCAAGCGAGGAAATGGGCGCGCAGGGCTTGTTTTTGTCAAAGGCAAGTCCTTTTATTGTCGCAACGCCTATCCTCACACCCGTGAATGAGCCCGGACCTGCACAGCAGGCGTAGAGGTCGATGTCGTCGGGTGTGAGCTTTAATACTTTGAGCGAGGACTCTATCATAGGAAGCAGAGTTTCGCTGTGTGTGTTGCCGTTGTTCAGCGTAAATTGCGAAAGCAGTTTTTCGTTTTCGCAGACTGCGACCGTTGATACTATCGCAGTTGAATCAAGAGATAGTATTTTCATAAATATCACTCCTTAAACGTGATTTTTATAAGTCTTTTGTCGGGAATTTCAAGGTCGGGTTTACTTATATTGACTTCAATATGCTCCTTTGGAATTGCGTAAGGAATATTTTCGCTCCACTCCACAAGGCATAAAGAGCCGCCGTCAAGGTAGTCGTAATAGCCTATCGAATACAAGTCGTCCTCGTCTGTTATGCGGTACATATCGAAGTGAAAGAGCCGTCTTTCTTTTGAGGGGTATTCGTTTACGAGGGCGAAAGTGGGCGAGCGGACGAGCGCGTTTGGTGAAAAAACTCTCGCAAATCCGCGCACGAATGCGGTCTTACCAACGCCGAGGTCGCCGTAAAGTGCTATAAACGAGGGAAGGGACGCATCGCTCCCCAAAAGGCGCGCAAGCCCCTCACCGACCGACTCGGTTTCCTCTGGGGAATTGGTTATAAATTCTTTACTGTTTTTCATTTTTGCCTGTCTGTGTCAGTTTCTTTTCCGTTCCGTCGGGGTAGCGGACTATCGTGTTTTCAAGCTGTGCGCCGAAGCTCGCGCGTATCTCCGCAACGTATTCGCGGCGAAGCTCTGCCTGCTCGGCTTTTTCTTCTTCCGTAAGCTCGCGTATTTTCTGCTCGCGGGCGTAATAATTTATTTTGTCGAGTTTTGCTCTTTCCATCTTTGCTCCTTGTTTTTACGTGAAAGAATACATTTTGTAAAGCTCTGCGTAAAGTCCGCCGCGCTCGATGAGCTCCTTGTGCGTACCGCTCTCCTCAATTCCGTTTTCGGTCAGTACCAGTATTCTGTCGGCGTTCTTTATCGTCGTCAGTCTGTGTGCGACGGTAAACGTTGTTCTGCCCTTGGCGAGCTTTTCAAGTGACTGCTGAATGAGGTATTCGCTCTCGTTATCAAGCGCGCTCGTCGCTTCGTCAAGAATGAGTATGGGGGGATTTTTGAGAAATACTCTCGCTATGGATATTCTCTGTTTCTGACCGCCCGAAAGCTTGACACCGCGCTCGCCGACGTATGTGTCATAGCCGTTGGGAAGCGAGAGAATGAACTCGTGTGCGCCTGCAAGCTTTGCCGCCTTGATTATATCCTCATCGGTGCAGTCGGGCTTGCCGTAAGCGATATTCTCGCGCACGCTTCCCGAAAAGAGATAAACGTCCTGCTGAACTATACCAATCTGCTCTCGGAGCGATTTTTGTGTTATTTCCTTAATATTTTTGCCGTCAAGCAATATTTTGCCCTCGTTTGCCTCGTAAAAACGGGGAATAAGCGCGCAGAGCGTCGTTTTACCGCCGCCCGAAGGGCCGACGAGCGCTACGCTCTCGCCCGCCTTGACGTGAAGATTCAATTTGCACAGAACGTCCTTGTCCGTGCCCGAATATCTGAAGGTAAGGTTCTCAAACGTGATGTCGCCCTTGGCGTTTTCGATGACCTCGGCGTCTTTTGCATCCTCGATGTCGGGCTCGATGTCCATAATCTCAACGAATCGCTCGATACCCGTCATTCCTCGCTGGAACTGCTCGGTAAATTCGACAAGACGGCGAATTGACGTAAGCAGCATACTTGCAAACAGCATAAACGCGATGAAATCCGCGCTTGTGATAGCACCGTAGGAGAGGAAAAACGCTCCCGCTACCACAACTATAATATAGAGCATTCCGTCAAAAAATCTTGTCGAGGACTGGAACGCGCCCATATATTTATAAACTTTTTTCTTGACGGAGAGAAAGCTTGAATTGCTTTTCTCGAATTTTTTGATTTCGGTGTCCTCGTTGGCAAAGCTTTTGACCTCGTGAATACCGAGCAGGCTGTCCTCAACCTGTGAATTGAGCTCTCCTACGATTCGGCGCGACTCCTTAAAGCCCTCTTTCATCTTTCTGCGGAAGCGCGTCATGCAAACTATCATAACGGGCACTATCGCAAAGATTATGAGAGTTAAGGGCACGTTTATCGTGCAGAGAATTGCAAAGCTTGCAGCTATCTTGATGCCCGCGATGAAAAATTCCTCGGGGCAGTGGTGAGCAAATTCCGTTACGTCAAACAGGTCGCTTGTGATTCGTGACATAAGCGTGCCTATCTTCGTGTTGTCGTAGTATGAGAATGAGAGCTTTTGAAGATGGGTAAAGAAATCCCTTCTCATATCGGTCTCTATTCTCGTTCCCATAATGTGTCCCGTGGACGCCATATAGTAGTAAGCACCCGTGTCGATAAGACGGAGCACGAGATAGAGCGCACCGCAAGTCAGAATAAAGGTCGGTGTAAGACTTGCGACGTCCGTTTCGGCTCTGCCCGTTATCTCGCGTGCGATAAGGGGAAGAACAATTTCAACTACCGTAGTAAGGCTCGCACAGAGCAAGTCGAGAAATAAAATCCATTTATATTTTTTGTAGTAGGGTAAAAAACGCCTGAGCAGGTCGCCCTTCTTTTTCTTATTTTCCACTTTTTTATCGTCCTTTTTATGTATATATCTTTCCATTATTATAGTATATCACAATTTTCGGGAGAATTAAAGTAGTTATCGCCAAAAATGTTGCACTTTTTTTGAAAAAATTGAAAAAGACAGACCGCTCTTGCGGTCTGCCTTCAAATTTGTTGAGGAATTTTATTTTCTCAAAGTAATTCCGTGCTGATGTTCAAGCGAGCCGAGAATCTTTGAACTTACCTTATCCGCTTCTTCAACCGTAAGCGTGCGGTCCGATGCGCGGAGCGTTACGCGGAACGAAACGGACTTTTTGCCCTCTCCGAGCTGTGAGCCGCGGTAAATGTCGAAAAGCTCAACGCTTTCGACGAGCTTTCCGCCTGCCTTTGCGATAACGCTTGCGAGCTTGCCGACTTCGAGCTCTTCTTCGCATACGAATGAGAAGTCGCGCGTAGAAGCGGGGAACTTGGGAAGGGGCTTGTACTCAATTACGGTGTTACAATGCTCGAAAATCGCATCGAAATCAAGCTCTGCAATATAAACGGGCTTATCGAAGCCGTAATTCTGCGCGGTGAGTGGGTGAGCCTGACCGAAAATTCCGAGAATTTCGCCGTCGCTTGCAAGGATTTCAGCGCATCTTCCGGGGTGGAACGTAGCGTTGTCCTTAACTGCAACGTATTCTGCACCGCTCACTCTGCCGAGAGCAAGAATTGCTTCGCAGATGCCCTTTACAGTATAGAAATCAACGTTTCCGTACATACCGAGCGTGAGCACGTTGCTCTCACAGGGAAGGTCGTCCTCTTCCGTTGCGGGAATGTAGACGTTTCCCATCTCGAAGAGCGAAACATTCTCGTTGCCCTGGTTATTATTGAGCGCGAGCGCTTCCATCATAGAGGGAAGAGCAGTTACGCGCATAATGCTCGTGTCTTCGCCGAGGGGGTTGGAAATAACTATCGAGCGTCTTACGTTCTCGCCCTCGGGAAGTCGGATTTTGTCGTAATATTTAGGGCTGATGAAGGAGAAGGTCTGAATTTCGTCAAGTCCGCGTCCGCAGAGCGCGTCGGAAAGGTCAACCTTAAACTGTTGCTTGGGAGTCCTTCCGCCCGCGGTGTTTTCAGCCTTGATTTTTGAAGATTTAATGTCGTTGTAGCCGTAAATTCTGATGATTTCCTCTGCGATATCGTTCATACAGGTGATATCGGAGCGGAAAGAGGGAGCGATTATCGTGTTTCCGTCAAGCTTGAAATCAAGAGAGGTGAGAACCTTTCTCATATATTCCTCACTGATGTCAACACCGAGAAACTCGTTGATTTTCTGCGCTTCAAGGGGAAGTGTGAAGGGCTCTTTTCTGCCGGGGTAAACGTCGATGATTCCGTCAACGACCTCGCCTGCGCCGAGAAGCTCAACGAGCTCGCAAGCGCGTTCAAGACCGCCCATGGTGTTCTCGGGGTCAAGTCCCTTTTCAAAGCGTGCAGAGGATTCCGTTCTCATACCGTTCTTTTTTGCGGTAACGCGGACGGAAGCGCCGTCGAAGCAAGCGCTTTCAAATACGACTGTGGTCGTGGTGTCCTTTATCTCGGAGTTTTCACCGCCCATAACTCCCGCAAGAGCAACTGCCTTGCCCTCGTCTGCGATTACGAGCATTGAAGAATCGAGTGTGTGAGCCTTTGAGTCAAGAGATACGAAATTTTCACCGTCAAGCGCACGGCGCACCTTAATCTCTGCACCGGAAAGGCAGGAGTAGTCAAATGCGTGCATGGGCTGACCGTATTCAAGCATTACGTAGTTCGTAATATCAACGATATTGTTTATGGGACGGACACCGCTTGCGCGAAGGCGCATACGGAGCCAGAGGGGAGAGGGAGCAATCTTTACGTTTTTAACTACTCTTGCTGTGTATCTTGAACAGAGGTCGGGCGCATCGATGCCGACTTTGATGTAATTTTCAATCTTATCTCCGTCGCATGCACCTTTAACCGAGGGCGTGGGAAGATGCCATTCTCTGCCGAAGCTGACGGCGGTCTCTCTTGCAAGACCGATTACGGAAAGGCAGTCGGGGCGGTTAGAGGTTATCTCAAATTCAACCGACGTGTCGCAAAGCATGAGCGCGTCGCGTATATCCATACCAACCTTGTCGGCAAATTCCTCGCCGAGAATGAGAATTCCGTCGCTCTCGTAGCCGGGCATATCGTGTTCGGTGAGTCCAAGCTCGCCGTATGAACAGAGCATACCGTAGGATTCCACTCCGCGGAGCTTGCCGGCTTTGATTGTAACGTCGCCGGGAAGATGAGCTACGGGGATGGCTGCGGGGACGATGGCGCCCTCGTAAACGTTCTGTGCACCCGTTACTATCTGAACGGTCTCTTTTCCGATATTTACCTGACAAACCCAGAGGTGGTCGCTGTTCTCGTGGCGAGCCATTCTTTCAACTCTTGCAACGTATACGTTTTCTATATCCGCTCCGAGCTCTTCGTAGCCTTCGACCTTTGAGCC
The DNA here is from genome assembly GCA_051867875.1 of Eubacteriales bacterium. Taxonomy (GTDB): domain Bacteria; phylum Bacillota; class Clostridia; order Oscillospirales; family CAG-272; genus RGIG4608. The sequence goes on from JBJDZG010000019.1 coordinate 47,265, forward strand.
CGTGTCGGTCATTCTGTCGCAGTATTCTTTTGCGCTTATTCCGTCGGTATTGACGAAATCGTTAAGCCATTTAATTGATAAATTCATACGCTACCCCCTTAATTAAAACTGGTGCAAGAAACGGACGTCGTTCTCGTAGAGAAGACGAATGTCGTTTACGTGATATTTGAGCATCAGAATTCTCTCAATACCCATGCCGAATGCAAATCCGCTGTACTCCTCGGGGTCAATTCCGCAGTTGCGGAGCACGTTGGGGTGTACCATACCTGCGCCGAGAATTTCTATCCAACCCTCGCCCTTGCAAAGACGGCAACCCTTGCCGCCGCAAGCGAAGCAGGAAACGTCAACTTCGGCAGAGGGCTCTGTGAACGGGAAGTGGTGGGGACGGAAACGAATTCTCGTTTCCTCGCCGAACGTCTTTTTTGCAAATTCTTCAAGAGTGCTCTTTAAGTTGCCCATCGTGATTCCCTTGTCAACCACGAGTCCCTCAAACTGATGGAACAGGGGTGAGTGAGTGGCATCCATAGCGTCGGAGCGGTAAACGCGTCCGGGAGAAACTATGCGAATGGGGGGCTTGCTTTGCTCCATAACTCTCGCTTGAACGGGAGAGGTCTGTGAGCGGAGGAGAATTTTGTCCGTAATGTAGAATGTGTCCTGCGTGTCGCGGGCGGGGTGATTTTCGGGAATATTGAGCGCCTGGAAGTTGTAATAGTCGTACTCAACCTCGGGGCCTTCTGCTACGGTGTAGCCCATTCCGATGAAAATGTCTTCAAGCTCACGCTGCATTTTTGTAAGAGGGTGAAGATGTCCGCGGGGCTGTACCTTTACGGGCATCGTAACGTCGAGCTTTTCCGCTTCAAGACGCGCTTGTAGCGCGCGTGCCGAAAGCTCGGTTGCTTTTTCTTTCATTGCATTTTCAATCTCCTCGCGGATTTCATTGGCGAGCTGACCGATTACGGGACGCTCCTCGGGGGTGAGCTTGCCCATTCCGCGCAGAACTGCCGTGAGCTCGCCTTTTTTGCCGAGGTACTGAATACGGAGCGCCTCGAGGTCGCACCCATCAGCGGCGATGGCGAGGAGAGCTTCTCCTTTGATTTTTTTCAAAGTTTCTTTCATGTCTTTATCCTTTCGGTAAAATAAATTGTTTATCAAAAATAAAAAACACCCCATCCAAAGAACAGGACGAGGTGCAAACGAAAACCGTAATTAAGCACACGCGGTACCACCCGTATTTTTAGCAAAGCTAACACTTTGACGCTCTTAACGCGAGCACACGGGAGCAACTACTTTTTCAAAAATGAAAATTTTCACCGCACCGACTCCAAAGCGAAACGAGCTTTATCCGATTTTAAGCCACTCACAGCCAAGGCGACTCTCTCTGTGAAAACCGAGCGATAAAGTCAAACTTCATCATAGTTTTTATAGGGTACTATTTATTTTTACTATTTAGTATTATATCACAAGAAAATAAAAATTCAAGGGGTTTTTGTAAAATTTTCGAATTATAAAAATTGAGCCCGCAAATGATACAATATTATAATTTACAATCATTCTTTTAATCGTCATTTTTATCTCTCCAAATATAAATACCATCCGCATTCATAACTACTATATTGTCATACAGCATTTGAAGGATTTCGTTGAGCTTTTCTTCGCTCGCTTCGTTTATACTTGAGATGTGTATGCAACAAGATTTATTGCCGTTCACATTAAGATCATAGTGATACTCTGTGCCAGTCCTTCCCCGTGTATATCGCATATATATCCGTTCTTTATTACAAACTCCCTTGCGCTTAAAGGCATTACAGTAAATGCGTAATATATGCTTTTTGTTACCGTTTTATTGCCGTCTAAATCAAACGACATAAAGGTATCGACGTATAGGTCGTGCATAGAATTGTAGTTTCCAATAAACTCCGCAAATTCCGCGTTTGAATTGAACTCGAAATCACGATATATATGACCTCCGCACGATACAAGCGACAGCATCATTATTATGCAAAGAGCCAATACGATTGATTTTTTCATAAAAATCACGCCCTTCATTAATATTATGTTAACACAAATGCGGTCAAAATTAAGCTTGGAGTTGAGAAGCTAAAAATATGACGGCAATTACTGCAAGCGCCTGCAAAACGATGATGAGCGGAATTCCGAGCATGAATTTTTTGTGCCTTGTTTTATGCCTGATTATGAGCATAGTGCAGAGCATCGCAACCGAACCGCCGAGCGCCGAGAGGAGCAGGAGCGTCCGCTCGGGCACTCTCCTACCTCCGTCGATGGCGCTTGCCTTGTCTATGGCGGTCGCCGCAACGGAGATAAGGGAGATAAGTGCGATATATGCCGGCATTATTGTATATTTATTCAAAAATTCGGAAATAAATTCGGGCATTATTTTTTGGGGAAGGAGTCTTTAAGACCTACGACGCGGTTAAACGTGTTCTCGTACTTCGAGTCCTTGCAGTAGTAGCCGTCGCGGACGAACTGGAACTTGTCGCCGACCTTTGCTTCAAGGAGCGAGGGCTCAACCTTGCAGTGCTCGACCTTGATGAGAGAATCGGGGTTGAGATAGTCGTTGTAAGTCTTGTCCTCGGGAATGTCGTTCGTGTTCTCGATAGTGAAGAGGTTGTCGTAGAGCATGAGCGTCGCTTCCTTTGCGTAAGGAGCGCTGAGCCAGTGGATAGTGCCCTTGATTTTTCTGCCGTCTGCGGGCATACCGTTGCGGGTTTCAAGGTCGGCGGTGCAGTGAATTTCCTTTACCGTGCCGTCATCATTCTTTATTATATCGTTGCACTTGACGATATAAGCGCCCATGAGTCTGACATCGCCGTCGGGCTTCATTCTGAAAAACTTCGGCGGGGGAACTTCCGCAAAATCGCTCCGGTCAATATAAAGTTCGCGTGTAAAGGGAAGCGGTCTTGTTCCCGCACCCTCTGCCTGAGGATTGTTTGGAATATCGAAATATTCAACCTTGTCCTCGGGGTAGTTCGTTACCACTACCTTTACGGGATCTTTAATCGCAATTCTTCTGTCCGCCGTCGCGTTGAGCTCCTCTCTTATGCAGTGTTCGAGCATTTCGATGTCAACAAGGCTGTTTGCCTTCGCAACACCTGCGTTTCTTACGAAGGTGAAGATTGACGAGGGAGTATAGCCTCTCCTGCGGAGCGCGCAAAGTGTGGGCAGACGGGGGTCGTCCCAGCCGTCAACCATATTGTTCTCAACGAGATAACGCAAATATCTCTTGCTCATTACCGTGTGAGTGACGTTAAGGCGTGCAAACTCTCTTTGCTTGGGGTTGGGATTGTTGTTTATGCCGATATTGTTGATAACCCACTCGTAAAGGGGACGGTGATTTTCAAATTCAAGCGAGCAAAGCGAATAGGTGATGCCCTCAAGCGCGTCCTGAATGGGGTGTGCGTAGTCGTAAAGGGGATAGATGCACCACTTGTCGCCCTGACGGTGATGAGAGGTGTGAACTATTCTGTAAATCGCGGGGTCGCGCATATTGATATTGGGCGACGCCATATCTATTTTTGCGCGCAGAGTGTGCGAGCCGTCGGGAAATTCGCCGTTTTTCATTCTCTCAAAGAGGTCGAGGTTTTCTTCGACGCTTCTGTTGCGGTAAGGGCTCTCCTTGCCGGGCTGTGTAAGAGTTCCGCGGTACTCTCTCATCTCGTCGGCGGATAGGTCGCATACGTACGCCTTGCCGTCCTTGATGAGCTTGATTGCAAACTCGTAGCACTTCTCAAAGTAGTCGGAGCCGTAATAAATTCCGCCGTTTGGCACGGCACCGAGCCACATAAGGTCCTCGTAAATGGACTCAACGTATTCGTTGTCCTCTTTTGCGGGGTTCGTGTCATCGTAGCGGAGATTGAATTTTCCGCCGTATTTTTTCGCGGTTTCATAGTTTATCATTATCGCCTTCGCAGAGCCGATATGAAGATATCCGTTGGGCTCGGGAGGGAATCTCGTGATTATCTTTATGTCGGGATTTTCCGCACGGTCCGCGTCAATTATGTCGTGTATAAAGTTACTGCTGATTTCTTCCATTTTTGTATCCTCTGATTAATTTTTTCAGGCTTCGAGAACCGAAAGCATTGAATTAATTCTTGCGATTACCTCGTCATAGCCGAGTATCTGCATAACGGTGTAAAGGTCGGGAGCGTTAGTCTTGCCCGTAACCGCTACGCGAATGAACATTGAAACGTCTGCAACATTACCGCCGAACGCTTCGGGATTTGCTTTGTATTCCTTCATATCGGAAGCATAGCCTATCTTTTCTGCAATCGCCTTTATTTTGTCAAACCAGACGTTCATATCGTCGGAGTAGTCAAAGCTCTCCTTGAAGGCTTCAAGGGCAACTCTGATATCCTCTTTTCTGTACTGCTCGCCGTATTTCTCTTTGACTTCAAAGAGGGGAGCGAAGAAGAAGCCCATATAATCCTTTGCGTCGGACCATTTGGCAAGGTCCTTGCGGGGTTTCTTTCCGCCGCGTCCGATAGCGAGAATTCTCTTTGACATTTCCTCGTTGTCGCGTAAAAGAGACGCAAATTCGGTGTCAAATTCGCCTGCCCAGTCGAGAAGCCTCTCGTATACCGTGTCAGCGTCCATTTTTGAGATTACGTTCTTTGAAACGTCGTTGAGTTTATTGATATCGTAAAGACAGCCCGACGTGCTCATCTTTTTTAAGCTGAACGGGAAGTCCGTGTACTTTTTGTCGGGGTTCTGTGCGTGCCAGTCCTCGTAGTTGGAGTTGAGAAGCGTCATAACGTACTCAACTACGCAGTCCTTGTCGTAGCCGAGCTCTCTGTAATACTCCATATTTGAGCCGAGGTCGCGCTTTGAGAATTTCTTCTTTGAGCCGTTCTCGCCCATCTGCATAATGGGGGAGATGTGAGCGTACTTGGGAAGCTTGAAGCCGAGATATCTGAAAAGCATAATGTGGCGCGAGAGGCTTGCGTACCACTCGTCGCCGCGGATTACGTGAGTAGTTCCCATAAGGTGGTCATCTACCGCGTGAGCAAAGTGATAAGAGGGAACTCCGTCACTTTTGAGGAGCACCTCGTCGCGGTCGTTCTCGGGAATTTCGCGCTCACCCTTGATAAGGTCGGTGAATTTTATCTTTTTATCGGGGTCGCCGTCAGCGAGCATACGGAGCACGAAGGGATTGCCCTCGGCAAGATTTCTCTTGACGTCCTCAATGGTAAAATTACGGTTTTTGAGCATTTCCTCGCGCTGTTCGCCGTTGTCCTCATGCCAGTCCTTTGCCTTAACCTCGGCTCTTTTGTCAACTGCATTGAGCGCTTCAAGCTCGTCGCGCGTTGTGAAAACGGGGTAAGCCTTGCCCTCGCTGACGAGTTTTTTGGCAAAAACGTGGTAGATATCCACTCTGTTGCTCTGCTTGTAAGGACCGTAAGCACCGCAGTCGGTGAGCTTGCCGTTCTTGTCGAGAATTGCGCCCTCGTCAAATTCTATTCCGTAATAATTGAAAGTTTTAATAAGACTTTCAGCCGCGCCCGCGACCTCTCTTTTTGCGTCGGTGTCCTCAATACGAAGATAGAATACTCCGCCGCTCTGATGAGCAAGACGCTCGCCTACGAGCGTGGGAAACAGTCCGCCGAAATGTACGAAACCCGTGGGGCTGGGCGCAAATCTCGTTACCTTTGCTCCTTCGGGGAGCTGTCGCGGAGGATAAAGCGCCTCGATTTCCTCGGGAGTTTTCGTAACGTTGGGGAAGAGCAAATCTGCCAAAAGTTGATAGTCCATAGTGTATCGTTCCTTTCGATGAAAGTAATATGTTAAAAATAATGTTTTATTCTTTCGTTAGCCATTTTAAGCGTGGAGCTCTCGCCGTGACCGCAATAAATATATTTGTTATCCTCATCTGCAAGCTTTTGGAGCTTGGATAGCGAGACTTTAATCGCTTCCGCGTCGCCGCCGTAGAGGTCGCAACGCCCGAATCCGAAAGCAAAGAGCGTGTCGCCCGTGAGCATAAAATCCCTCGCGTCAAAGCAGACCGAGCCTCTCGTGTGCCCCGGCGTGTGAATGACTTTTATATCCTCGCCGCCGAGTTTTATCATATTCCCGTCTTGCAAAAGAATATCCGCGTCAAATGCAGGGAGCGAGCCGCCTGTGAAAACGGAATAGGCGTTCTTTTCGCTGTCGCGGAGCATCTCCGCGTCGAGCTCGTGAATATATATCGGCGCACCAGTTGCCTGCCTTAACTCATTTGCGTAAAAAATGTGGTCAAAATGACCGTGCGTGAGCAGTATTCCTTGGAGAGTCAAGCCCTGCTCGCGCAAAGCGCCGAGTACTCTGTCGGGCGGCAGGGAAGCATCAACGGCAAAGGCGTTCTTACCGTTGTGAATTATAAAGCAGTTTGAAGCAAAGCCCGTTGGGGCAAGAGCGATTATCTCCATCTTTTGTAAAAATCCTTCAAAATCTAATATAACTAATCAATTATAGCACAAATGTTTTGAATTGTCTATATGATTTTTTACTATTTTTGAAAAAATGTGCAGTTTTATAATTATTTTGAAGATTATAAAACTGCTATTTTTATAATTT
>JBJDZG010000020.1:0-53752 GCA_051867875.1 Eubacteriales bacterium
TGGGCTATCTTTTTTCTTTTCCCCGGGGGGGTGCAGTTAAAACTTTAATCTGCCATTTTTCGTTTTTTTGCTTTTTGTTTCCGAAAATCATAATATACCCGCTACTTGCATATTATTTACCAAAAAAGCAAAGGAGCAAAATTATGATGCCTTCTCAAAACAACACGGGTTATTTCCCTCAGATGCCTATATGTGACAAGCATCTTTCAGTTGAGGTAAATTCCGATTTTTCACTTCCCGATTATCAGCCCGAGATACGCCGACTGCTGAGTAGCAGGGTTTCGGTTCTTCCGCCCTCGGAATACATAGGAAACGGCAACGCATCTCTCTCGGGCGAGCTTTCCTACCGCATTCTCTATCTCGGCGCTGACGGCAAGCTGTATTCCGCCACGCTCGGCGACAGCTTTTCGACTTCAGTGCCGTTTGAATTTGACTCGCACAGTGTCAACGCCGACGACGTAACTCTCATCTGCACCGTACAGAGTGATTCCGTGAACACGCGGGTACTCGGTCCGAGAAAGCTCAACGTTCGCACACGTCTTTCGTGCCACGCGTCCGCGCTCTCGCCCTCGCTCTACACGCCCGAGCTCGTCGGTGCGCACAACGACGCTTGCATAGAAAACCGAATTTTTGAAACCCCCTGTGTATATACGCTCAAGTGCTCGGGCGAGCCCACGTCTCTGACGGATTTTATTCCTCTCGACTCGCAGCTTGACAACGTGAGGATTATCGATTACTCCTCAAAAGCTTTAATCAGCGAGTGTGTCGCTTCCGAAGGCAAAATAAGCGTCAAAGGCGAGGTTCTCTTAAAACTTCTTCACTGCAACGACGCAAAGAGCGAGCTTCCCATAACCACCGCGCGCAAGCTCCCCTTCTCCGTAACTCTCGACTGCGACGGAGCGGATTCCTCATTTGAATGTTCTGCCGTCGGCTATGCCTACGATGAGAAAATCGAGATAAACGAGAGCGGAATAGGGATTGAGCTCCTTTTGAGCGTCTGTGCGCGCGCTCAGAAAAACGTCGCCGTTCCGTATATCAGCGACGCGTATTCCACCGAGCGTGAGAGCGAATGCGAAAAGGAAAGCGTGACGCTCATGAGCGCACTCAAATGCGCGAACACCAATCTCACGCAAAACGAGGTGCTGAATCTTGAGGATGTATCCCTCTCGCCCGACGCCAAGATAATCGACACAAGGGGCACTTGCTCCGTTGACGAGGTAGATTTCAAGGACGGAAGGCTTCACATAAGGGGCAAGAGCGATTATCAGCTCGTCTATTGTCACGATGAGGAGTTCGGCGTAAAGGAAATTTCGGCTCCGTGGCATACCGAGCTTGACTGCCGAGGCGTCGGCGCCTCAGATCCCGAGAGAGTGAAGGCTTCCGTCTGCGCGGGCATTCCCACTTGCCGTTCAAGGCACGATGGAGAAAGGCTCTTTATTGACGGCGAGCTCTGCTTTGCGCTGATGGCACAGCAGGAACACGAAATTGAACTTCTCTCAAAGATGATTTTCGGAAATATGCACGACAAGACGAGCGGAGAGCTTATTCTCTGCTTCCCCGAAAAGGACGCGGAGCTCTGGGACGTCGCCAAACGCTACGGCGAGAGCGAACGCAAGATATGCGCGCAAAGTTCCATCTCCGAGGGTGAGGAAACGGTAAAAAAGAAGTTCTTGATTATTTAAGCCGGACCGCTGACAAAACCGTGCTACCGAAATTGAATTTTTATCGAATTAGTATGGCATTATTCTTATAATGCGGTCAAGAAAACGGCACAAGGGCATCATTGAGAGCCTTTGTGCCGACTTGCTTTTTTCGTTCTCAAACTCTTACGTACCGATGTTGAACAACGAAAACGGGAATGAAAAATACCCCTGCCCTCCTCAACGGTCTGTCAGTTACAACACCGCGTGCAACACTATGTTAAACTTTAACAAAAATTCGCAAAAATGCCTTGACATTTAGTGCAAAATGTGATATCATAGACTTCGGATAAAGGTATAGGCCCGTAATAAGGACGGGTGTTTCTACGACCACCGATAATGGTTGACTACCGTATTTGCCGTATGGCTTGCGATAGCTCAACTTTTTTTGTCCCTGAAAAAACTTAGAAAAGGAGAATACAATATATGAAACTGTACATTGACGGACATACTGTCGAGGCAAAGCCCGACCAGTCGCTGTTCGATATGATAAAAGAGCTTGGGCTCATCAAGGGCAAGCTCTCCACCGACCCCATAGTTGCAAAGCTCGCCGGCCGTGTTTTCACGCTTAACTATATCCCGCTTCGTCAGAAGGACGTAACTCCCGACCGCGAATCCATAAGAAAGGCAATGGAAGCCTCGGGCGGTAAGGTTCGCCTTATCCGTTACGACGACCCCACAGGACGCGAGGCTTATACGAGAACGGCTCAATTCGTGCTCTTTTTGGCGCTTGAACGCCTTTATCCCGGTGCTACGGGCAAAATGAGCTGCACGCTCGGAGAGGCGCTTTATATCAAGGTAACGGGCGCTCCCGATTTTTCGGCAGAAGCATTAAAAACAGAGGTACAGAAGATAGTTGACGAGGATATCGTGCTTTACCGCAGAAGAATCCCGATTGAAGAGGCTATCGACTACTACACAAAGAACGGTCAGAGCGACAAAGCAGCGCTTCTCAGATACCGCAGAAAGACCTACTTCACCATTTACGAAAACGGCGATTTCGCCGATTACTATTACGGAGAGATGGCTCCGTCCACCTCGTTCCTTCGCTCGTGGAATATCGTTCCCGCGCCCGACGGATTTATCTTTATCTTCCCCAACCCCAAATCTCCCGACGAGGTGTCCGTATACAACGAGATGCCCAATCTCTTCAGCGTCTACGCCGAGGGTGAGCGTTGGAGCGAGCTTATGGGCTGTGAGACAGTCGCAGACCTCAACGAGCTTACCGACAGTGGAAAAATCCGCGAGCTTATCCGCGTAAACGAGGCACTTCACGAAAAGAGATTTTCGCAGATTGCCGATATGATTTGTGAGAGAGGCTCAAAGGCAGTTATGATTGCCGGTCCCAGCTCCTCGGGCAAGACGACTTCCGCCAACCGCTTGTCTACCCAGCTCCGCGTACACGGTATGAAGCCCATTCTTATGAGCCTTGACGACTATTATATGGACAGAGATAAGATTGCTCCCGGTCCTGACGGAAAGATAGACCTTGAGCATATAAATACAATCGACACCGAGCTTTTCGGCGAGCATCTCAGAGCGCTCTTCGCAGGCGAAGAGGTAGAGCTCCCGTCGTTTAACTTCAAAAAGGGACAGAGAGAATGGACGGGGCACAAGCTCCATCTTGACAGCAATTCCGTTATCATCGTCGAGGGTATTCACGGACTTAATCCCGTGCTCGTGCCCGCAGACCTTGACCCCAAGCTCGTTTTCAGAGTTTACGTCAGTCCTCTGCTTCCCCTTAACCTCGACCATCACAACAGAATCCCCACGAGCTACTTGCGTCTGCTCCGCAGAACCGTAAGAGATTTCGAAACCCGCGGTTCATCGGTTCAGAGAACTCTCGCTATGTGGGATTCCGTAAGACGCGGTGAGGAGAGATGGATATTCCCCTATCAGGAAAATGCGGACGTCATTTTCAACAGCTCCACTCTCTACGAGCTTGCAGTAATCAAAAAGCACATATTCCCCCTTCTGTGCGATATAGACCCGAGCGACGAATGCTACGACCAGGTTCGTGGTATGATAGGAATTCTCAACTATGTCGATGAGGCGGACGTTAATGACGAAATTCCTCCGACGAGCATCGTAAGAGAATTTATAGGCGGAAATACTTTTTACAGATAAAACAAACAAAGCAAAACGGCTCCCCAAGGTATTGGGGAGCTGTTTTCAAAAGGCGGTTTCGGTGAGCAAATTTTTTTGAAAAAATTTCAAAAAACCTATTGACAATTTATAAAAAAGGTGTATAATATCAGTGTTGCGTTGATAGACGCGATGCGAGAGTGGCGGAACTGGCAGACGCGCACGTTTGAGGGGCGTGTGGGAGACCGTACGGGTTCGATTCCCGTCTCTCGCACCAAATCGGGTGCTCACATAGTGAGTGCCCGATTTTTTATCGTTTTTTCACTTAAATTTGACAATTTTTTTCAATATTTTATTGCTTTTTCAAACAAATAATGATATAATACTCTACACTAATAATCGAGGCGTTCAGTTAAGAGGTTAAAAAATGGATACGGTAAGAATTGTTAATCTGTCCTTCCAGATTTGGGGAAGTTCATTGACCATGCTTATAATGATATATCTCATCGCAGCAAAGAAAACGAGAACAAAAGGCGACAGGCTGTATTTCTCTATGCTTGCCTGCAATATGGGAGCGATGCTTATGGATGCGGTAGCTCTGTATTTCAGAGGCAAAATGGGCGACGTTGCGTGGTTTGGCGTACGTTCTTCAAACTATCTGCAATTTTTCGCGGGAAATTTACTTCCTTTCCTGTTTTTGAATTACATAATCGAATATATCGAAGAGAGTGTAAAAGTAAAAATCAGCAAAAAGTATACGGAACTCGGCACGGTACTCCTCGCAGTATCCCAAATTCTGATAACGCTTAATCTGATATTCCCGTTTTTATACGAGATTGACGAACATAACATATATTCAAGACTTCCGCTGAATGCCACTATGTACGTACCGATATATGCATCTCTCTTGCTGTCGATGATACTTATTTTTAAGTATTGGAATAAAATCAAGAGAAACGCCGCCATCACGTTTTTAATCTATTCGATAATTCCCGCGGTTTCGGTAGTAATCGGTATTTTCTTCTACGGAATCACGTTCAGTTATATCGGTACGACCTGTGCTCTGACCATATTGTTCTTCCACCTTCAGCTTGAACGCGAGCAGAATATTATCGTTCAAGACGCTACTGATAAAGTGGAACAGTTGATAGATTATGAAAAATTGGTAAACGAGGCCATCAGAACTTCTATGGAAGCAGAGGACCCGAATGAAAATATAAACGATATGCTGAGATTTCTCGGAAATATGCTTGAGGGCGACAGAGTTTATATTTATGAACGCGACGACACGGGCAGAGGCGTAAACACCTACGAGTGGTGTGCTGACGGCGTTACCCCATTTATCGATAAGAAGCATAATCTTTCGCCGGATATCTGTTCGCAGTGGAGCAAGAGATTGAAGGAAGAACAGCTCGTGCTGATCAATAGCACCGAGGACGTCAAAGACAAACCGTTTCTTTACGACGCGTTGGTTTCAAGAGGTATAAATTCCTTGGCAATATTTCCTCTTTGGAACAATCACAGAATGATAGGATTTTTGGGAATAGACAACTCGCAGGAAGACGCACCGAAAATTACTCCCGATATCTTTGAAATCATCGCAAACTTCATGGTAGCGCTCTTCAAAAAGAGAGACCTTATCCGTGAATTACAGCGTTTAAGCTACACTGACCCTGCAACCGGTGCGAGAAACCGTCTTGCAATGTACGATTACTTTGATACTCTCAGGAACAAAAAGAACATAGGCGTCGTCTTCTGTGACATTACGGGACTCAAAGAAACGAATGATACAAGAGGACACAGCGCAGGCGATGACCTCATCAAAAATACCTATCTTGCAATTCAAAAAGGATTTGATTGCTCAAATATCTTCCGCATAGGCGGAGATGAGTTCGTAGTGCTGTGCGACGGAATATCGGAATCGGATTTGCTCGAAAGAGTGGAAACCGTCAAAGCCGCTCTGATGGAGAATGAAGTGATTGCCGCAATAGGCTCACAATGGCGTCCGTGGGCAGCCGAAACCGTAAAGGCAACGATTATCAAAGCAGAGGAAAATATGTACACCGAGAAAAATGCTTGGTACAAGGAAAACGGAAAAGAAATCCGCAGCAGTTAACTTTCACATAACAAAAATCCCCCCGTCCTCACGGGGGGATTTTTATACGCTCAATTATTTGAACCGTTTGTGGAGTCAGAATGTCGTAGACAGTCTGCATCAGCTTTTCACAATTCGATAAAAATCCTTATGATTAAAATATTTACAATCATTTTGCTTTTTTCACTTGTATTTCACCGAAGACTATGCTACAATGTAATAAAGATATTCTTATAATACTAATTTAAGGAGGGCACTATGAAAAGCTTAAAATCAGTTATTTGCATCAGTCTTTCCCTTTTAATACTCCTATGCGCCGTTGCGTGTTCCGACGGCGAAGCAATGATACCCGGCGGTATCGACGGTTTCTTTCCTTCCGGCTCAAAAGGCGAAGCCGCCGGCGACGGCATTTCGGGCGATGTAGGTGAAGGAACAGAAGAAGGAAACGGCGATTACACCTCGGGACTTCTCACCGCGGCTGCTTGGGATGACAACGAGTATTTCGAGATGTATAAAGCCCTTTTCAAGGCGGGCACGGAAGCCGACGAGCAAGGCGGCACAGAAGCCGTTCCTGCGGGAAAATTCTTTGCATTCCTTCAAAATCATTGGAATTTCCACGCCCATAACAGAGTCAAAGTCAGCGTAACGCACGGCGGACTCCCCGTAGCAGGCGCAACTGTCGTTTTTGAAAACGAGTCGGGCGCGAAGGAATTTTCCGCAGTATCGGGCTCGGACGGCGTGGCGTATCTCTTTACGGCAGCCGAGAGCGGAACTGTCCGCGTAACGAGCGGAGAAACCGAGCTCCGAGTTGCATTTACCGAAGAAGAACGCGAAATCGAGGTTTCGCTTGACGGCGAGGTTGTCCCCAAGGAGAATAAAATTCAGATAATGTTCGTTATCGACATTACGGGCTCAATGGGCGACGAGCACTCCTATCTTAAAAACGAGCTTCGCAATGTAATCGAGAGAATTGCCGAGAAAAACGAGGGCGCAGAGATTGAAGTAGCACTTCTCTTCTACCGCGACGACGGCGACGATGAGAAATTTGCATACTACGACTTTGCAGATGCCACCGACGAACAGTCCCTTAATAATATAATTAAAAACCTTTCAAAGCATCACGCAACCGGCGGCGGTGATTATGAAGAAGCAGTTGACGAGGCTCTCGCACTTGCGGTCAGCAAGGATTGGGCTGATGACAGCACGACGAAGCTCATTTTCCACCTTCTCGACGCCCCCGCACACTCCGCCGATAAGAATAAACAGCTCTTCTCATCGGCAGTTCTGACCGCTTGCAATAGGGGTATCAAGATTTGCCCCATTCTCGCCAGCGGTGCGGACACAGTTTGCGAATATACGATGCGTCAGGCGGCTCTCTATACGGGCGGTATGTTCATATTCATCACAGACCATTCGGGCATAGGAAACTCTCACCTTGACCCCGATATTCCCAACGTCGTAGTCGAAAAGCTCAACGACCTTCTCGTAAGAGTAATCACAGGCTACCATAAGGGCGAGTTTGAAGACCCCGTGCCCTATAATCAAAGCACGGCTGAATAATTGTGCACAGTAAAAAAGCAGACTCACAGAGTCTGCTTTTTTTCGCGCTGCTTTCGCCGCGAAGCTCTATTAAAAGTTTTTTTGGTGCTTTTTTTCAAAAAAGCACATTTTTCTAACTAACTTTCCGAATACTCCCTGAACGATGCTATAACCGTACCGAGCAAACTGACGTCGTCGGCAATAATGGGCTCCATAGTTCTGTTCTCGGGTTGAAGGCGGAAATGTCCGCCCTCGCGGTAGAAGGTCTTGACCGTCGCCTCGTCTCCGATAAGCGCGACAACTATCTGCCCGTTCTCGGCGTATGAAGTCTTACGCACGATAACGGTATCTCCGTCAAGTATTCCCGCCTCTATCATGCTCTCGCCCCTGACTTTAAGCGCGAACAAATCCTCGTCTGCAAATTTGGAATTTTGCCAGGGAAGCTCAACGTAGCCGTCGAAATTTTCAACAGCCAGAATCGGAGAACCCGCAGTGATAGAGCCGAGCAGGGGCACTCTGCCGGAAACTCTTGCGTAGGGAGCGCAAATTCTGATAGTTCTCTTCTTACCCGCGTCCTGCTCGATAAATCCCTTCTTTTCGAGATTGTGCAGATAGAGATGCACGCTCGACGTGCTCTTGATTGAAAGCGATGCTCCTATATCGCGCACCGAGGGCGCGTAGCCGTTCTCATTTATCGACTGCACGAGGTAGTCAAATACGGCTTTTTCTTTTTTTGAAAGGTCTTGTTTACTCATAACAAACTCCTGAAAAATCATTTACAGTACCATTATACCACATATTTTTGCAAAATGCAAACATTTGTTCAATATTTTTTCCATTTTGTAAAAATTTTTATAAACCCTTGTTTTATGGGGCATTTTGTGATACAATGTCAATGATATTGTTAATCTCATATAATAAAATGTCAATATACGCTTTTTAGGAGGGTGCTATGCTTAAAAATACACCTACAAATAACAAATATGTTCTCTCTTGGGTAGAAGAAATGGCGGGCATGACCTGCCCTGACGAAATCGTTTGGATAGACGGCACGGAGGCTCAGGCGGAGAAACTCCGCGAAGAAGCCTGCTCCACGGGCGAGCTGATAAAACTAAATCAGGATAAGCTCTCCGGTTGCTATCTGCACAGAACTGCAATAAACGACGTCGCAAGAGTCGAGGGCAGAACATTTATCTGCACAAAGAGCAAAGAGGACGCGGGAAATATAAACAACTGGATGGACCCCGCAGAGTGCAAAGAAAGGCTCTCAAAGCTCTATCGCGGCTCAATGAAGGGACGCACTATGTACGTTATTCCCTATTCAATGGGCATCGTCGGCTCTCCCTTTGCAAAATACGGAATTGAGCTGACGGACTCAATCTACGTCGTGCTCAATATGATAATTATGACGCGCGTCGGGAACGACGTGCTCGAAGCGCTCGGCGAAAGTCCCGACTACATTAAGGGTCTCCACGCAAGAGCGGAGCTCGATGAGGAAAACAGATATATCGTGCATTTCCCCGAGGAAAATACTATATGGTCTGTAAACTCCGGCTACGGCGGAAACGTTCTTCTCGGTAAAAAGTGCTTTGCGCTCCGAATTGCTTCCTACCTCGGCAGAAAAGAGCACTGGATGGCGGAGCACATGCTCATTCTCGGAGTGGAATACCCCGACGGAGAGACGAAATACGTCTGCGCGGCGTTCCCTTCTGCGTGCGGTAAAACCAATCTCGCCATGCTCATACCGCCGAAGTATTACGCAGACAAGGGGTATAAGGTTCACTGCGTGGGCGACGATATAGCTTGGCTTCGCGTCGGCAATGACGGCAGACTTTGGGCAGTAAATCCCGAAAACGGATTTTTCGGCGTAGCTCCCGGTACTAATGAAAAATCAAATTCCAACGCACTTCATACGACTATGAAGGACACGATTTTCACAAACGTAGTTCACAATCTCGACACAAACACCGTTTGGTGGGAAGGTCTTGACAAAAATCCGCCCGAAAACGCTGTTGACTGGAAGGGCAACGTCTGGGACTTCCGCAAATATGACAAAAACGACAAATCCACCTGCGGAGCGCACCCCAATTCGCGTTTTACAGCGAAAGCAACGAATTGCCCCTGCCTCTCACGCGAATTTAACAATCCCGCGGGCGTGCCCATATCCGCCATAATTTTCGGCGGCAGACGCGCAAAAACCGCGCCTTTGGTATATCAGTCAACGTCATGGCAAAACGGAACGTTCATAGGCTCTATTATGGCGTCGGAAACGACTGCCGCGGCATCGGGCAAAGTCGGAGTTGTCCGCCGCGACCCCATGGCAATGCGTCCATTCGTAGGCTACGATATGGGTGACTACTTCGCTCATTGGCTCGATATGGGTAAGAGGATTCCCAATCCCCCGAAGATTTTCCACGTCAACTGGTTCAGAACCGATGACGGGGGCAACTTCATCTGGCCCGGCTTTGGCGACAATATGAGAGTTCTTATGTGGATTCTCGACCGCTGCGACGGCAAGGTAGGAGCAAGAGAGAGTGCCATCGGCTATCTTCCCTACTCCGAGGACATCTGCATAGACTCGCTTGACGGCATCACGACAGAAACTATTGACGGGCTTTTAGAGGTTGACGTTCCCTCGTGGCTCTCCGACGTTGAAAATATCAAGGCGTTTTACGCGCGGGTAGGCGAGCGTGTGCCGAAGGAGCTAAAAGAAGAACTCTCCGCACTTGAAGAAAGACTCAAAAACAGTTAATAATATAAAAAACAAAGGAGATTAAAAATGAACGAATTGATAGAATGGTTAAAATCATTCGGTACTACCGCCTTGACCAAGGCTTTCTACTTCTCACTAATCCTCATCACGGGTCTTATAATCATAAAAATCGTTATGACGCTAATCAATCGAGCTCTCGCTAAATCAAAGCTCGAAAAAGTGGCTCATACGCTTATCAAGTCCGTTACAAGGGCCGTTATGTTAATTCTTCTCGGACTCATTCTCGCTTCCTCTCTCGGAATCGACGTAACGGGCGTAGTTGCCTTGGCTTCTGTTGCCTCCTTGGCAATTTCTCTGTCACTCCAAAATTCCATTATGAATCTCATAGGCGGATTTACAATCGTCTACACAAAGCCCTTTCACTCCGGCGATTACGTTGAAATAGCAGGTCGGTCGGGCACGGTGAGCGAGGTCGGAATGGCTTACACCAAGCTCATTACTCCCGATAACAAGCTCATTCAGATTCCAAACTCCTCCGTAATTGCCACGGAGATAATAAACTACTCCTGCACGGGCACGCGCCGTGTTGACGTTGCAGTCAGTGCGTCCTACAACGCCCCCGTTGACAAGGTACTCGCCGCACTTAAAGAAGCGGCAAGCGTTGAGGGAATTATTGAGGAAAAAGGTATCTATACCGGCGTTACGTCTTACGGCGACCACGCCATTTCCTACGTCGTCCGCGTCTGGACAACTACCGACAAGTATTGGGACGTTTACAACAAGACAAATTACAACGTCAAGGTAATCTTCGACCGCGACGGCATTGAGATGACGTATCCCCACCTCAATGTTCATCTTGACAAATAGGATTTCATCACTGAAAAACTCCCGACAAATCGGGAGTTTTTCAGTTGTTTTGTGAAAATAATTGTTGATTTTGTTTGCTCAATGTGTTATAATGGAAAAAATACATAAAGAACGGAAAAAACTCAATGAAAAACAAAATAGGAAAAGTCGGCGAAATATCTTGGATTGTCGGCAATATTCTGTGCGCTCTCGGCAACTGCCTGACGGCAAAAAGCCTGTTCGGTCTTGCCCCGATAGTCGCACCCGCATTTATTATACAAAAAGAGCTCACCTTCCTGACAGTCGGCGTATGCGAATACATTATTCAGGGACTTTTGCTCCTTCTCTGCTGTCTTATAATCGGCAAATTCAAGGGCAAATTCTTCTTCACGATATGCAACATAATCTTCTACGGCGCGTGCTTTGATGTCTGGAATCTTTATATCCTCTCCTGGCTGGACGTCAGCGGCAGTATCGCAGGCAGGATTACCGTAGCCGCTATCGGTACGTTAATCACGGGCTTTGCAATAGCGCTTATGGTTCGCACGTACATTCCGCCGTCGGTTTACGAGATATTCGTCAAGGAAATTGCCGAGAGCAAAAAATTTGATTTCAGCAAAATAAAGCTTATTTTCGACACCTCGATGCTCGCACTCTCAATAGTGCTTATGTTCATAATCCTCGGCAGATTCGATTTCTCCCTCATCGGTCCGCTAACGATTATTTCGGCATTTCTCAACTCCGTGCTGATAAGATTTTTCGGCAAGATAATCGACAAATTCTTTGAATTTACCCCCGCCGTGCCGAGGCTCTACAAATTGTTAAATCCTAACGGGGAAAATTGAAATATTGGAATTTTTACTAATAAAAGTACGCATAATAGTTTTAGCTATTATGCGTATTTTTTATTTTGAGGTGATGTTATGTCAAGTAAAGTGCAAATTATAAGATGCTGTGCAAGGGAGATTCTTGACAGCAGAGGAAATCCCACCGTTGAGGCGACGGTAATGCTTGAGGACGGCACGGTGGGAGTTGCGAGCGTGCCGTCGGGTGCGTCCACCGGCAAATACGAGGCGGTTGAGCTGCGCGATGCGGACAAGGAACGCTATCACGGAAAGGGAGTGCGCGAGGCTGTTTCAAACGTCTGCCACACGATTGCGCCTGCTATTTACGGAATGTGCGCCTCTGACCAAGTGGAGATAGACAAAACTCTCTGTGAGCTTGACGGCACGGAAAACAAATCAAAGCTCGGCGCGAATGCGACTCTTGCCGTTTCCCTCGCCTGCGCCCGCGCTTGTGCAAATTATTATCACGTCCCGATTTATAAATATCTCTCGGGACTCTCCGCCTACCGTATGCCCGCGCCAATGTTCAATATTCTCAACGGCGGAGCACATTCAAACAACAATATTGAAATTCAGGAATTTATGATAATTCCCGTCGGCGCCGAGAGCTTTTCGCACGCGCTTCAAGTAGGGAGCGAGATTTATCACAATCTCGGCAATATAATCAAGGAGAGAGGAATGTCCGTCGCCGTCGGCGACGAGGGCGGCTACGCGCCCGATTTGCACGACGACGAGGAAGCGCTCGACTTAATACTTGAAGCAATAGAACGCAGCACCTACTCTGCCGATGACGTCAAAATTGCTCTCGACGTCGCGTCAAGTGCGTGGTACCGTGAGGACGAGAATATTTACCGCACCTTAAAGCGAGATAGTGAGTACAGCGCCGAGGAGCTTATCTCTTACTACGAAAATCTGATTTCAAAATACCCGATAATCTCCATTGAGGACGGACTCGGAGAGGAAGACTACGAGGGCTGGGCGGAGCTTACCGCAAGGCTCGGTAACAGATGTATGCTCGTCGGTGACGACCTTTTCGTTACAAATCCCAAACGTTTCCGCGACGGAATTGAGAGAGGCATAGCCAACTCCATTCTGATAAAGCCCAATCAGATAGGCACGCTCACGGAAACCTTTAAGGCAATAAGAATGGCGCAGGAAAACGGCTACGCATATATCCTCTCCCACCGCTCCGGCGAAACCGAGGACACCACGCTTGCCGATATTGCGGTCGCTACGAATGCGCCCTTTATCAAGGCGGGTGCTCCCTGCCGAAGCGAGAGAATTGCCAAGTACAACCGCCTGCTTCGCATCGAAGCGTCCCTCTGCGGTAATGCAGAATACGGAGTAAATATCTCACGGTTTGCAAAAAAACATTGATTTTTTTGAATTTTTGCCGATAAGTAAAGAAAAATTAAAATATTTTTTCAAAATCTCTTGCAATTTGTTTTTTTATATGTTATAATATCAACTGTTCGTAAACTAATTATGTAAACGTGTGCGTATTGCACGTTTTTATCAGGAGGTGTCATTATGGCAAAATGCAGTGTTTGTGGAAAAGGCGTTGTTTTCGGTCAGAACGTTTCTCACTCCAACCGCAAAACAAACAGAACCTGGAAGCCCAACATCAGAAAGGTAAAGGCAATCGTTAACGGCACTCCCGTTACTGTTGCAGTTTGCTCTCGTTGCCTTCGTTCAGGCAAAGTTAACCGTGCTTAATTAACGTAAAAAGTTTGGCAGACAACGTGTCTGCCGTCTTTTTATTTTCGGAGGTTTTATTTTATGAGTACAAAGGCATATCTTTCGGATAAATCCGATAAATCGATAATTGAGTCGCTTATGTCGCTCGGCTTCAATACGGTTTTGCTCCCGCCGTTCTCATCGCTTTCCGCTCCCGTGGACTCGCACGCGGATATGCTTCTTTTTGAATCCGACGGCGTGTTGTTTGCACATGAGAATTACAAAGCTATGCTTGACGCAAGAGATTTTGAAGGTTTTGAGCGGTTTTTGACCGTGAGCGAGCCGATAGCCGAAAAATATCCGCAGGATATTCTGCTCAATATTCTGCTCGTAGGCGATACCGTTTTCGCAAACACGAAGTACGCTTCGCGCACGGTGCTTGAATATCTTAAAATGTCGGGCAAGAAAATTTTTCACGTATCGCAGGGGTACGCGCACTGCTCCGTTTGCAAGGTCGCAGAAGACGCCATAATCACCGCCGACAGAGGCATTTTCACCGTTGCCGAGGGCGCGGGAATTGACGCTCTGCTTATAGAAAAGGGTAATATTGCTCTGCCCCCCTACGAGTACGGTTTTATCGGCGGTGCAAGCGGAGTTTTCGGCGATAGCGTCTATTTTACGGGCTCGCTTTCATATCACCCCGACGGCGAGCGTATTCGCGCTTTCTGCCAGAAGCACGGCAAAAACACCACAGAGCTCACCGACGCCCCGCTTTCAGATATTGGAGGAATACTATTCAAATAAAAATGCTGCGATTATTTCGCAGCATTTTTTAGTCAATTTTTCTTCTCCGAGCATTTGCCGCTACACTGTTTCGCATAAGGGCAACCTATACATTTCGCTCCCTTCTTTTTTTCTCTGTAAATGTAGAACGCAACACCCGCGGCTATCAGTACAAGGATTATTACAATTATTAAATCTTTCATTTTAAGTTACATCTTTTTAGCGTTTTTCAGTTTTTTGTCAGTGTTCGCTATCATCGCTCCGATAATAATTCCTATCACAACGACTACTGCAAGTCCCGAGAGTGCCGCGGGAACGTTAAGGAGCGCGGGCTTTGTTAAGAGCGTGCCGAAAGTGTAAACGGTATACGCAACCGTATAACCTACCGCGAATTGAAGTCCTATACCGCCGAAAAGCCACTTCGTGCTCTTCATCTCACTTCTCATAGCACCGATTGCGGCGAAGCAAGGGGGCGAGAAAAGGTTGAAGAAAAGGTATGCGAGCGCGGCAACCTTACTTATCGCCATAATGCCTGCGACCTCAGCGCCTGCGCCCTCCATCATTTCGAAATCTTCAAGGTCTATAAAATTTTCAAGTCCGACGAAGCAAACGGCAAGCGTGCCTACGACGTTTTCCTTTGCGATAAAGCCCGTTATAGCCGCCGCGGCAAGCTCCCAAGAGAGCACGCCGACTATGGGAAGGAGCACGTAAGCAAAGGGTGAGGCGATAGTCGCAAGAATGGATTTGTCGGCACTCTCTGCCACCTTAAAGCTCCAGTCAAAGGTCTGCATAATCTGCACGCCCATATTGCAGAGCAAAATGATGGTTGAAGCCTTGACTATGTACGCCCAGCCCCTGCCGAGCATCGATTTGAATGCGCCGAAGAACGAGGGCATTTTATATTCGGGAAGCTCAATGATAAAGTACGATTTCCTACCCCTGTGTCCCGTTATTTTGGTAATGAGAAACGCGCCGACGAAGATAATGACTATACCCATAAAGTACGAAAGCGTGCTCACCCAACCCTGATTTTTGAAGAATGCACCCGCAAAAAGCGAGATTACGGGGATTTTTGCTCCGCAGGGCATAAAGGGCGCGAGCATGGCTGTCGCCCGTCTTTCGCGGTCGTTCTTTATCGTTCTGCTCGCCATAACACCGGGAACTGCACAGCCTATCGTGATAACGAAGGGGATAACGCTTCTGCCCGAAAGTCCGACTCTCTTGAAAATCGGGTCGAGCACGACTGCAACTCTTGACATATATCCGCAATCTTCAAGGAGCGCTATGAGGAAATACATAACCATTACGAGAGGCAAAAATCCGATTACTGCGATAACTCCGCCGATAACTCCGTCAACGAGTATTGCAGAGAGGAGCGGGCTTGCGTCGGCGAAAAATGTTGCTATGTACTCTTGAAGCTGTTCCAGATATCCTACAAGTACGTCCGCTATCGGCTGTCCGACCCAGACCTGAGATATTTGAAAAACGAGAAACATTACGAGCGCAAAAATCGGGATTCCAAGCCATTTATTCGTGAGAATGTCGTCTATTTTGTCGCTGAGACTTCTCTCGCGCGTAAGCACGGCTCTCTTCTCAACGTCCTTGACGATTTTATTTACAAATTCAAATCTTCTTCTGTCGGCGTTTTTGACCGATTCCTTATCCGCCGTGTTAACTACGCCGACGCTGAAGGGCGCTCTCTGATATTTACCGCCGAGAGATACAGCAGCGGAAATAAGCTCCGCGAGTCCCTCGCCCGTGGTCGATACGGTGTGAACGACGGGACAGCCGAGCTTTTTTGAAAGAAGCTCAACGTTGATGACGGTTTCCTTTTTCTCGTTGATATCACTCTTATTGAGCGCGACGACGACGGGAATGCCAAGTTCAAGAAGCTGTGTCGTAAAGAAAAGGCTGCGGCTGAGGTTACTTGCATCAACTATATTTATAATAACGTCAGGTGCTTCGTTTTTGACGTAGGAGCTCGTTACGCTTTCCTCGTTTGTAAACGGAGACATTGAATACGCTCCGGGAAGGTCAACGGCGATGTGGTTTTCACCTCCCGTAAAAACACTCTTTATCGGGTGTTCCTTCTTGTCAACGGTAACACCCGCCCAGTTGCCGACGGTTTCCCTTCTGCCTGTCAAGGCGTTATACATTGTAGTTTTTCCCGAATTGGGATTTCCGCACAAAGCGATTCTCATACTGTTTTCCATCTCCTGATTTATAAAAAATAATTTCTACTCATTTGGTTAGCGTAGGCTAACTCGTGTGCAAAAAATAAAAACATTTTCGCCTTATTCAACGCTTATCGCATCTGCAAGCTGATAATCTATGTTGTATCTCGCGTCTTTAATCGATACCACGCAGCTGCTCTTGCGTCGCGTTACGACCGTGATAGCTTCCCCGCCGTAACAACCGAGCGAAAAGAGAAAGCTCTCAAGCTCCTCGTCGTCAACGTCAATATTTTTTATCTTATATTCAATGCCCTCTTTTACCGTGTTCAGTGTCATAATAAACTCCTTTCTCAAGAGAGTTAGCCTTTGCTAACCGTTATTATTATACGCAGAACGAAGGGTTTTGTCAAGACCTTTTTACAAAATATTTTATGTTTTTTTGCAATTTTTTATGCCTGAAAATATATTTTCGGGGAAAATAAAAGGTCAGCAAAAATGCTGAACTCAGACCGCCGATAAAGCCGTGCTACCGCAAGTGAATTTTTATTGAACGAGTATGGCATTATCTTCAAAATACAGCTAAGAAAACGGCACGGGAATATCATCGAGATATCCCCGTGCCGACTTGCTTTTTCCGTTCTCGTTCTCTGCCGTACTTTTGTACGGCGACGAAAACGAGAACGAAAAATATCACTGCCTTTCTCAGCGTTCTATCAGTTTGCCGACTTTGTCAGCAAACTGAGGTCAGCAAAAAATGCTGACCTTCTTTCCATAATAATTATTAATCAATACCGAGAATGTTTCTCGCAACGTGAACTCCGCTTGCCGAGGCATGGGATAACGAGTGCGTAATACCGCTTCCGTCGCCAATCATGTAGAGTCCCTTGTGCTTGGTTTCAAGGTTTTCATCAACGGAAACCTCCATATTGTAGAACTTGACCTCAACGCCGTAAAGGAGCGTATCGTCGTTAGCCGTTCCGGGAGCAATCTTGTCAAGCGCGTAAATCATCTCGATAATTCCGTCAAGTATTCTCTTGGGAAGAACGAGCGAAAGGTCGCCGGGTGTAGCGGCAAGTGTGGGCACTACCGTGCTCTCCTCAATTCTCTTGACGTTACTTCTTCTTCCTCTCATAAGGTCGCCGAAGCGCTGTACGATAACGCCGCCGCCCAGCATATTGGAAAGGCGCGCGATGCTCTCGCCGTAGCCGTTGGAGTCCTCAAAGGGCTCGGAGAAATGCTTGGAAACGAGAAGGGCAAAGTTCGTGTTTTCCGTATGAAGTGCGGGGTCCTCGTAGCTGTGTCCGTTTACCGTAACAATGCCGTTGGTGTTTTCGTTTACCACTATTCCGCGGGGATTCATGCAGAACGTGCGGACGTTGTCCTCAAATTTTTCGGTTCTGTATACTATTTTGCTCTCGTAAAGCTCATCGGTAAGGTGGGAGAATACGACTGCCGGAAGCTCAACGCGCACGCCGATATCAACTCTGTTGGATTTCTTTTCGATTCCGAGGTCGTTGCAAACACCCTCAACCCACTTGCTTCCTACACGTCCTACGCTCGCTACGCAAATGTCGCATTCAAATTCTTCTTTTTTGCAGATTACCTTGTATCCCCCGTTGATTATCTCAATTTTTTCAACAGCAGTATTGAAATGAAAATCAACCTTATCCTTGAGCTCATTATAGAGATTTTGGAGCACTACGTAGTTGATATCCGTTCCGAGATGGCGCACGGATGCGTCGAGCAAATTAAGCTCATTCTGCAAGCAAAGCTTCTTGAATTTGGAATTTGCAGTCGTGTAGAGCTTAGTTCCCTCTCCGCCGTACTTCATATTGATATCGTCAACGTAGTGCATAAGCTCAAGCGCGCGTGCCTTGCCGATATACTCGTGAAGAGTTCCGCCGAAATTGTTGGTAATATTGTACTTGCCGTCGGAGAATGCACCCGCACCGCCGAATCCGCTCATAATTGAGCAGTTTTTGCAGTTGATACAGCTCTTTACCTTCTTGCCGTCAATGGGGCAACGTCTTTTGTTAAGAGCGTTTCCTGCTTCAAAAACGCCGATTTTGAGGTCCTTATTGTGCTTTGAAAGCTCGTAAGCCGTAAAAATGCCACCCGGTCCCGCTCCGATAATTATAACGTCATATCTCATCTTTATCTCCTGTCCTGCGTGAAAAAACTGCCCTATATCTTGACGGAATAACCTATCAAAACAGCGGGCAGTAATGCATTAAGATTTTTATTCCACATTATTATACAACAAATGAATTTCTTTGTCAATAACTTTGCGGGATTTTAGAGTTATTCGGTTGAAAATTAAAAATTTGTTCATTTTTAGAGGATAATGCAGATAAGTCCGCCGCTTCCCTCGTTGATGATTCGCTCAAGCGTTTCGGAGAGTTTTGCGCGCGACTCCTCGGGCATGTGGTCGAGCTTCGTGTGCAGTCCCTCGTTCATAAGCTCGTAAAGGCTCTTGCCGAACATATTGGATTCCCAAATCTTGCGCGGATTTTCCTCAAATTCTTCAAGCATATATTTCACGAGGTCCTCGCTCTGCGCCTCGCTTCCTACTATCGGGTTTATCTCGGTTTCGATATTCGCGCGAATGAGGTGAATTGACTGCGCGGATGCGCGGAGCTTTACGCCGTAACCGCCCGACTGCTTAACTATCTCGGGCTCTTCAAGGCGCAATTCGTCCTCCGACGGCATCACTATGCCGTAGCCCTTGGACTCGGCGTCGGCGAGTGCCTCCGCCACTCTTTCAAACTCGCTCTTTTTAGCGGAGTATTCCTTTAACATAAGGACGAGCTGCTCTTCGCTTGAAATTTCAAAGCCCGTGAGCTCCGAGAGGACCTTGAAATAAAGTTCCTTGGCGCAGGTTATCGCAATTTTCGCCCTTCCGCAGCCGTAATCGATGCTCTCAAAGTAAAAACGCTCAACAAATTCATTATCCGAGAGCGCAGAAAATGCGTTTTTAATCTCTCCGACCTTAGAAACGTTTTGTGCGCACTTGCAAATGCTCTCCGTGAGCGAGCGTTTTAGCGGGTGCGTGGCTTCGAGCGCCAAAGTCCACTCTGGAAGCTTTACTCTGATTTCAGTAACGGGAAATTCGGAGAGCACGAGCCCTAAAATGTTGCGTATATCCTCGCCGTCAAGTTCAAGACAGTTGACGAGTGCAACGGGCGCGCCGTACTTTTCTTCGAGCTCGTAGGCAAGTGCTATGCTCTTTTCGTTTGATGGATTTGAGGAATTGAGTACGATGGCAAAGGGCTTGCCGATTCTTTTGAGTTCTCCGACAACTCTCTCCTCGGCATCTACGTAGCTCTCGCGGGGTATTTCGCCGATAGTGCCGTCGGTGGTAATTAACATTCCTATCGTTGAGTGCTCGGTTATGACCTTTTTCGTTCCGAGCTCCGCCGCCTCGATAAAGGGCATGGGCTCCGCCTGCCAGGGCGTGCGTACCATTCGGGGCTGACCGTCTTCAACAGTGCCGAGTGCGTCGGGAACGATGTATCCCACGCAGTCAATCATTTTGAGTCTCATTTTCTCGCCCTCGGAAAGTTCAATATTTACCGCCGTGTCGGGAATGAATTTCGGTTCCGTCGTCATTACCGTCTTTCCCCCCGCACTCTGCGGAAGCTCGTCGCGCGCTCTGTCGCGCTCGTAGCCCTCTTTAATGTTCGGGAGCACCATTGATTCCATAAATCGCTTGATAAAGGTCGATTTTCCGCTTCTGACGGGTCCCACGACACCTATGTAAATATCTCCGCCCGTCCTGCGCGCAATATCGCCGTAAATTGAATGTTCTCTCATATTCATTTGCCTCCTAATACGCATTTCTGATTAAATATATGAGAGAAAAACGGCATTTAGAACCGTGCTTGTTTGGAGTTTTGGCGGACGAGCTTTGACGCTTTACGGCTGTCGGTGGCTGACGGGCGCTCCCAACAAATGTAGGTGGCGGCGTCCTCGACGGTCCGTTTTGAAACGCAAACAATATAATTGTCGTAAAAATCACTTGGCTGTTTGATATGTTTCCTCGCAATTTTTCCACACGTCAACAATTCCGCACTTTTCGGGGCGTCGAGAACGTCGCCCCCTACGGGTTATATTAAAAATCGACGTTGGGAAAAACAATAGAGTAGGTGCGTAAGGGTTCGTCAGACACGGGTAGCCGTGAAGATACCGAAGCTCGTTAGCCGCTTTTTCTCTGCAAGTGTAGGCGCAGAGAAAAAGCTAACAAAAAGAGACGCCGAGCGAGAGTTTCGCTCTCTGCGGAGAGCGAGGCGGGGCTACGCGCCCCACCGCCCGCGCCGCCTTTTACAAAAGGCGGACGAAAACGCAGAATGAGTGCGGTGCGAACACGGCGGGCGCACACAAAAAAAGGCGGGGAGTTTTCTCCCGCCCTTTTATTCATCATTCGTTATTCATTTCTGACTATACGCCAAGATACAGTCCAAGGCGTTCGGCGAAACTATGCCCGAAACGTCCTCTCCGCGCTCGATTTTTGCCCTTACAGCCGTGGAGCTTATGAGTCTTGCACCCTCGTCGCAGGGCAGAAAAACCGTCTGCACGTTGGGGTTTTTGCTCGTGTTGAACTGCGCCATTTCAAATTCGTAGTGATAGTCTTCCTCGTCGCGTATTCCCTTTACAATGGCACACGCATCAAGGCGCAGGGCAAGCTCGTAGAGCATTCCGTCGTCAAAAATGACCTCAACATTCGGCAGATGCTCACACGAGCGTCTTGCTATCTCCGTGCGCTCCTTGGCGGAATACATATAGCTTTTGCTCTCGTTTATCATAACCGCCACGAAAATCTTATCAAAGAGCTTCGACGCGCGCTCGATTATATTGATATGCCCGACGGTCATCGGGTCAAAGCTACCGGGCACTATTGCAATTTTCATTCCGTTTCACCAGCCTTCATTTTAAGCACGGAAATATGCGCTATTCCGTGTTTCATCGTTTTTACGGTGTCAAACCTCTCTTTGTTCTTCTCACCGAGAATTTCAAATCTGTCGCTCTCACAGACGATGAGCGAGGTAGGTTTAAGAAGCTCCCCGTCGCAAAGAAGTGTGAGGGATTCGTCAATAAGATTTGAAGCATAGGGCGGGTCGAGGAAAACTATATCGAATTTTTCTCTTCCGCTCTGTCTTTTGAGAAATGCCGACGAATTTTCGCAGGCAATGACGGCGCGTTCCTCAAGCTTTGTATTTTTTACGTTCTTTTTGATAATTTCAAAAGCGGGCTTTCCCGAGTCCACGAGATACGCACGTTTAGCACCTCTGCTTAACGCTTCAAGTCCCAGCTGTCCCGAGCCTGCGAAGAGGTCGAGCACCACTCTGCCCTCAATCTCAAATTGAAGCATTGAGAAGAGCGATTCCTTTGCGCGCTCGCTCGTGGGGCGCGTGTCGTTGCCTTCAAGCGTCAAAAGCTTAGTTCCCTTTGCCTTGCCCGTAATAATTCTCATATCATTTGCTTCCTTTGCGGTAATAATTTACTATGCTTTCCGCGTCTTTTTTGCTGATACCCTTAACGCGTGCGAGCTCGTCCTCACTCGCTCCCTTAATCGCTGTGAGTGTGCCGAAGTGATTAAGAAGTATCTTTGCCTTTGACGCGCCTATTCCATTTATCTTTTCGAGCGACGAATGTTTTACGGTTTTGGACTTCGCACTGCTCATTCGGCTGACGGTATATCTGTGTACCTCTTCCTGAATCCTGTATATGAGCCCGTAGACCGCCTGCTCCTTGGCTATGCTTATCTCCTCGTTTTCGGTGCAAAGCGCACGCGTTTTGTGAAAATCGTCCTTGACCATACCGAAAACAGGTATATCAATCTCAAGCTCGCAAAGCACCTGCTTGACAGCACCGACGTGCGTTTTCCCGCCGTCGAGCAAAATAAGGTCGGGGTATTCTCCCATCGACCCCTGCATATCGGAAAGGTGCAGAAGCCTGCGTTTAAGCGTTTCGCGCATACACGCGTAGTCGTCCGTGCCATCGACTTCTTTTATCGTAAACGTTCTGTAATCGCTCTTTTGCGGTTTGCCGTCGATATAGACGACCATTCCGCCCGTTTTGTGCTCGCTTCCGATATTTGAAATATCGTAAGCCTCGATTCTTTCGGGAATACTGTCAAGCTCAAGAAGCTCGCAGAGCCTCATAAGAATTGAATTGTCCTTTTCGTTCTCTTTATTATACGCCGAAGACTTTTCCTTGGCATTCGTGTACACAAGCTCACAGAGCTTTCTCATTTCAGCACGCTGAGGAGTCCATATACCCACCTTGCGTCCGCTCATTTTGCTCAAAAACGAGGCAAGAAGCTCCTCTTCAAGCACTACGGATTTGTCAAGCACGATTTTCTTCGGTATTCCGTCGGAATGTGCGTAATAATCGACCAGGAAGGCAGTAAGCGCGGTTTCATCAAGTATCTTGTCCGCGCCGAAAACGTAGTCGTTCTTTCCGTTCAAAATTCCCTCGCGCACGGAGAAAACCGACAGGCACGAGCAGAGCTCGTCGGAATAGAGCGCTATTGCGTCGTATTCTACGTCGGGAGAATCGACAACCTTCTGCTTTTCTCTGATTTTTTCAAGCGCGCGAATGGTATCGCGGCACTTTATCGCGCCCTCGTACTGCTCCGCCTCGGAATATGCGTACATATCCCGCTCAAGCTTTGATATTGCTTCCTTCGTGTTGCCCTTTAAGATATCGACGGCACAGCGAATCAACTCGTTGTACTCCTCGACCGTTACCTTGCCGTTGCAGACTCCGCAACACTGCTTCATCTGATAGTAAAGACATTCTCTGTCCTTGCCGATATCCCTCGGGAATTTCAGCTTGCACGAGGGTATTCCGAGAGTTTTATTTAATAGGGACATAATGCCGAAAACGGTGGAAGTGCCGGAAAACGGTCCGAAATATTTGGCCTTGTCCGCCGTTCTCTTACGCGTAAATACTATTCGCGGGTACTCTTCGTCCGTTATCTTTATATAAGGATAGCTCTTTGAGTCCTTAAGCTTTATGTTGTATCTCGGGCTGTACTGCTTGATAAGAGAATTTTCAAGCGAGAGCGACTCCATCTCCGTATCGCAGAGAATATAGTCGAAATCAAAGACCGACGCGACCATTTTCGCAGTCTTTACGTTCTTTTCACCGTTTTGAAAGTATTGGGAAACGCGATTTTTCAGTTTTGCCGATTTGCCAACATATATGACCTTTCCTGCCCTGTCGCGCATTATATAAACGCCCGGGCAGAGCGGGAGCTCGTTGGCTTTTATCAAAAGTTCCGCCTTAGTCGGCATAAAATCACGCTCCTTTCCTTTTTTCGGCTCCTAAACCGAGTAAAATCGGTTCAGAGTATAAAGGCGAGGGGAATCCCCTCGCCAAAATGTTGAATTTGAAAGCAATTAATATGCCTGTTCCTCAAAGCCCTTGTCAATGAGTTCGGACAATCCCTCAATAGCAAGTTCCTCGTCCTGACCGTCGGCTACGAGCATGATTGTCATTCCCTTGGCAATACCCAAAGAAAGAACACCCAAGAGACTCTTTGCATTCACCTTACGGTCGTCTTTCTCGACCCAAATAGAGCTGTTGTACATATTCGCTTTTTGAATAAAGAAAGTTGCAGGTCTTGCATGAAGTCCTATTGCATTTGAAATCTTTACCTCTTTAGTAATCATAGTAACGCTCCTAATTTTACTCTACTCTAAATAAAGCAACAAAATAATTTGTGCATAATTCCATAAGTATAGTATAACAAAATAAGCAGACAAAATCAAGAAAAAGTCTTTGTACACTTGCATAAACTTTTGGCGTTTATTTCATTTTTTTTAACAATTTTGCACATTTTCACGAAAAATGCAACAAAATTCCCTTCAAAAAACTGTCTAAGAGGCACTAATGGCATTCCCTGAATTGATTATTTTTCCGTAATACTGATAATTCTGATGGTGGTCTGAATACGCTCAGTAACTATTTCGAGCGTGGAGTTTGAGGAGAGATACTGCTCGCCTCCGAGCATAAATCCCCCGTCTTTCATTTCGCCCTTGACCGTGATATATCCGACAAGAGAATATCTCGTGTCGTTATAAACCGTGGGCTTATCTATATTGGGATAGAAAACCTCTCCCCCGTTTTCATTATATGCGCCGACCGCAGGAACGTACTGCACTATTCCGTCGAGCGTTCCGAAGGTCTTGTTGTTCTGCTTTATGCGGACCGTATCGCCCGCGACGAAATACCCGAGCGACGAGCTTCTGATATCGTCAACCTTGAAATACACCCTGTATTCTTTAAGGTCCCTGCTCTTTAAGTTCGTGTCGATATCCATGGCTCTGTAAACCACGCTGAAAATACAGAGGAGTGCCAACAAAATCAAAAATACGTCTATTACGTTAAATCTGCCTTTTCTGTTTTCCGTTTTCATAGCCTTCCTCCTTATTTTACTTCTTCAATGGAAACGACGTATCCGTTTGCCGTAAAGCTCGGCGTGCGGATAGCGATTGGCATACCGACAGCTATCTGCTGTCCGCCTACGGTATAGCCTATTCCGCTTTCATACGTGCATCTCGTTTCAACCGTGATATAAAGGTCGCTCTTGCCGGCGACGGGCTTCTTTACCATCTCAGGCTTGCCCTCGACGTATTCCCAAATGTACGAAGGCTCCGATTTGAATGCGGACACCTTTCCGATTACGTTGTCAGTGCCGGAATTGAAAACGGTGTTATCAACCTTGACGTTGCTCTTGACGTCATCGTTTGCGCCCTTTATCTCAACGACGTATTTGAGTGTCACTTCCCTCACCTCACCGGCTGAAAACCAGTTAAACGGGTCCGCTACGTAGAACACGGCGAAACACACCGCAATAAGGATTATGACTAAAAATGCGTCAACGAAATTAAAACGCCACTTTTTTGCTTCGGTTTTCTTTATATTATTCTCCATAAATCCTCCATTAACAGTAGATATCAAGGTCGGCACTCTTTGCGTTGCCGATATGGCTTGCATTTTCCTTGGAATTTTCGTTCTCGTTTATCTTAGTCAGCGCAACCGTCAGAGCAATGACCGCCCAAAAAATGAGGAAAACTCGGTAATTGTACCAAATATAGTCAACAAGTCCCATAACGAGCGCGCCGACTATACCCGAAATTCCCGCGGATATCATAATTCTCGATTTGCTGTCCGTCTTTCTCGTCGTTATATCTGCAAAGCATTTTTGCGTGTACATAATAATCACGCAGACGAACACTATAAGTCCTATAATACCCAAGGAAAGCGCTATTTCAAAATAGAGATTATGCGAGTGCATAACCGTTTCCGTGCCGGATACAGCGTAAAGCACGTACACGTTCTTAAATGCACTCTCGCCGACGCCGATACCGCTTATCAGATTATCGCCTATCATATTCAGCACTCCGCGCCACGTATTGAAGCGGTAAATGATGGACGTGTCGGACATTGAAAGGATACTGAGAAAGCGGTTCACAATACTCTCGGGCAGGAATGAAAACCAGATTGGAGAGGTCGCAAGCCCTGCAACGATGAGCCAGATATTTTTGAAATTGTAGAGCACGAGAAAGAGCAGCGTTGCAACGATTATTCCGAGCCACGCGCCCCTTGACCAAGTCATAACGGTGCAGGCAAGCACCGCCGCAGCACCCACCGCGTAGCCGAGCTTAATCCGATTTTTATTGCTGACTGTCATTTGTGCAAGCACGAGCGGAAATACGATTACGAGGTAAACGCCGAGCATATTCGGATTGCCGAGGAATGAGCTTATTCTTGCGCCTATTCCGGAGAATACCGACATATCCACCCAAGAAGAGCTTATCACTCCGTCCTCAAATACACCTATAACGGCGACTATCGAGGTGGATATAACGACGAGCTTTATTCCTCTGTAAATCCAGGTTTTTCTGATATAGGAGTTTACGACAAGGAAATATATGAGCAAAAATCCCGTGTACATAAGTGCGGAATAGGTTGAATCAATACCGCCTGCGGTAAATACTCCGCCGAAAAGCATAAGCACGCCGAATAAAGCGACGAGCACGTCTATAAGTTCAAATTTCAAAACTCTCTTTCCCCGGATATACTTTGAGAAAAATCCGAAGAACGAAAATACGATGAGCACTAACATCGTAAGCGACGGTCTTTCAAAGACGTTTGAAAAAGGGATAAGCGCGAGCACCGACGTAATGCCGAGCTCGGGGAAGCACATCACTATTGCAAAAATTATAACGACGAAAAAAAAGTTTATCATAGCCACAGGGCTCACCGCGTAGGTCAGAAGTCCGAGTGCGGCTGAAATGGCAAGCGTTACGCCGTAGCTTCCGCCCGAACGGTTCTCTTCAAATTCAAATTTCGTAAGGTCGAGGCTTAACACCGTCGTCATTACGTACCTTGAAAATCTGCCCGACATAAGCGCCTCGCCGAGCCGCTTTTTAGAAGCGACGAGCGGTATGGACAAAAAGCATATTATAATACCTATTACGATATTTTCGAGCATGACGATTGAGGTGAAATAGTATTTTACCATCGCCACGAAAATCGTTACGAATGCAAATATGAAGAGCGCCGCACCCCAAAGTCTTACGAAGGAGTGCTTTACCGTATCTGCGAGCTTTGTCGTCAGCGTGCAGATAAGACTGTTTTCATACATTCCCGCAATCCGAACGCGAAGCCCGAGCTTTTTGCCGTTTCTCGCACCGCCGCGGTGAATAAAGCCGTATATTGCACCGTCTTTCCATTTTGCATTTATTTCAGCGTATACCTTGATTAAAAAATTGCCGAAAACTCCATTTTTGAGTGCCCTAACGAAAGCACTCGACAGAGAAAACAGAAAAGCCAGAATAATTCCGTTGCTCTTTGCCTTCTTTTTTCTTACGCGGTTTCTGCCCTTTCGGTCAAACGCCGCAATTTCGGCTCCGACGCCGTCTTTCGGACGCCTCGTTCCATCAGTTTTATTCAAATTCTTCCCTCCTTTTAGGGACAGTTAAATAAATTTATTTGTTATTTTCAAGCAGGTCGGGACGCTTTTCACCCGTAACCTTTAAGGACTGCTCTGTTCGCCACTTGTCTATCTCTGCGTGATTTCCGGATATGAGAACGTCGGGCACTTTTTTTCCGTGGAACTCGTACGGTCTTGTGTACTGCGGAAATTCGAGCTTTCCACAGGAAATGCTCTCCTCTTCGTAGCACTTCTTGTCCGAGAGCACGCCCTCACGAAGCCTTGAAATGCAGTCAACGAGCACGCACGCGGGCAACTCTCCGCCCGTCAGCACGTAATCCCCTATAGATATCTCCTCATCGACTATCTCTTCAAGCACGCGTGCGTCAATTCCCTCGTAATGCCCGCAGAGAATTATGAGATTGTCGTACTCAGATAGCTCCTGCGCTTTTGCCTGCGTCAGGACTCTGCCCTGAGGGGACATATATATTACTTTTGACCGAATATTCTCGCCCAATTCTTCCCTGACCTGATTTTTGACAAATTCACAGCAGTCAAAAACGGGGGGCGCCATCATAAGCATACCGAAGCCGCCGCCGTAGGGCGTGTCGTCAACCTTTCTGTGCTTGTTGTTGGCAAAATCGCGGATGTTGTGCGCGTGAACGGAAACAAGACCGCTCTTTTGCGCTCTTCCTATAATACTCTCACCGAGCACACCCGAAACGAGCTCAGGAAAGAGCGTCATTATATCAAATCTCATCATGTATATAAACCTCAGTCAAGCATTCCTTCAATAAGGGAAACGAAAATTCCGCGTTCCGTGTCAACCTCTTTTATAAATTCAGGCACCGCGGGAATGAGCTTTTTTCCGCCCTCGGTTTCTATCTCGTAGAGGTCGCTCGCGCCGAGATTGAATACGTCGGAGAGTGTTCCGAGCGTGTTGCCCGTCGAAACGTCAATAACGGGAAGTCCTATGATATCGGCAATAAAGAACGCTCCGTCGTCTACGGAAATATCCTCTCTGTCGGCGTATACCACTCTGCCCTTGAGCGTCATCGCAGCATCGATATCGGTTACACAGTCAAGCTCCATAAGAACGAACTGCTTAAAGACGGACGCGCGCTTCACCTTGTGAAGAACGTAACTCTCACCGTTTTTGAGGTATATTCTTTTAAGCGATGCGAGGTCCTCGGGGCTGTTGCACCACGATTCAAGTTTAAGAGCGCCGCGCACGCCGTGCGTGTTTACAATTTTTCCGCATTCAAGATATTTGTTCTTGCTCATTTATCTTACGAGCTTTTATAAAGCTCCCTTTCAAATATTAAAAATTTACACACTTATTTAGTATAGTATATCACATTTTTCCCATTATTGCAAGATTTTCGAAAGAATTTTGTTGTCCTGATACCCCTTATATGTTAATTTTTTTTGAATTTTGAAAATGCTATTGAAATATTGACGAAAATACTGTATAATATTGAAGATTGATAAAAAATTGATTATAATACGGAGGAAAATGAAAATGTTCAATTTGTTGGAAGATGCAAACAATGCCATGGGCTCTCTTATTTCCATAGGCATGCTCGCCGTTATGTTCGTGGCTATGTATTTCCTTATGATAAGACCTCAGAAGAAGGCTGATAAGGAAGCTAACGAAATGCGAAATAATCTTCAGGTCGGCGACGAGGTTACCACCATCGGCGGTATCATCGGCAAGATAGTAAGCATCAAAGAGGAAACCTGCGTTATCGAAACAAGCAGAGACGGAACAAAGATCCGTTTCCTTAAAAGTGCTATACGCAACGTTGACGTTAAGGCTGAGGACGCTCAATAATTAAGTCAAAAAACAACAGACTGCCGAGAAAGGCAGGAATATTTTTCGTTCCCGTTTTCGTCGCCGTACAAAAGTACGGCAGAGAACGGGAACGGAAAAAGCAAGTCGGAACAAGGATATCTCGATGATGTCCTTGTTCCGTTTTTTTAGCTGTATTATAGAAATAACGCCATACTAATTCGATAAATATTTACTTGCGGTAGCACGGCTTTATCGGCGGGCGAGACCGCCGAGAAAGGCAGGGATATTTTTCGTTCCCGTTTTCGTCGCCGTACAAAAGTACGGCAGAGAACGGGAACGGAAAAAGCAAGTCGGAACAAGGATATCTCGATGATGTCCTTGTTCCGTTTTTTTAGCTGTATTATAGAAATAACGCCATACTAATTCGATAAATATTTACTTGCGGTAGCACGGCTTTATCGGCGGGCGAGACCGCCGAGAAAGGCAGGGATATTTTTCGTTCCCGTTTTCGTCGCCGTACAAAAGTACGGCAGAGAACGGGAACGGAAAAAGCAAGTTGGCACGGGGATATCTCGATGATATCTCCGTGCCGTTTTCTTGGGTGTATTAAAAAGATAATGCCATACTTATTCTATAAATATTTACTTGCGGTAGCACGGCTTTATCGGCGGTCTGTTTCATATATTTGTCCGACGGTGAATATATTTTTATAAAAAAGCTTGGAGGACAGTATGAAAAGCAAGAAAACAAATCATAATCATAAAAGCGCGCCGTCGCACGAAACCACACTCGACAAAACGCTCAAAGCATCACTTTGGGGATTTTTAATTACCGTCGGCATAAGCCTTGCTCTTATGCTCTCGGGCACGGGAATAGCCTTTATGACGGACGACCCGACGGCATTCGTTGACCCCATTGGATACGTCGCACTCTTTACGTCGGCTTTTTTCGGCGGTTTTGCGTGCTGCAAGCTCAACCGAAGCTCGTCCTATCTCACTTCCGCTCTCACGGGAGCATACTTCGTCATTTTCTCAATGCTCCTCTCCTTTGCCATTCCGCACGAGTTCTCATCGAAAATGGACATTTTTCTGCGTCTGGGGCTCCACGCGCTGACCTTCGTTACGTTTCTCGTCGGTTGCTTTGCATCACAAAAAGCGGGCGAGCCGAAGAAGAGAAAAAAGAGGAGATAATTTTATTCAACAAAGAAGTCGGGAATTTAATCCCGGCTTCTTCATATTTTATAGAGCGTCTTTGCGTTATTATAGGTAATCTCGGCTATCTCCTCGGGCGTTTTTCCGAATACTTCCGCCACCGCAGCGACGGTATAAGCAAGATTGCCCGAATGGTTCATCTTTCCCCTGTTTGGGTGTGGCGCAAGATAGGGCGCGTCGGTTTCTACGAGCAATCTGTCAAGTGGTACGGCAGAGAGCACCTCGCGCACTCTTGATGCGTTTTTGAAGGTAACTACTCCCGAAAACGAGATATACCAACTGCGCCTTATAAGCTCCCTTGCCATCTCCGCACTTCCGCTGTAACTGTGAAACACGCCCTTGACATCGGCGTATTTCAACGCCATCTCAAAGCAGTCGCCGTGTGCCTCTCGGTCGTGAATTACCACGGGAAGCGAGTATTTTTGCGCCATCTTCATCTGCGCTTCAAACACGTATTTCTGTTTTGCCTTAATATCATCGCAAAGTCCATCGACGTGATAGTCAAAGCCTATCTCGCCTATCGCAACTATCTTGTTTTGCTTTCGGGACTCGGGCGTGGCAATGATACTTTCAATCTCGGCAAGCGCGCCGTCGATACCGTCAATATATAAGCAATCCTCGGGATGTATTCCCGCCGTCGCATACATATTTTCATATTTTTTAGCCTGCGCGACACATTCCTTGACGTTTTCGGGATTAGTTCCGATATTGACTATCGCACCGACGTTCTCCTCAAAAAGCTTTTTAAGAAGTGCGTCTGCGCCACCCTCGTATTCTTCAAACCACCTGTCAAAATAGTGCGCGTGGGAGTCAAAATATTTCATAAAAGTGTTTCTCCGTTCAATTTAAGGGGGCTTACGCCCCCTTTTTCAGTTTATTTTTATCTTATTCTCTCGCCGAGGGGAGTTTCAGCGTCAAGGAAAACGACTCTTACCCTTTCCTCGCCCGACGCAAGTATCATGCCGTTTGACTCAATTCCACAAAGCGTTGCGGGCCTCAGATTAGTGACGAGCACGACTTTTTTGCCGATGAGCTCTTCGGGTGTATAGAATTTTGCAATTCCCGAAACGACCTGTCTTTGCTCGTAGCCGAGGTCAACTTTGAGTTTTAAGAGCTTTTTAGCCTTCGGAACGGGCTCACATTCGAGTATCTTTGCAACTCGAAGCTCGACCTTCATAAAGTCCTCTATGCCGATAAGAGCAAGTCCCTCCGGTTTTTCCGACTCGGGCTCCTGCGCCTTTTTGAGCTCTGCGAGCTTTGCAAGTCGCTTTTCTTCAAGCTCTGCGAGCTTTTTTGCCTCGTCAACTCTTGCAAATAGCACCTTGGAGTCGCCCACGTGAGAGCCTGCGCTCATACCGCCGAAGCGTTCAGGCGTGCCGATGCTCTCGAAGTCTCTCTTGTCCGTTCCGAGCTCGCCGAGAATTTCCTCGCTCGTTTCGGGAATGAAGGGAGCGAGCATAACAGCGCCCCAACGGATTGCTTCAAGAAGATTATAGAGCACGGTGCCGAGTCTTTCTCTCTTAGTCTCGTCCTTTGCGAGCACCCAGGGAGCAGTTTCGTCAATGTATTTATTTGCTCTGCTGAACATTTCAAATACCGCTTCAAGCGCGTCTGCAAGGCGGAAATCGTCCATGAGCGCAATATAGGAGCTGTAAGCCTTGATACAAGCGTCTTTAAGCTCCGAGTCAAGTGCCTCGGGAGCGGTGGGCGCAAGAACTTCCTTGTCAAAATACTTCTTCTCCATATCAAGCGTGCGCTTAACGAGGTTTCCGAGATTGTTTACAAGGTCGGCATTGTATCGTTTAATAACGTTTTCGTAGGTTATAGAGCCGTCGTTCGCATAGGGCATCTCGGAGAGCGCGTAGTAGCGAACACCGTCAACGGAAAATTCGTCCGCAAGCTCGTCGGCGTAAATGACGTTGCCCTTGGATTTTGACATTTTATCCATTCCGAAGTTGAACCAGGGGTGTCCGAACACCTTTTTCGGAAGCGGAATGCCGAGCGCCATAAGGAAGATGGGCCAATAGATAGTGTGGAAACGGAGAATATCCTTTCCGATAACGTGAACGTCGCAGGGCCAGTATTTTTTGAACTGCTCGCTCTGCTCCTCATAGGGCAGGTCGGGGTCGTAGCCGATAGCCGTAATATAATTTGTGAGCGCGTCGAGCCATACGTATACGACGTGCTTTGAGTCAAAATCAACGGGAATGCCCCAACTAAATGAGGAACGGGAAACGCAGAGGTCCTGAAGTCCTGCTTTGAGGAAATTGTTTACCATTTCGTTCTTGCGGGACGCGGGCTCGATAAATTCGGGATGGCTCTCGATATGTTCGAGAAGTCTGTCGGCATATTTGCTCATCTTGAAAAAATACGCCTCTTCGCTCGCCTTTTCAACGGGTGCTCCGCAGTCGGGGCACTTGCCGTCAACAACTTGAGTGTTTGTAAAGAAAGACTCGCAGGGCTTGCAGTACCAACCCTCGTATTTTCCCTTGTAAATATCGCCCTGTTCGTAGAATTTTCTGAACATTTTCTGAACGGCGCGCTCGTGATAATCGTCAGTCGTGCGGATAAAATAGTCGTAGGACGTGTTCATCTTGTCCCAAACGCCCCTAATCTCGCCCGCAACACCGTCAACGTAAGCCTTGGGCGTAATTCCTGCCTCACTTGCATAGTTTTCAATTTTCTGCCCGTGCTCGTCGGTGCCCGTGCAGAAGAAAACGTCAAATCCGCGTGCGCGCTTGTATCTTGCAACAGCGTCCGTCATAATAACCTCGTAGGTGTTGCCGAAATGGGGCTTTCTCGATGCGTAAGCTATCGCGGTGGTAATGTAATACTTTGGTTTTTCACTCATATTTTGCTCCTTCTCCCCTGCAAATGAGCATGGGATATGTATTAATTGAAATTATTGAATTTTTTAATTTTTATTCCAACGGCACATTATCTCGTCAACAACAAGTTTAGCGGCAAATTCGATGCTGTCCGCTTCGATAGTACAAGCCGCCGCCTTCGTGTGTCCTCCGCCGCCGAAATGCTTTGCAACCGCCGAAACGTCAAACTGGCACGACGAACGGAGTGATACTCTGAACGAGCGCGCGGGAGTTGACTGGCGCACCGACATGGCAATCTTTACGCCGTCAACGGCTCTTGCCACGTCAACGAGCGTTTCAAGGTGCTCGTCGAGAAGCTCAAGCTTTTCCTTTAATTCGTAAGGGAAAAGCACCGCCGCTATCTTTCGGTTGTTATAAAACTTGATATTTTGAAAGCCTACTGCCTCAGCCGTGCACATTTTTTCGCTCTTGCAGTCGAAAAGTCTGCGGTTTATCTCCGCGGAATCCACGCCCGCCTTGATAAGCTCCGCCGCACACAGATGCGTGTGGGGCGAAACGTTTGAATACTTAAAGCAGCCCGTATCCGACGAAAGAGCGGCATAGATGAGGTCGTAAGCGTCCTTCGGAATTGCGTCGAGCGCGCCGAGCTCAACGAGCCTCTGCGCTATCTCAAAAACTATCTCACCGCTTGCGGCGTAGTCCGAGCGAACGTAGTAGTCCGCGTACCTCGTACCGTTTTCGTGGTGGTCTATCATAAGGTCTATTCTGTCCTCAAAATAGGACGCGAGCGTCCCGAGCTGACTCGGGCTTGCCGTGTCAACGGTTATCACGCGTTCAAATTCAAATGTGGAATCGATATTGTCAAATTTTGCGCTTCTCTGATGCTTGTCCGTAAGAAAGGCAAGACGGGCGGGGATTTCGCTCTCACAGGTGCATAGTGCGTTCATTCCCATCGCTTCAAGGCAGAGCTTGAGAGCGAATGATGCGCCTATCGCGTCGGCATCGGGACGCACGTGGAAGATAATCAGCGTGTTTTTCTTCTCGCAGAGAAACTCGCAAACACGCTCGAGTGTATATTCTTTGTACTGTCGCATCATTCTTCTCCGTTTTCTTCTTCAAAATCTTCGGAAAAGGTAATGCTGTTTAACAATTTTGAAATGTGCGCGCCGTGCGCTACGGAGTCGTCAAGTATAAAAGTAAGCTCGGGCGTGATTCTTAAATTAAGCCTTTGCGCTATCTGCGAGCGAATGTAGCCCGTTGCGGCGCGGAGTCCCTTTGAAAGCTCCTTGGGCTCGCCGCGGAGCGCGCTGTAATATATCTTTGCATATTTGAGGTCGGGCGTTACGTCAACCGAGGTAACGCTGACGAATGCGTCGGCAACCCGCGGGTCTTTGACATCACGAAGGATTGACATAAGCTCGCGTCTTACCTCATCGTTTATTCTTCCTCTTCTGTAATTTGCCATTGTTTTCTCCATTCTTTTTAGATTTTCACATAATAATTCATATTAGTATAACACACTTTTTCGGCTTTTACAAGAGAAAAACAAAAAAGCTCCGAAATTTTCGGAGCTTTTTATATAAAAATTTGCTTTTACTGCGCCGCGTCAACGATTGCCGTGAACTTTTCGGGAACGAGGGACGCACCGCCGATAAGACCGCCGTCAACGTTCTCCTTTGCAAGAAGTTCTTCTGCATTCTTGTCGTTCATAGAGCCGCCGTACTGAATGATGATTTTCTCAGCAGCCGCCTCACCGTAGATTGACGCTACCGCACGGCGAATAGAAGCGCAGGTTTCGTCAGCCTGCTCGGGAGTAGCCGTAAGTCCCGTGCCTATCGCCCAAACGGGCTCGTAAGCGATGATTACGTTTTTGAGCTCGTCGGCGGAAACACCTGCCAAATCAAGCTTTGTCTGCATGGAAACGACCTCGTCGGTAATTCCCGCAAGTCTTTCTTCCTTGACCTCGCCAAGGCAGAGGATAACTTTAAGTCCCGCTTTGAGAGCGGCTTTCGTTCTGAGGTTTACAGTCGTGTCTGTTTCACCGAAATACTGACGTCTTTCGCTGTGACCGACAATAACATACTCAACGCCTATCTCGCGGAGCATATTTGCGGAAATCTCGCCCGTGAACGCACCCTTTTGTTCAAAGTGAACATTCTGCGCGCCGATTTTTATGTTGGAGCCTTCTGCCGCTTCCATAGCGGAAGCGATAGTTACGTAGGGAGCACAGAAGATGATATCACAATTATCCTTACCCTCAACCATGGGCTTTACGGCATTGATAAACGCCTTTGCCTCAGAGGGGGTAAAGTTCATTTTCCAGTTGCCTGCAATTACTTTTCTTCTCATTGTGATTCTCCGTATTACTTATCTTCAAGGCAAGCGATTCCGGGAAGCTCAAGACCTTCCAAAAATTCAAGAGAAGCGCCGCCGCCTGTGGAGATATGTGTGATTCTGTCTGCATAGCCGAGTGTTTCGCAAGCTGCCGCGCTGTCGCCGCCGCCTACGATTGTTGTAGCTGCGGAAGAAGCAAGAGCCTCTGCAACTGCAATCGTACCCTTTGCAAGAATGGGATTTTCAAATACACCCATAGGACCGTTCCAAACGACTGTCTTTGCGTTTGCAACCGCATCTGCGAAAAGCTCCTGAGTCTTGACACCGATGTCGCAACCCTCTTTGTCAGCGGAGATAGCGTCAGCGTCAACCGTAATCGTGTCAATGGGAGCATCGATGGGATTCGGGAAGCCGTCAACTGCAACGACGTCAACGGGAAGAAGAAGCTTAACGCCGTTTTCTTCCGCCTTCTTCATCATGTCTGCACAGTAGTCAATCTTCGTTTCGTCAAGAAGGGATTTGCCTACCGTGTAGCCCTTGGCAGCGAGGAAGGTGTAAGCCATACCGCCGCCGATGATGAGGGTGTCAACCTTTGTGAGAAGGTTGTTGATAACATTGAGCTTATCAGCTACCTTAGCACCGCCGAGGATAGCAACGAAGGGACGCTCGGGAGAAGTAAGTGCCTTACCCATAACGCCGATTTCCTTCTGAATGAGGTAACCGCAAACTGCGGGAACGTTTCCGTACATAGCAATACCTGCCGTTGTAGCGTGTGCTCTGTGCGCCGTTCCGAATGCGTCGTTTACGTAGATATCGCAGTATTTTGCAAGCTCTTTTGCAAAATCCTCGCCGTTCTTCTCTTCTCTTGCGTCAAATCTTACGTTTTCAAGAAGAACTGCTTCGCCGTTTTTAAGGGCGGCAACCTTAGATTTAGCATCGGGACCGATAATATCCTCAGCGAAAACCACCTTGTCGCCGAGATATTCGTTAAGTCTTTTTGCAACGGGAGCGAGCGTGAGCTTTTTCTTGTCGTTCTTGAGAGCCTTTGCGAGAAGCTCAGCCTTAGCTGCTTCTCTCTCTTCTTCGGGAAGAGCCTCTACTGCTTTCTTCTCTTTCTTCGTAAGACCGAAGCCCTCTGTGAGAATGTTGTGGGGCTTGCCCATGTGTGAGCAAAGAACAACTCTTGCACCCTTGCCGAGCAAATATTTGATAGTGGGGAGAGCCTCAACGATTCTCTTGTCGCTGGTAATCTCGCCGTCTTTAAGAGGAACGTTGAAATCGCATCTTACGAGAACTCTCGCGCCTGCAACTATTTCAATATCCTCAATGGATTTCTTGTTGTAAGTCATAATTTTTCTACCTTTCATATTATGAAAAATTTTTACCACTTAATAATATAACACATATTTTGAAATTTATCAATAGATTTTGTTAATTTTTTAGCAATTTTTTATTTTTGGTTGAACTGTTTATAGAAATATTGTTTTTTATATTCACAAATAAAAGAGAAAAGGTAGATTTTTAACAA
Source organism: Eubacteriales bacterium (assembly GCA_051867875.1). Lineage (GTDB taxonomy): Bacteria > Bacillota > Clostridia > Oscillospirales > CAG-272 > RGIG4608. The sequence continues at coordinate 37,099 of JBJDZG010000020.1, forward strand.
ATCCACCCCATCATTTATACAAGCACAATAGATTTTTCATTTGATTTTGTTTCGGAATATGTAATATCGGATATTGAAATTACTTTCCAATTCGTTGCGTTTTTTGTATATTCAATATTTTCATCACGAGTAAAAAATGATACCGGAGACATATCTAAATTGTTGGGTCCTTGAAAAAACAAAAAACTGAATAACATTGTGTCCGCAATATTGTGATAAATTACACATTCAGCATCTATTCCTTTGAAACGTCCGTTTGTGGACCTAAAGAAAACGGAATCAATATTCAAAACATTAAATATTTCACGATGATATATTAATCTATCCGCCATAGCTAAAAAATAGCGACTTTTTGCGATATCACTGTATGTTATTTTGCCGTCAATAATTTCTCGAAAGATTATACGGCGGTTTCTTTTCAAAGCGGGAATATCCTTTAATTTGTGTAGCCCTATTAAATGATAAAAGTGTTCAACAAAAAAATTTACCACGTAAGTACGCCGGATTTCCTTGCGTTCCACAACGATTTCAAACTTTTTATCAACCAAATTTTCTGCATAAAACTTGGCAGCCTGATATAATATGTCCTCGATTTTATCCATTCTGTCTCCTCACGCAAAAAGGCAACCATTCGGTTGCCTTTTAGTAGATGATGCTTTTCTTTCGGATACAATCCTATTTAGGAATTGGGTCAACATCAACCGGTTTAGACCCTCTTTCTAACGCTCCCCTAACCGAGCATCAGAAGTCATCGGCTAAACGATAATTCAACTATCGTTCCAAAGCGTCTGCGCCTTGCACTATTATTATACTCAATTTTTTAGTAAATGTCAATATTTTTTTATATTTTATAAAAATTTTTTATATAATTTTTTATATTTTATTTTATAAAAATAATTTGCACGGAATTCAGTCAGCAACGCACGGCAAAAAGCTTTTTATGCCACTGTTTCGGAAAGCAGTGGCATCTTTATAAACTAACTTCTCACTTCAACTCAACGACGGTTACACCGCCGTCGCCCTCGCCGTACTGACCGATGCGGAAGCTCTTGATTCGGCTGTCGCGGCGGAGCTTTTCCCAGAGTGCCTTTTTGAGCGCGCCCGTACCCTTTCCGTGAATGAGGCGCACCGTGTGATAGCCCACGAGCATAGCTTCGTCAAGATATTTGTCAACCTTAAACCAACCCTCGTCGCCGTTCATACCGCGCAGGTCAATCTCGTCCTTGCAGTTTCGGCTGACCGTCGCCTTGTACTCGCCCGCCGCGCTCTTTTTGCCCGATTTGTCGGTAAAAGAGGGCGTATTCTCCACGAGTTTCAGGTTTTTCAGCTTGGTCTTGGTCTTGGTCTTGATAATCCCCGCCTGAACGGTAACGTTTCCGCTTTTGTCGGGCTCTTCGACGACGAATCCCGTCTTGTCGATATTCACTATATAAACCTCATCGCCCACTCGAAGCGGACGCGGAAGCACGTATTCCTTATCGACTTTTTCCTCAACGGGATTGAATTTGCTCTCATTCTCACGCAAGTAAGCGCGCATTCTTCTGCGGCTCTCATCTATCTCGTCGCCGAGGCGCTCGCTGTCGCGTGCCTTGCGTACCTTATCCATTTCGGCAAGAATGTAATCGCTCGACGCCTTGGCGCTCGTAACTATGGCAACCGCCTTCGCCCTTGCCTCTTCAAGCTCACGCTGTGCCTGTGCTTCCTTGCGTTTCAGCTCCTTTTCGTGCAGGTCTTTGAAACGCTCGTACTCGACACGGAGCTCCTCTGCGCAAGCGCGTTCCTTTTCCATCTGTATACGGCTCTCTTCGAGTTTTTCTATGACGCTTTCAAAATTTCTGTCCTCACTGCCGATAAATGACTTTGCCCTATTGACTATCCTTTCGTCAAGACCGAGCTTTGAGGAAATGGCAAACGCGTTTGATTTGCCGGGTGTTCCGATAATGAGCTTGTAGGTGGGCTTGAGCGTAGCCACGTCGAACTCGCAGGAGGCGTTGCAAACGCCCTCGGTTTGAAGTGCGTACGCTTTAAGCTCTGCGTAGTGAGTGGTAGCCATACACATAGCACCCCTCTCGCGGACTGCCTCGATAATAGAATGAGCGAGTGCCGCACCCTCAACGGGATCGGTTCCCGCGCATAACTCGTCAAATAGCACGAGCGAGGAATTTGTTATCTCACCGAGCATCTGTACTATGCTGACCATGTGCGAGCTGAAGGTCGAGAGCGACTGTTCAATGCTCTGTGCATCGCCGATATCCGCGAAAATATTGTCAAAAATACAAATCTCGGAGCCCTCGTCAGCGGGGATATGAAGTCCCGACTGCGCCATAAGAGCAAAAAGTCCGAGGGTTTTAAGCGTTACGGTCTTACCGCCCGTGTTGGGACCCGTTATAATGAGCGTATCGTTTCCGCCGTCGATGCGAAGGTCAACGGGCACTACTCTGTCGCGGTCGATAAGCGGGTGGCGCGCACGCTTGAGGTTTACCGTTCTTCCCTTGGGAATATTGGGCGTAACTCCCATCATTCGCTCCGAGAGCGAAGCACACGCAAATATGAACGCTATCTCCGAAATGTTGCGGTAGTTGAGATAGAGCGCGCGCGAGCAGTCGCTCACCGCGCCCGAGAGCTCTGCGAGTATTCGCTCGATTTCGTGCTCCTCGCGCGCCTCGAGCATACGGAGCTCGTTGTTCGCCTCAACCACGCTTGCAGGCTCGATGAAAATAGTCGCACCCGACGCGCTCGTGTCGTGAAGCAAGCCCTTTATCTCGTTTTTGCACTCCGCCTTGACGGGTACGACGTATCTGCCGTTTCGCATTGTTACGATGTTTTCTTGCAGATATTTTGAATGTGCGCCTGCACTGACATACTGTTGAAGAATATCCTTTATTCTGTTGTTTTCGTGGCGTATCTTTCTTCTTATCTCCGCAAGTACGGGACTCGCCTCGTCAGCCATCATCTCCTCGGAGATGATAGCGCGGAATATTCTCTCCTCTAACTTTCGGTCGGGGATAAGACGGTCAAAAAGCTCGTCGAGCACCGTGTCAAAAAGTTTGTTGCCGTTGATATAATCTATAAGCATTCGAGAAGAACGCAGGACATTCGCTACGTCAAGAAGTTCTCTCATCGAGAGCACCGCGCCCTTGTCGGCGCGTTCGCAGGAAGCGGATATATCCCTGACCGTGCCGAATGAGGGCATACCCTTGGCGTCGCAAAGGCGGCGCGCGTCGGTAGTTCTTCTCTGCCTTTTTATTATCTGCTCTGCATGCTCGGCGGGCTCGAGAGCAAGCGCCATTTGTTTGGCTCCCTCGGTCATCGCGCATTCCGAGAGCAGAATTTTTATCTTGTCAAATTCAAGTGTTGAAAACAGTTTTTCCGAATATTTCATTTTTCTCTCTGTTGCTTTTTATATAATCGAATAATACAGTTCAAGGGAATCAAATCCGTGTCCCAAATGATTGAGAAGATAGCCCTCTCCCGCCCTTGCAAAATTCGAGAGGTCGTCCTCCCTTGTCAGCGTAAAGGAAAATATCTTTTCCTGCGGAGCGCAGAGCGCAAATCGGACGGCTGAAAGCGACGCGGGAGTCAGCGGAATGAGTATCCTGCTCTCGCGTATGTCATCGTACGCAAGCGAAGGATTTTTTCTCTGTATATCGCCCGCTCCATTCAGACATTCCGAACAGATAAGAGCGCCGTTCATCACGTCAAAATAGCTGTCCTCGGAGCTTTCCTTTCCGCACCTTTCGCACGCATTAAGGTCGGGCATATATCCCGATATTCCCGCCGAGCGAAGCTCAAAGACCGCTTTAATCTGCGGCAGCGGTCGCAAATCCTTCATTATGGCGTAGAGCGTGTTGAGAGTCAGGCGCAGTATCTCACTCGAATCGATATTCTCGCCCGAAAGCTCGTGTGCGACATCACAGACGTATGTAGCCAGAAACAGCTTTTCAACCTCGTCCCGAAGTCTGTAAAAGAGCTCGTATGACGAGCCGTTCCTTATCCAAGAAGCGTTTCCCTTTTGGTTTATTTCAAAATTTCCGTAGACGAAGGGCTGCGTGAGATTTAATAGCTTGCTCTTCATCGAGCGCGCTCCCTTTGCGACGGTAGTTATCTTGCCGTCGGCGGTCAGAATAGTTATTAATCTGTCGTTTTCACCGTAGTTTTGCGACTTTATAACAAGTCCGTCAACAGTATATACCACGCACTCACCGCCCTTTCTTCACAGTTAGATTTTAATTATTTCTCGTCGTGATAGCCGAAGTTTCCGACGGTTTTGGCACTCTCGCGCCAATTTTCCTTAACCTTTACCCAAAGATTGAGGTATACTTTTTTGCCGAGTAGCTTTTCGAGGTCCTCGCGGGCGTAAGAGCCGACCATTTTGAGCTCCTTGCCGCCCTTGCCGACGATTATTCCCTTGTGCGAAGCCTTCTCGCAGAATATCTCCGCGCGAATGGATACGAGCGTGGGCTCTTCCTTAAATTCCTCGATTACGACCGCAACTCCGTGGGGGATTTCCTTGTTGAGCGTGCGTAAAATCTTCTCGCGGATTATCTCCGCACACATCTGGCGCAGAGGCTGGTCGGTCACGATATCGTCGGGGAAGAACCAATCGGACTCGCCGAGAAATTTTGAAAGCTCGGATAGGAGCGCATCGACCTGCTCGCCGTTTTTGGCGCAAATCGGAACGAAAGCATCAAAATCACACTTCTCTGCATACGCGGTAATGGTCTTGGCTATTTCTTCCCTGCGGTAGAGGTCAACTTTATTGAGCGCAAGCACCGCGGGCGTTCCGCTCTTTTTTATATAGTCCATTACGTTCTCTTCGACTTTGCTTATCTCCTTGCCCGCGTCAACGACGAGCACGACAGCGTCGGCGTCGTGCATTGAGTCACTCGCCGCCTTTACCATATAGTCGCCAAGGCTGTTTTTGGGCTGATGAATACCAGGTGTGTCAAGGAAAACGTACTGGTCCTCGCCCACGGTGTGAATACCGATAATTCTGTTCCTCGTCGTCTGGGGCTTGCTTGAAACTATCGCCACCTTCTCGCCGAGAATCCTGTTCATAAGCGTCGATTTTCCCACGTTGGGACGTCCTACTATTGCTATAAATCCTGTTCTTTTCATATTTCACCCATCAATTTCTTATTTTACCGAAAGTCCGAGTCTTTCCATAACGTCCGCCTGTCTTTTTCTCATATCCGCATCATCTTTCTCGGACAATTCGTGGTCGTAGCCGAGAAGGTGGAGCATTGAATGGGCGGTGAGAAAAGCGACCTCTCGCTCAAAGGAATGACCGTATTCATTTGCCTGAGCCATGGCTCTCTCAAGAGAGATAACTATATCGCCGAGATTGGCGGCAAGCTCGTCGAAAAACGGTTCTTCGCTCTCGCCCTCGTAGTCGAGCAAGGGAAATGAAAGCACGTCGGTAGGCTTGTCCAGGTGCCTGAACTTATTGTTCAGTTCTCGGATTCCCTCGTCGTCAACGAAGGTAACGGAAACCTCAACGTCGTTTTCCATACCCTCGTAATCAAGCGTTTCGAGAATGGTGCGTCTTATGAGCATTTTAAGATTGTAATGTATTGCATATTTTGTCTGGTTGTTTTCAAAATAAATTTTAAGATTCATATTCTATCCTCTTCCCATTTTATTTTCGTTTGTATGTTTTCTGTTCCTGCCTTCTCTTTTCGGCATTTTCCTCTGCCTTGCGCTCAAATTTGTCGTATGCGAGAATTATTTTCTGCACGAGCTTGTGGCGCACGACATCCTTGTCGGTAAAGGTATGAATGTGAATATCCTCAATGCCGTCAAGAATGTGCACCGCCGTCGCAAGACCGCTCTTCTGTCCGTATGGAAGGTCGGTCTGCGTAAGGTCGCCCGTAATGACCGCCTTTGAATTAAATCCGAGACGCGTCAAAAACATTTTCATCTGCTCGGGGGTGGCGTTCTGCGCCTCGTCGAGAATGATAAACGAATCGTCAAGCGTACGTCCTCTCATATATGCAAGGGGCGCTATCTCGATTATCTGCTTTTCCATCTGGCGCTGATAATTTTCAACTCCCATCATATCGTAAAGCGCGTCGTAGAGCGGACGGAGATAGGGGTCTATCTTACTTTGCAGGTCGCCGGGCAAAAATCCGAGCTTTTCGCCCGCTTCAATGGCAGGGCGCGTAAGGATAATGCGCGAAACCTGCTTGTCGCGGAGCGCTTTGACTGCCATAGCCACGGCAAGATAAGTCTTACCCGTGCCCGCAGGTCCTATTCCGAATACAATGGTATTTTTCTTTATCGCATCGACATACTGCTTCTGTCCGACGGTTTTTGCCTTGATTGGCTTGCCCTTACTCGTAACGAATATGCAGTCGTCGCCGAAGCTTGCGCTGAGCGCCTCTCCGTTTCCGTCGCTTATCATGCTTATGGCGTAGCTGACTCCCTGCTCGCTTATCTCGGCACCGCCCGAGGCGAGCGTGCAGAGGTGGTTTATCACGCGCGAGGCAAGCGCAACTCCCGCTTCCGTTCCGTCAATAACTATCGCATCGCCGTCCGTGGCGCGCCTGTTGGATATGCGAACGGAGAAGGCGTTCTCAACCGCGCGCACATTGGCGTCGAACGGTCCGAAAACTCTGCTTGTTATCTCGTTATTTTCAACACTTATAATATTCTGGCTCATTACGTTTCCTCGCCCTTTTTCCTTTACTTGATGATTTCAAATTCTATAAGCTCCGCTATGTCGCACACGGCGGTAAGGTTGCATTTCAGAATATACTTGCCGTCGTACACACCGCCCTCGAGCGATTTTTTGAGGAGCTGTGCGTCGGGAAGCTCGTTTTCTATCAGCTTCTGAAGCTCCGCGTATGCGAGCTCCATGGCTTCCCCGTCGCTTATCTCTACCGTTTCATAAGTGTACGGATAAAAAGTGTCCACCGAGAACGAAACGGGAAGTGCGCCGAGCGAGAACGGATTGAAAATATATTCGTAATTAATTATATCACAACTCTGCCCCAAATTTCCACTGTTTACGAAAAGTTTTATAGATTTTCCGAAAAAAATAAGTGTTTTTTGCTCGATTTTTGCGCCCGTAGGCACTTTTACGTTCTGTTTTAGCGGAATTTCGACCTCAAAAGTGCGGTTTATCTTGCCGAGCACTCGCCCGTTTGCGCGCGTGTAACGCAACGGTGCTTTCTCACTCTCGTAAATTCCGCTGACAAGAAGCTGTCCCGCCTTTACAAATTCGCCCGATTTCACCGCGATAAAGCCCGAGAGCACCTCGAGCGCGACTATCTCCGCGTCGTATTTTGCAACGAGATTCGAGGGTTTCATTTTCTTGTCCTTTATCTCGGTGTCCGATACCTCGCGCACTTCAACCGTTGCCACCGTTCCCGAGATGTTCACGCTTATCCACGCGATATCGTCGTCGTTTATCATCACTCTCTGCTCGACGGAGTCGGTGTTGATGCGCGATATTATATCCCCGACGCTCATTCCGTTTTGCGAGAGTGCCGAGATTACCTGCTCACGCTCGAGCCTTTCGTTTCCGACGATGTCAATACGCCACAGCACACTCTGCGAGAGTCCGAAAAGGCAGAACGAAAGCAAAAGCCCTACGGCAATTCCCCACCTGCCCCTGAATTTTGAGAGCGTTGCCCAAAGACCGTGGCGCGATACGGTCCTTATCCTTATCTGCCAGACCTTGCAAGCGGAAAAAAGATTCTTTTTAGACAAAAGAGGAAGCAAAATCCGCACCCGCCCCGACTCCGAATCCGTCTGCAAATCGTAATATGTAAACCCGTAGCGCATACATAGATTTAAGAAGGTTTCCGCCTGCGTACGCGGAATTTCCGCTATATAGTAGCCCAAAATGTACGAAACGAGGCTCGGTCTTTTCATTTTTCTCGCTTTTTTTGTGCTCTGCTCTTCTGCGCCGTCAGATTTTTTGCTTTTATTTATGTCCGCGTTGTCCGTTTTACTCATTTCTTTCTCCTATCCTCAAATTCAAGTGAGTCGATGCGTCCGACAATGCGCACAGCACCCCTGTAAAATGAGGCGCAGTAGAGCTCCTCGCCGTGCACGCTTAAAATATATTCTGTAAGTGAAAGGCGAATGAGCTCCTCGCCGTAGTGCAGTATCCTCACACATCCGTGCACCGTAAGGTCGCCCCTGCCTCTTATTTCAAGATCGTCGGGCGCGCCGAGGACTTCCTCTGCGTCAAACGCCCTCTTAATCCTTACGCCGAGTTTTTCCTTGGCTTTCATAAAATCCCTCTCCTTTTTATATATTTTTAATACAATTTATGATGGGGGCTTGTGATAAATGACTCTTAAAAGTGCAAAGCGGAGTACAAAACACACGTTTGCAGGCGGTTTCTGTACCGTCGCGAGCATTTTTTTGCTTGCTCTGTTTATAAAAAATTCCGCTTTGGCAAGCGAGGAAGTTAAAAAAGCGCTCGACCTATGTGCAAAAATGCTCATTCCCTCGCTTTTTCCCCTGACCGTCATGTCGGAAATAGCGACGGAAACAGGCGCTGTACGCCGTCTTACCCGACGGATTTCAAAGCCCGTTTCGTATATTCTCGGAGTGGACGAAAGCGCAACTGCGCCCTATTTTCTGGGCGTGCTCGGTGGATATACCGCCTCGTGCAAGAGCGCGATTTTGCTCTATCGAAGCGGCAGGATTTCAAAGCAGGACTGCGAGAGCGTCATAGCACTCTCGAATATGCCGAGCATCGCATTTCTTACGGGCTTTGTCGGTTCGGGAATATTCAAAAGCTCAACGGTCGGTTGGATTTTGTGGTTATGCACGGTGCTCTCAACTCTCATTTTGGGTACAGTTCAGCGATTTTTGTTCAAAAACCGAGCCGAAGCACCGCAAGAGTGCTGCATCGGTATGCCGAGCCGCAAGAGCTTTTCGAGAATTTTCGTCGATGCAATAGCGCATTCCGCAAACGCGATGCTACTCATCTGTGCAAACGTCGTATTTTTCTCTGTGCTAATCGGCGTGCTGAAACCGATTTTGATTGAATTCGGTTTTAGTGACAGCGCAACGAGGCTACTGCTCGGCACTTTTGAGATAACGCGGGGAGTCAGCTTTTGCTCGGAGTTTGGACAGGGCGGGCTTCTTCCGCTTCTTGCGTGTGCATTCTTCATCGGCTGGTCGGGAATCTGCGTGCATTTTCAGGTCATTTCCCTTTGCGACTGCGAGGATTTGTCATTCAAAAGATACTTTTTGCTAAAGCTCCTGCAAGGCATTATCTGCACTGCAATCGTATGGATAGTATTCTCACTTTTAATATAAAAAACGGAGATAAAAATCTCCGTTTTTTGATTATTCATTTTCTTCTTTTCGCTTGATAAACGAACTTACACAAGCCACGAGCACAAATCCTATGCAAAAATAAACGAAGCTGTTGCCGATATGCGAATACAGCGTGCGCGTGGAATTTGCGTAGACCGTTTCGATGATATAACCCTCTTCGTAAATGGGCATACGCTCTATTACATCTCCCTTGTCGGTAACGAAGGAAGTTATACCCGTATTTCCCGAGGAAACGGTGTATTTTCCGTGCTCAACCGCACGCAGAATATTCTGTGCGTGGTGCATATTGAGTGCACGGGAGTCGTAAAACCAAGAGTCATTTGACGGTATGAAGAAGAACTCCGCGCCCGCTTCGGCACTTCCGAGAGCCGTTTGTTCGTAAACGGAATCAAAGCAGATAAGCGTTCCGACGGTTATTGAGTCCCCGCCGTTTGACGTGCCGAAAACCGTGCTATCTTTTCCCGGTGTGGTATCGTTTGATAGCATACTGATTTCAGCGAGTTGAGGAAGCAGAGCTTCAATGAGCGGACGCATGGGAACGAACTCTCCGAACGGAACGGGCTTCATCTTTGAATAAGCGCCCATGATGCTATCGCCGTCGGGATAGAAAACCGACACGGAATTGTACATTTCCTCGCCGTCCTCGCTGTAAATGTAACCGCCCGAGATAAACGTCGCGCCCGTTTCGACTGCGAGCTCCGACATCGCCTGCTTTATTCTCATGTATTTCGTGCCGTGAATACGGAAAAACGTGTCAAAATTGGAGCTGAAAACGTTTTCGGGCCAAACGACGACCTGCGCTCCGTCCTCGACTGCTTCGAGCGAGAGCCTTTCGTATATATCGTAGATATCGCTGATTGACATATCGTAGTTGGTCTGCGAGAGAAGATTTCCCTGCACCGATGCAATCTTGATATATTTATCCTCATTCTTCGTCGGGATAAAGTAGATCACCGTTCCGCACAGAATATACGAGCCGAGAAGCGCGAGCGCCATAACCGACGTGTGCCTTCTTTCACTCTCATAAAACAGTGCATACGCAACGAGAAAATTGAAAAGCACTACGAAAAACGTGATAAAATACGAGCCGAAAAGCGACGCCGTCTGCATAAGTATCGGCATTTCGGTCTGGGAAATACCTATTCTGCCCCAAGGGATACCTGCCCAAGTAAGCGTCTGCGTCCACTCGTTTACCGAAAAGAGCATAGCTATAAAAAACGGCAGTATTACGGGGCGTTTCCTGTAAATATCCGATTTAATGAAAACTGCCGCAAGAGAAAACAAAGCGGACGAAAATACCGCTTGAAGTGTCGGCACTCCAATCCACGCAAGAAGCACGACGCCGACAGCCTCCGCCCTTGACAAGCCCGTGAAATCAAGGGGATAAAAATAGATAAACCAATGGAATATCACGAGCCCGTAAATCATAAAGAACACAAAGCCGTCGAGATATGCCCGTCTTACTTTTTTGTAGCCGCCATTTTCAATCCTTTCGTACACGCCGTATGCCAAGGGCGTGAGCGCTACGTAAGCAAGCAGTCCTATCTCGGGAAAAATGACCGAGAGCCCGAGCAAAAGTCCGCTTAAAGCAAACAAGGCTATCGGATTTATTTTATTTATAATTTCTTTCATCTTCTAAAAAACTCCGTTATCTGAAATCTTTCAAAAACCAGATGTCATCCTCGGAAAGCCTGACTTCCTTGCCTTTAAGATAGCCGAGCGCACCGTCGGTATCCTTAAAATCAAAGCGAAGTCTGTATGCGTAGAGCGCCTGATACTTGTATCCATTCGCTCTGTCGGCTTTGTTTACGCCGTATTTGCCGTCGCCGAGGAGCGGGTGGCCTATATGCGAAAGATGCGCTCTTATCTGGTGTGTCCTGCCCGTAACGAGCTCTACCTCAAGTAGCGAATTCCCGTTTTTCTCGGCAAGCACCCTGTATTTTGTTATAATGTTCTTAGAGCCCTTGACCTGTCTGTCATAGACGGCAACTTGATTTTTGTCGCCGTCCTTGATAAGATATCCCGTAAGGGTGTCCTCTCGCTTCGGCATTTTGCCGTGAACGGCGCAGTAATAAAATTTTGATATCTCGTCGTTTTTAATTTTCCCGTTCATCACGCGCAGAGCCTCGGCGTTCTTTGCGCCGATGACTATTCCGCCCGTGTTTCTGTCAATTCGGTTACAGAGCGCGGGCGCAAAGGACTGCTCGCTCTCGGGGTCGTATTCGCCCTTCTGATAAAGGTACGCCTTGATATGCATAATGAGCGTGTTGTCCCTGCCCTCGTCGTCCTCGTGAACGAGCACGCCCGGGCGCTTGTTGCAGAGAATGATATTTTCGTCCTCGTAAACAACCGAAAGCTTCGGCGTGATGGACGCAAGCGCGGAATCATCGCGCTCGGGCGAGTCAAAAAATTCATCTTTGATGAAGAGCTGAACCGTATCCCCCTCCCTCAGAATATATTTCTGCTCCGTGCGTGCGCGGTTGACCTTTATCTTTTTCGTTCTGATATATTTGTACATAAGCGACATAGGCAAGCCCTTGACGCATTTGGTAAGAAATTTGTCAAGACGCTGACCCGCGTCGTTCTTTTTTATCTCGATTATCCTCATTATTTCTCCGGAAAGCAAACGGGGAGAGGGGATTTACCCTCTCTCCTCTGATGCAAATTAAAGTGTACCGAAAATTCTGTCACCTGCGTCTCCGAGACCGGGAACAATGTATGCGTGCTCATTGAGGCGCTCGTCAAGAGCTGCGGTGTAAATATCAACGTCGGGGTGGTCCTTCTGCACCTTTTCAACGCCCTCGGGGCAAGCTACAAGGCACATAAATCTGATATTCGTGCAGTGATATTTTTCCTTGAGCATTGTAAGCGCGTCCGACGCAGAACCGCCCGTTGCGAGCATCGGGTCAACCAGAATTACTATTCTCTCCTCAATATCCGCAGGCATCTTGCTGTAATATTCAACGGGGTTGTGGGTTTCGGGGTCGCGGTACATACCGATATGTCCGACCTTTGCAACGGGCATAAGCGAAAGAAGTCCGTCAACCATGCCGAGTCCCGCACGAAGAATGGGAACGATTGCAAGCTTCTTGCCCGCTATCATCTTCGCCGTGGTCTTTTGAATGGGAGTTTCAATTACTACGTCCTCTGTGGGAAGGTCGCGGGTGAGCTCGTAGCCCATAAGCATCGCTATCTCATTCAGAAGCTGACGAAAGTCCTTGGAACCCGTGTCCTTATCTCTCATAATGGAGAGCTTATGTGTAATAAGAGGGTGATCCATAATGTGCAGTTTGCTCATATTTTGCTCCGTTCCGCTGAAAATCAGCATATATCAATTTTTATCTTTTCCATTATACTGCATCTTTTGTTTTTTTTCAAGGGACTTTGTGCAAAAAAACAGATTTTTTACACAGTTTTTTAACTTCCTATTTACTTTTGCAGGAATAAATGATAAAATAGGGTAAAGAATGGCGGACGGTTTACGGAAAAGGCGTAATAAGCCGTAAGAGCGACGAAAACCGTCAGCCGATTTTCCGCTCACGCGCTCGGGCGCGGTGCTCACACCTCAACCGTAGGGGGCAACGTCCCCGACGGTCCGTTTTGTAACACAAACAACATAATTGCCGTAAAAATCATTTAATCGTTTGATATGTTTCTACGCAATTTTTTCGTGCGGTCAGAACTCCACGCTTTTCGGGGCGTCGAGGACGTCGCCCCCTACGGAATATATCAAAATTCAACGCGTGGCAAAAAATCATAATGGGTGAGTGAGGGTTTGTTTGCTATCAATAGACGTGAGGATACCAAGACTCGTTAGCCGCTTTTTCTCTGCAAGCGTAGGCGCAGAGAAAAAGCTAACAAAAAGAGACGCCGATTTTTCCGCTCACGCCGCTCGGGCGCCCGCTTTTGAAAAAGCGGGGGAAAACGCAGATTAGCCGCGGTGCGAACACGGAGCGCACCTCAACCGTAGGGCGGGGGCTTGCTCCCGCCGTCGCAAAAGGTGTACGAAAACGCAAAATGGGCGCGGTACGGACACAGCAACCGTAGGGGGCGACGTCCTCGACGCCCCGTTATGCTTGGGCGCTGTGCGCGCACCTCAACCGTAGGGCGGGGGCTTGCTCCCGCCGTCGCAAAAGGCGGGCGAAAACGCAGAACGGGCAAGGCGCAAACACAACAACCGTAGGGGGCGACGTCCCCGACGGTCCTCTTTGAAAATCTACGATTTTCAAAGCAATTTGCGCGCAACTTAGTCGGCAACGCGCGATAAAAAGTTTTTGCGGAGCTTTTTTCAAAAAGCGACCTTCCTTTATAAACTAACTACTCACTTCCATAAAACAGGAGAAAAATAAATGAACGAAACACAAAAGACCGTCGGAATTCTGACGCTCGGGTGCAAGGTCAACCAGTACGAGAGCGAGGCTATCGCCGAAAAGCTCGCGCAAAACGGTTACACGGTGCTCCCCTGCACCGAGGAATGCGACGCATACATTATAAACACCTGCACGGTAACGGCTGAGAGCGACAGAAAAGCGCGCCAGTTCATTCGCCGTGCGATACACCAAAATCCCGATGCTTACATACTCGTAACGGGTTGTCTTGCACAGGTAAATCCGAAGAATATCGCGGGAATTGCGGGAGTTGACTACGTCTGCGGAAATTCCGACAAGCTCCTGATTATCGAGGCGTTAAATTCGCTTACGGAAAGAGGCGAAAAGAACGCCGAAACGGAGATTTTCGTGCGCGATATCGACGGTGAGAGATTTGAACAAATGGAAATAAAGCATTTCGACCGCACTCGCGCATATATCAAGATAGAGGACGGCTGTGAAAGCAAATGCACCTACTGCATAATCCCCTACGCGCGCGGTAAAATTCGCTCCAAAGCACCGAGCGAGGTAATTGCAGAGGTCAGGCATTTCGTCGAAAACGGCTGCCGCGAGGTAGTGCTCACGGGAATTGAAACCGCATCGTACGGCAAGGATCTCGACGGCTATACATTTGCCGATTTGCTCTGCGATATCGACGAAATCGAGGGCGATTTCAGAGTCCGCCTCGGTTCACTTGACCCCTCGTGCCTGACGGAAAAATTCGTTGACAGAATCAAAAATCTCAAAAAGCTCGCGCCCCATTTTCACATTTCAATGCAGAGCGGTTCATCTGAAACGCTCCGAAATATGAAGAGAAAATACAATGCGGAGCAAGCGCTAGCCAATATGGAAAGACTCCGCGCCGTTATGCCCGACGTCAGATATACGACGGATATAATCGTCGGATTCCCGGGTGAGAGCGAGGAAAATTTTGCCGAAACGCTTGAATTTGCAAAGCGCGCCAATTTTCTTATGATTCACGTCTTTCCCTACTCACCCCGCGAGGGTACACCCGCCGCACAGATGAAAAATCAAGTGCCCTCCGCCGTTAAAAAGGCTCGTTCCGCCGCCCTTATCGAGTTTCAAAAGCAGATACGCAGGGCGGAATACGAAAAAATTTTCAACGCTCGTTACGAGCAAACGCACAGCGTGCTTTTTGAGAGCTACGATGACGGCTTCGCATACGGCCATACGCCCGATTTTCTTGAAATAGGTGTAAAGAGCGACCGCCCGCTCCATTCGGAAATTCACGAGGTCAGAATCTCGGGATACAACGGCGAAATATTTTTCGGCGATATTATTGACAAACCTTAATTTTTGTGTTAATATACAGTAGTGAATATAAAAAATACCGTGAAAAGAAGAAGTAACGATTAAACTGCCGACAGAAAGTTGCCGTTTGATGAGAGGCGCAGGTAAGAATTCGTGAAATACATCTTGGAGTTTTGCACCGAAATTATAATAAAAGTAGGCTGCAACGGTGCGACCGTTATATCGCCAAATGAGGAATATGCCGTTCTTCCGCGCATATTCAAAGCAAGGTGGTAACACGCTGATTCGTCCTTGAGCCCAAAGGGTTCAAGGACTTTTTTGATTTTTACGGTAGGATAGGAGAAAAATATGACAATTTATGACGAGCTCGTTGCCAGAGGTCTTATTGCCCAGGTAACGAATGAAGAAGAAATCAAAAAAATGATTAACGAGGGCAAGGCGACCTTCTATATCGGCTTCGACTGCACCGCGGACAGCCTTACAGCAGGTCATTTTATGGCTCTCACACTTATGAAGAGATTGCAGATGGCAGGCAATAAACCCATCGCGCTCATCGGCGGCGGCACGACGATGATTGGCGACCCCTCGGGCAGAACCGATATGAGAAAAATGCTCACTATCGAGGATATCAACCATAACGCCGAGTGCTTCAAACGCCAGATGGAGAGATTCATTGACTTCGGCGAGGGTAAGGCACAGATGGTGAACAACGCCGAGTGGCTCCTCGACCTCAACTACGTTGAGCTTTTGCGCGAGGTCGGCGCGTGCTTCTCCGTAAACAGAATGCTCACCGCCGAGTGCTACAAGCAGAGAATGGAAAAGGGTCTTTCCTTTCTTGAATTCAACTACATGATAATGCAGTCCTACGACTTCTACCACCTTTTCAAGCACTACAACTGCAATATGCAGTTCGGCGGCGACGACCAGTGGTCGAATATGCTCGGCGGTACGGAGCTCATTCGCCGTAAGCTCGGCGAGGACGCGCACGCGATGACTATTACTCTTTTGACCGACTCACAGGGCAAGAAGATGGGTAAAACCGCGGGAAATGCCGTTTGGCTTGACCCCAATAAGACCTCTCCCTTCGAGTTTTATCAGTATTGGAGAAACGTGGGCGACAGCGACGTACTCAAATGTATCAGAATGCTTACGTTCCTTCCCATCGAGCAGATTAATGAAATGGACGGCTGGGAAGGCTCTCAGCTCAACCGCGCAAAAGAAATTTTGGCTTTCGAGCTTACGAATATGGTTCACGGCGAGGAAGAAGCCAAAAAGGCACAGGAAATGGCTCGCTCCCTCTTCACCTCGGGCGCTGCCGACAACGCACCCACAGTTGAGCTCGCAGACACAGACCTTACAGACGGCGCACTTGATATACTCTCCTTGCTCGTAAAGGCAGAGCTTGTTCCCTCTAAGAGCGAGGCTCGACGCGCAGTTGAGCAGGGCGGTGTTTCCGTTGACGACGTAAAGATTACCGACATTCACGCAACATTCAGCCTCGACGCGCTCAAATCAGGCGTCCTCGTCCGCAGAGGTAAAAAGAATTTCAAGAAAGTTATTGTTAAATAATCTCGCATTTCTGAATCGCGTTTGCTGTATTTTCACCGCAAACGCGATTTTTTCGCCCGCCTTTTGCGACGGCGGGAGCAAGCCCCCGCCCTACGGTTGAGGTGCGCTCACCGTTTGTGCAAGCGTCGAAAACGGGGCGTCGA
>JBJDZG010000021.1:0-41920 GCA_051867875.1 Eubacteriales bacterium
CACGAAGCAAGACGACTATGCGACGCGAGTGGGCAATGAAAATCCCACCCCCGAAACCAAAAAACACCGTGAAAAACGTCAATTTTTCACGGTGTTTTTATTTTTGTATATGCTTTACACGCTATATTCGTATTCTCCTGCACCAACCGTTTGCGTCGTTCCGTTCGGCAATATAATTTCCGCCGTGCAGTTGCAGGGGATTTTTACCGTGTAAACGGTTTTGTCGTCCTTTTTCTCCCAGCTGCTTTCCACAAGTCCGTATATACTTTGATAACTTGCCTTTGCATACACCAACGTTCCGCCCGGTTTGGGAGAAATATCGAATTTATTCTCCCCTGCTGTTTTGATTCCGCACATATCGGCAAACAGCCATTCGCACAATGCGCCCTTGGAATAATGGTTAAGAGATGCGATTCCCTTGTCGCTCGTCATATTTCCTTCCCACGATTCCCAAATTGTCGTCGCACCGTTTTTAGGCATATAGAGCCATCCGGGACATTCTTCGTTTTCAAGCAGCTTATAGGCGTATTCTACGTTCAATTCGGCAAGCACGTTCAAAATAAACGGTGTAGACAAAAAGCCCGTGCCAAGCCGCCAGCCGTAGTTTTCCATAGCTTTGACAAGGCGAGCCTTTGCAAAAGTTTCCTGCTCTTCATTCAAAAGCCCCATATAAAGCGGACGGACGAGTTTTGCCTGCCTGTCGGTATCGAGTGTAAATTTCTCTTTGGTAACAAGCTCCCCGTAAGCTCTTTTTGCACCCTCGCTGTACTCTTTGATTCTTGCAAGTGTTTTATCCTCGGTTTTTCCGAGAATTTCGGCAATTTTCAAAATATGGTTCAGAGTAAAGTATGTATAAGCCGTGGATTCTTCGGGATGAGGCGCGGCAAAATCGTACCACTTAAACGCACACACGTCGTTAGGCTCTGCCCATTCGCCGTAGGATTGACCGCAGTTTACCGCGTACTTTCTGTTCTTGCGCGAAAGGTGCATGGGCTTTGCGTAAGGACCGCCCCACTTGCCCGCGCGGTTAATCATAAAGCTTGCGTATTTTAACATACCCTCGTAATTTTCTTCCAGAATACGCTTATCGCCGTATTTTTTATAGAAGTAATACGGAATATACACTCCCGCGCAAGCCCAACCGACGGAGCCGTTCATAACCCACATAAACCAATCCTCATTTGCAAACGGAGCAATCTGAGGAAGTCTGCCGTTTTTCCACTGTCTATCGTAAATATCACGCACGTGCTTTCTCGAAAAAGAAGCGTAATCCGCAAGATATGACGCTGTATTGAAAAACAGCTGACTGTCGCCCGTCCAACCCATTCTCTCCCGCGTGGGGCAGTCGGACGGAAAATCAGTGGAATTGCTTTTGAGCGACCACAGAGTGTTTTTATAGAATTGATTTACAATCGGGTGCGAGCACTCAAATTCCGACGTTTCTTCAAACGCACTGTAAACCGCAACAGCACGGAAACTGCTTTTGTCAAAGGATATATCCGTATCAATCTGCGCGTACTGAAAACCGCCGTAGAAAAATTTCGGCTTGTATTCGTTTACGCCATCCTTGCAGATATAGGTGAATTCCTGCAAGGGCGTGCGCTTGCCTTTATGAATGCACTGCACGTTTTCAAGCGTGAGCTCTCCGTTTTTGTCCAGCATTTCGCCAAGCACGATGTGAATTTTATCGCCCTTGTGCGCGTTCAGACTGAACGAAATATATCCCGAAAGATTTTGAGGGAATTTTAAGACCTTTTTGCCCGATGGAGTTATTATCAATTCCTCGGGAATGAAGATTTCCCGCTCTTTTACCTGCACGTTGTTCGATGCGGTGAGGTTGGCAGAAAACCCAACCTCCCTCGCTTTACCGCTGTAAGAAGGCACTTTGTTTGCGTCAACAATTTCGCCGTCCTTCAAGTCGGCAAATTCGATTGCGCCGTCGCACGACCACGCCCAAGTCCCGTCCGTGCATACGGCTGTTACTTTCCCGTCAAACCCGACAAGCTCCAACTGTGCAATAAGTTTTGTCTGCTTTCCGTAAGTATTCGTTCTTCCCTTGGCTCCGTTTGAACCTCGGTACCAGCCGTCTGCAAGCTCTACCGTCAGCTCGTTGTTTCCGCTTTTGATTAAATCGGTTACGTCGTAAACCTGATACTGTATGCGCTTATTATAATCGGTTGAACCGGGCGCAAGAATAAATTCGCCAACCCTCTGTCCGTTGAGATTTGCCTCATAC
This sequence comes from Eubacteriales bacterium, assembly GCA_051867875.1. Taxonomy (GTDB): domain Bacteria; phylum Bacillota; class Clostridia; order Oscillospirales; family CAG-272; genus RGIG4608. Next base: position 2,237 of record JBJDZG010000021.1, read on the forward strand.
AGACCGCAAGCGGAAATATACAATCTTGCACTATTGACTTTTTCGGCATTAAACGTCTTTTTGAAGCAGTCAACGGGATATCGGCGGTTTTTCTCCGGTGTATAATCTCCCGTTATCCATTTAGCTTTCCAATCGTCTGCGTTAAGCAAGCCCGTTTCAAAATAAGCAGTTGAGCTTTCGCCCTCTTGGCCGTTCTCGTCCCAAAGAGTAACCGTCCATTCTACGCGCTGACGGGAATAAAGGGCGCACGGATAATCCGAGTGCATACCGTCGGAGATAACCTTTCCGCTGTCCCATACCGTCTTGCCGTCCGTCTTCGCAACTATGCGGTAAGCCGTCTGTTTTATACCACCCTCGCAATTCCACATAAGGCGCGGATTTTTCACGTCTATACCTATAGGATTATTAAGATATTCGGTTTTAAGATTGATTGCCTTTAACATAATCTCTCCCAATGTAATCAAAAATATATTGTTCCATTTTCGGCGTCCACCATTCAAGGTATCCAGCCTTTGTCGGATGAATTTTATCTGCCATATACAGCGAACGTTGTTCACTTGTTATATCGTTGAAGTCCGTATCTGTATATAAGTCGATTACCCCTATTTCTTTAATTGTTGCAATCTCTTTTACCGCCGCCACCATTGCAGAATAGCTTTCGCTTTCGTAGTAAGCATTTGTATAGAAAATTACGGGGCAATTCCACGTCGTTTTTACGTAATCGATAATTGTGTTTATTGCGCCACATACCGTCGCCGTATCAGTGCTGTCTATACTGCCGAGCGGTTTATTTTGCGATGCGTCATTGGTTGACAACTGGCAGATAAACAAATCAATTTTAACGTTTTTATCAATTTTCTTCATTCGATCAACGTAAGAACCGCCGCCTGCACCCGTTGTTACGAGCGTTGTTCCACTCACAGCTTCTTTAATGTAAGTCGTACCGTTGCGCTTTGCAATAAACTCCGGAAATGACTCTTGCAGTGATGACGCTCCGTATGTAACCGACGAGCCGAGATAGCAAATATTCATACCTTCAAGCGGACTGTTCTTCAACTGTTCTGCGTTTTTAACCGAATACCTCTCGGAATTGCCCTCCATTTTACGAAAACGGATATTTGCCATTTTATTGAACGGACCCCAGCCTACGTAATATCCTGTAAGTACTAAGCCAAGCAAAATAGCGACAAGCAGTCCGGCGACAACCGAGGAAACGACAACCATAATCTTTTTGTTCTTCTTAGTCATTTTATCAGCCCTTCCAATCCGCGTTCCGCTATAATTTCCGCTATCTGCGGCCTGATATATTCATTGCACCACAAAAGCTGTCCGTCGTGATTGAGGTGTATTCCGTCCGAAATAAACAAGTCGTTTCTATATACCGTTCCGTCAAACGTCATCTCTTCGGAATCGACGAAGTACATATAATCTACGCTTTCACACAACGATTTAAGTTCTGCGTTAACTTTCTTTGTCAGCTCGGTATACTGACTTCTTCCCGGCAAAAACAGTCCGCTCATTACAACGAAATAAGCATTGGGCAATTTTTCGTGGAACGTAGAGAACATCTGCTTTTTGTATTCAATACATTTTTCGATTTTCTCCTCGTCCGTTCCTTCCAACGAAACATAGTCGTTTGAACCCGTTTGAAAGATTACTATTAGCGGTTTATACGGATAAAGCAAATTATCCGCTCTTTCCACAAGGTCTTTATCCGTACTGCCACCGAAACCGTGATTTTGCACCTTATACTCGGACAAATCGTTCTCCATATCCGTCCACAAACGGAAATTGGAAGCCCCGTAGAAAACGATCTCGTTTTGACGTGTCTGCGCATCGTATTTATCGATAATCGCTTTCTCCTGCTTATCAAACTGCAAATAGGTAAAAGGTCCCCAACCGACGAAATAACCCGTGAGTATCAAGCCAAGTAAGATTGCTATGAATAACCCTGCAACAATCAATGACAATATAACTATTGCCTTTATCTTTTTACTCATAGCCACCTCCGTTTATTTGCACTTTGCCGCGAGCTCGGCTTGAATTTTTGCATAGTACGCTTCGCCATTTTTGAGTTCAACCGCCCACAATGCGTCCTCACGCTCTTGGCGCTTCTTCATTTTTTCTTCGCGCGCTGTAAGCTGTTCGGGTGTGAGAGATGCAAGTTTAGCCGCTTTTCTTTCTTGGGCTTGCTTTGTTTTCGCCTCTGCCTTTTTATCTGCTATGCGTTTCTTTTCGGCTTGCTTTGCTCTGCTTGCTTCAATCTGTTTAACGTGCTTTTCAAGCTCTGCTTCGTAGTTCAAGCCCTTCTTTTCACACTTAACCTTTAATTCTTCCGCAAAAATTCTTTCGCCTTCTTCCATGAAATTCTTTTCGTCGATTTCAGCCTGAATTTCGGGGGCTATCCACTCTCCGCCCCTTGCCTCGCAAGCCGCCTTCTGTCTTTCGCGTATCATTTCCTGCTTTTTTGCGACCGTCTTTTCAACGGAGAGTAACAAAAGCAACGCCGCGAGCACTACGCCCGTGATGGTTTCAAGTCCTACAAACGCAAATGTAATAACGCCTTTAACAGTTGCACTCTGCACTGCCGCCACGGTTACGCCGTCGATAATCGTAGGTGCAATATATCCCGCACCGGAAAGCATTGCGTTGAATATGCCCGTGGAGAAGCCTCCTACACAACAAGCTATTATACCGTAAAGCGACATAGCCGTCCCGTCGCAGCGAATACCGCTCTTCCATTCCAGATGGTCAAGCGTGTCCGCAAACAGTGCCATAAATACGTAAGCGCAAGGAAGTCCGCCCATATTCTTTATGAACTGCCCTATGAGAACGATATACATATTCGTCGGAGCCGCCCAGCAAATTCCGCTTCCCAAAGCATAGAGCAAAAAGCCTGCAAGGGTAACGTTCCGTTTGCCGAATTTCTTTGCAAGGGGCCACACGGCGAAGATTCCTATACCCATCGGTATCCCTCCGAGAACGGATACGAGCGTCTGCGTAATTCCGTCGTTATAAGTGCCCAGAACGTAGTTACAGTAGTACACAAGTCCAAGGTTTTTAAGTGATGAAGCAAAGGTATATATAAGGAAGTATACCAAAATAACGACGGTATATTTATCCGTAAGCACTATTTTAAGCTGAGTGAGGAACGGAACGCTCTTGACTTCTTCGCCTGCAAATTCCTCGCTTACACGTTCTTTTGTGAAATAGTATTCAAGAAGCGTAAGAGGCAGAGTAACACCCGAAAGAATACACATTACCGTAATCCAAAGCGATTTATTTGCGCCTATCATCGGCATAATCGCCATCGGAAATACGAGTGCAACCAATATTCCGCTCATCATGATAGTGGAAATCTGATTGAATACCGAAAGACCGCCTCGCTGAACTGTGTTGCGTGTCGAAAGCGGTACCATAAGATTGTGGCTCATATTGTAAATGGTAAACGCAAACGAATAGAACAGGTTATACGAAAGCATTACCCATATTACCTGCAAAGCAGTGTTTCCGCTCGGCACGATAAATAAAAGTATACCCGTAACCGTCAAAAGAGGTGCGGAGAGCAGGAGCCAAGGGCGTGCCTTGCCCTGTTTGCTCTTTGTTCTGTCTATTATGTATCCCATCAGAATGTTCGTTGCGGCATCAATTATCTTGGACACAATCGGAAATACTACCAAGAACGCTCCGCCCCATACCGTGGTAAGGTTTAATACGTCTGTATAATAGACGTTAAGATACGTAGCGAGTACTGCATTCAAAAGAAGCGCACCGCAGGGTCCCAAAAGATAGCCCAGCCACTTTTCTTTTCCCGTTACGTTTTTGGAATGAATTTTACTGTTAAAAATTCTTCCGTCGAGTATTTTTCCTTTTTCCATTGTCAATCCTCCTTATATTTAGGTAATTCGGGTACTTTTATTGCAGTGCAGAAGCACTTTATTCCCTTTAAGATGTGCAGATTTGCAAAATTCACAAAGCCTTCCGAAAAGTTGTAAGGAAAGCTCTTACCCGCCGACATTGACATCGTGATTATTGAGTTGCTTTCAAGTATTCTCTTCATAAACTGCGCACCCTTTATCTTGTTGTCGCGCTCTGTGCCCTCGGGGAGCTTTTTCGCCTTCCTCATATCGTTCTTTGCAACCGAGAGAACGGCGCTGTAAAGAATTTTGCCCATAAATGAAGCAGATTTCATATCGCTGAAACGGCTTTCCAGATGGATGGGCTTTTTAGGCGGAAGTGTAGGAATTTTCAAGCCCGACATTTCTTCAAAAACGGTGTCGGTAACGTTTTCAAAATCCACCTTGGAGTAAATCGACTCCGCATTTTCGCTATAAGGCTTTTGGGCATCTTCGCCCTGCAACACAACCGTTTTGCTCAGCTTTACCGTCTGACAGTCCGAGCATATCTGCAATTCATACTCACCGTCCTCGGTTACGTAAGAGTCGGTTTTTATGTTAAAGTAGCGTAAGTCGGACTTTGCCACCGTTATTTCTGCGCGTCCGCTCTCGCCTGCTTTGAGATAAATTTTAGTAAAGCCCCTGAGTTCTCTTAACGGCTTGAAAACGCCCTGCGGAGCTTTTACGTACAACTGCACAATCTCCGCACCGTCATATTTGCCCGTGTTTTTGACTTCACAGGAAATTTTGAATTGCTCGGCGCTCTCCTCCGCCTGCATATCCGAATACTCGAATTGAGTATAGGAAAGTCCGTAGCCAAAAGGATAGCGCACTTCCTTTCCCGCACTCAGATAATAGCGGTAGCCGACGAATACGCTCTCTTTGTAAATTTCGTTTATTCCCTTGGAATAGTTTCCCGCAAACGGTACGTCGGAATATTTTTTCACCCACGTTTCGGCGAGCTTGCCGCAGGGCGATTTTTTACCGAACAAAAGGTTGTATGCCGCCGTTCCGCCGTTCTGGCCCGGCAGGTACATATTGAGTATTGCACTCACTTTTTCGGCAAACGGCAATTCAAACGGCGAACCGCCGAACAGCACAAGACAAATCTGCTTGCCCGTGCCTGTCAATGCATCTATAAGAGCAAGCTGATTTTCTGGCAAACTCATATTCTCTCTGTCGCAGCCCTCACTTTCAACGTAGTCCGTAAGACCTGCGAATACGATTATTTTTTCGTAATCCTTTGCCGCAGAGAGTGCTTCGGCAATCAATCCTTCATCGGGAATAAGCGAATTTTCGGCATATCCGCGGCAGAATTTATAGTCTGCTTTTTCTCTGTCAAAAGCTGTTCTCGGCGTTGTCAGAAAACGGGGATTTATCATAGAGCTTCCCGCGCCCTGATAGCGCATTTTATCGAATAAATCGCCTATCACAAGCAATTTTTCATTCTTTGAAAGCGGTAATATTCCGTCGTTTTTCATAAGAACGGCACAATCCTCGGCAATTTCCGCGGCAAGCGCGTTATGTGCTTCCCAATCGACATCGGTACCCTTCGGATTGTTTTCGTACCGTTCGGCAAGGCGCAAAATATTTTCAACCGCCTTGTCCAAGACTTCTTCTTCAAGAGCGCCGCTCTTTACGCCGTCAATTATCCATTTTCGGCAGATTGCCGTATCGCCGGGCATCTCCAAATCAAGCCCTGATGCAACTCCCTTTACCCTGTCGTGCGTTGCACCCCAGTCCGACATAACTGCACCGTCAAAGCCCCATTCGTCCCGCAAAACGCCCGTAAGGAGCCACTTGTTTTCACAGCAGTATTCACCGTTTATTTTATTGTAAGCGCACATCATAGTGTGCGGTTTGCTTTCTTTTACTATAATTTCGAACGGCTTCAAGTATATTTCGCGCGCCGCGCGTATATCGCATATACTGTTGCCCATAAAGCGGTAGTTTTCGGCATTGTTGAGGGCAAAATGTTTGACGGAAACGCCGACTCCCTTGCTTTGCACGCCTTTAACTTCGGACGCTCCCAGCTTGCCCGCAAGATACGGGTCCTCGGAGAAATATTCAAAATTTCTGCCGCACAGAGGGTTGCGCTTTATGCACACACCGGGACCGAGCAAAATATCCACACCGTAATGCAGGGCTTCTTCTCCTATGGCTGCTCCCATTTTATAGGTGTTTTCCGTGTTCCAGCCCGAGGCGGTGGTCGCAGCCGTAGGAAAGGCGGTTGCAGGGGCGCTGCCGGTAACGCCGTTATCTCCCCCCTCTTTCTGCACACGCAGTCCGTGAGGTCCGTCCGACATTCTGACTGACGGAATATTAAGTCTCGGCACGGGATTTGTGTACATAAAATCCGTACCCGCCAAAAGCGCGGCTTTTTCTTCTGTTGTAAGTTCAGATAAAATTTTTCGTATATCCATAGTGAAAATGCCTCCAAGTTTACCTTTTATAAAAATTATACAATATTTTTGCCGTAATTTCTTGCATTTTTGTTTGATTTTTGATATAATTGTTTTGAATTTGGAGGATTTAGTTATGGAAAATATTGATTACAGCTATCTTTGCAACGTAATTGGAAATATAGCGGGTATCCCCATTCGCGCATACAGAAACGGTCAGCGATTTTTTTACCAATCCATTGTGAACTTACCCGTTGACCCCTTGTCCGCATTTGAAAAAGAGGTTTTAGCCATCGATGCTCACGTCGGATATTTTATCACTCCCTACTTTCACTATTACGGGATAGTAAACAGCGGAGAAATAAAAATCGTAATAGGTCCGTCAATTCAGACCGCGGGCAACAATCAGACCTTAAAGGAGCTTGCATTCAAATGCGACGTTGCGACCGACGACGTTTCCGACTTCATTACGGGAATGAAAAGCATAATATCCATGCCGCTGGACAGTATCGTGCAGATACTGTGTGCCATAAATTACGTTATGAACGGTGAGAAGCTCGGGCTTGAAGATATCACCATTTACGATGCAGAACAGCAAAACCTGAAAACAAAGCTTGAAAGCGAGCGCGCCAATCAAAAATTCAGTGCGGATGCGGAGCTTGCAGATGAGCAGTCCACACCGCATAACACGCTCTTCCTTGAGGAAACGATAGTCAATTTTATCCGACGGGGAGATAGCTCCGCGCTGAAAGAATGGCTCTCCGGCGCACCCGCCGTTCACGGGGGCATACTTGCCGCCGACCAGTTACGGCAAATCAAAAATACCTTTATCGTAACTGCCACCATTGCCTCGCGTGCCGCCATACGGGGCGGAATGGACGTAAACGACGCTCTCTCTTTAAGCGACGCATACATTCAAAAATGCGAGCTCTTAAATGACCTTGAACAAATAGGCAATCTCCAATATCACATGGTATTTGATTACACCGAGCGTGTCGAAAGGCTCCGCCACGGCGGACAGCCGTCAAAGCTTGTCCGCGACGTTTCCAATTACGTTCAGCATCATCTCTCCGATGCAATTTCCACCGAGGATATCGCCAAATCCCTCTTTATAAGCCGTTCGCATCTATCCGTAAGATTCAAAAAGGAAACGGGAGAAAATCTCGTGGATTTTATATTGAGAGAGAAAATAAAAGAGGCGAAGCATCTGCTTCGTTATACGGACAAAACCTGCGTGGCGATAAGCGATTATCTCGGCTTTTCTTCGCAAAGTCATTTTGTAAAGGTTTTCAAAAAATACACAGAAAAAACTCCGATTGAGTACAGAGAATTGCACAATAGATAAAATCGTATTGAACAAAAAAATCAAGACCGCCGATTTAACGGCGGTCTTGATTTCTGTCATTTATCCCTGAATTTTTTAGGCGACACTCCGTACTTTTTGCGGAAAATCCTATGAAAATAGCTGATATTTTCATATCCCACCTGCAAGGCTATTTCATCGATATTGACAGTTGTATTTTTGAGCAGATACGCCGCCTGGGACAGCCTTTTGTTCTGCACAAGGTCGGTGAAATTCTTGCCCGTCCTCCGCTTTATTTCACGGGAGAGCCACGAGATGTCGTAGTGCAGATTATGTGCAAGCTCCGAAAGCGATGCACTTCTGTAATTATCTTCAACGTAACGAAGCACCCGCAGTGTAAGCTCGTCCTCCGCATTGTTGTAGGAAAGCCTGTCGGTACAGTTGATAAGCTGAAGAATAAGCAATCCCATGGTGCTCTGATTGATATTTCGCTTGTTGGGTGCGCCGTTTATCAGCGTATACAACAGATTTTCCACGAGATTCTGAACGGGAAGGACGTCTGCTACCTCGAAGTGCAGATACGCAGTATCGCTCGATTTATTTTTGAGGCAGTCAATAATGAAGGTTTTAAGCGGAGTGCTCTCGTCGCCGAGCATCTGCATACTCTGGTCGAAAAATTCGGGCAGAATAATGAAATTTACCGCTATATCGTCCTTTCCCGCAGGCAATATTTCCTGCCTTGAGCTTGGGGGCAGAAACAAAAGCTCACCCGTTTTAAGTACTAATTTTTCGCCGTTGATAATGTGTACCGTAGAGCCTTGGCACATATAAATAACTTCAATATAGTCGTGCGTGTGCTCGGGAAATCGGACGAATCTCGTATGCGGACGCACCGTGATAAGCTTTCCCCTGCTTAGCAGTTTTTTGCTGTTGACGGTATTGGACGGGCTCTCCATATACAGCTCCCTGTCTATCTCCGAGATTCCGTCAAGTATACGCCTTTCCTCCGGTGTTATTTCTTTGAGCTTTTGCAATATTTCACTGTTCATACGCCACCTCTAACACTTTTTTCTCATTATACCACATCTTTTTATAAAATGCAAGAGAGGACACTTTTTCAGTCAAATAATGATATTGATTTTTTAATATTTTTTGTTATATAATGAAAATGTAAAGCTCTGAAAGGAGAAAAATGCAGATGAAATATTATTTGGCGATAGATATCGGTGCATCAAGCGGGCGCCATATCCTCGGTCATATTGAGGACGGACGGATTGTTACCGAGGAAATACACCGCTTTTCAAACGGAGTAAAGGAGCTTGACGGCTCGCTGACTTGGGACACCGAGCATCTTTTGTATGAAATAAAGGTCGGTATTGCCAAAGCAAAAGCGCTTCATTCCGATATAGTTTCGCTCTCGGTGGACACCTGGGGCGTTGACTACGTTTTGCTTGACGGAGATAAGGAGATTTATCCCGTCTGTGCATACCGCGATTCAAGAACGGAAAAGGTTATTCCTCGGGTACACGAAAAAGTGCCCTTTTCAGTTCTTTACGAGCGCACGGGCTGTCAGTTTCAGCCCTTCAACAGTATCTATCAGCTCTGTTGTGATAAGGAAAGCGGAAAGCTTGACGGTGCAACCGATTTCCTGATGATGCCCGAATACTTTCTTTACAAGCTCTGCGGAACGAAGGCTCACGAATACACAAATGCTACAACAACGGGACTTATCAACGCAGAAACGGGTGATTACGATATGGAGATTATCGAAAGGCTCGGGCTTCCGAAGCACCTTTTCGGCAAGCTCCTCTCTCCCGGCACGGTAATAGGAGAATACGAGGGCATAAAATGCGTGCTCTGTGCAACGCACGACACGGGCTCTGCGGTTGAGGGTATTCCGATGGAGGGCAACGAGCTCTACATATCCTCGGGCACCTGGTCGCTCCTCGGGGTCAAGACCGACAAGCCCATTACCTCAAAGGAGAGTGAAAGCGCAAACTACTCAAACGAGGGTGGCGTGGGCTACAACCGATATCAGAAAAACATTATGGGAATGTGGGTTGTAAACGAGCTCAAACGCCACCTCTGCCCCGAAATGAGCTTTTCCGAGATTGTTAAGCTCGCGGAAGAAAGCGACTGCACGCTCTCTCTCGACGTTGACGGTCAGGAATTTCTCGCTCCCGAAAATATGGCAAAGCTGTTTGACGAGAAATCGGGCAATTCTTTACACACACTTGGCGACTATTTCAGATGCGCGTACAATTCCCTCGCGTCAAGCTATGAAAAAGCGATACGCGAGCTTGAACGCAATACGGGCAAGACCTACAAGAAGCTCTATATCGTCGGAGGCGGTGCAAAAAACGCGCTTCTCAACAGATTAACAGAGAAAAAAACAAAAAAAGAGGTCGTTGCGCTCCCGATTGAGGCGACGTCCCTCGGAAATCTTAAAATACAAACGGAGGCTGACATATGAGCTATTCAGAAGCAAAGAAATTTTACGAAGGCTTCGGTGTTGACACCGAAAAAGCGCTTGAAAGAATCAAAAACGTAACCGTATCAATGCACTGCTGGCAGGGCGACGACGTCACGGGCTTTGACTCAAAGCAATCCCTCTCGGGCGGAATACAGGCGACGGGAAACTATCCGGGCAAGGCTACGACTCCCGAAGAGCTTATGGCTGATATCGACAAGGTTATTTCCTTAACTCCCGGAAAAATGAAGTTCAATCTTCACGCAAGCTACGCCATCTTTGAGGACGGCGAATTTGCCGACAGAGATAAGATTGCACCGAAGCATTTTGAAAAATGGGTTGAATTTGCAAAGGAGAGAGGAATGGGCATTGATTTCAACCCCACGTTCTTCTCGCACTCAATGGTCAAAGACAATCTCACGCTGTCCTCTCCCGACGAAAACGTCAGAAAGTTCTGGGTTGAGCACGGCAAAAGATGTATGGAGATATCCGAATATTTCGCAAACGAGACGGGTATCCCCTGCGTTATGAATATCTGGATTCCCGACGGATACAAGGATATCCCCGCCGACAGACTCGGTCCCCGCGCGCGCTTCAAAAAATCTCTTGACGAGATTCTGTCCGTTCCCTACGATAAAACCAAGGTTTATCCCTGCCTTGAATCCAAGGTATTCGGTATCGGACTTGAAAGCTACACCGTAGGCTCCGCCGAATTTTGCATGAACTACGTAAGTCAGGCAAAAATCGTTCCCCTTATGGACAACGGACACTACCACCCCACCGAAATGGTATCGGACAAGGTGGCGTCAATGCTCCTTTTCCACGAACGTCTTGCACTCCACGTAACCCGCCCCGTCCGCTGGGACAGCGACCACGTCGTTCTCTTTGACGACGAAACGAAGGAAATATTTAAGGAAATCGTGAGAGCCGACGCGCTTGACAGAGTTTTTATTGCAACGGATTACTTTGACGCATCGATAAACCGTATTTCCGCTTGGACTACGGGACTAAGAAACGTGCAAAAGGCACTTCTCTACGCACTCCTTGAACCGACGCAGAGAATGAGAGAGCTTCAGGAAAGCAATAATTTCACAGAGCTTATGGTCGTAAGCGAGGAACTTAAAACCGCTCCGTTCGGCGACGTATGGAGAGAGTATCTTAGAAGAGAGGGCAAGGAAGAAAACTACCTTCCCGACATACAGAAATATGAAAGAGAGGTCTTGGCAAAAAGATGAAAAATATACTTAACGCTCCCTTTGTAGAAGAAATGAAAAGAATTACCGCAAATATGTACAGGCTCGGATGGGACGAAAGAAACGGCGGTAATATAAGCTATCTTCTCGATGAAAAAGAGGTTGCAGAATATCTTGACCTTGACAGAGTAATAAGAACTATCCCTACGGGCTTTGATGCTTCCGCTCTTATCGGCAAAATATTCATAGTAACGGGAACGGGCAAATACTTCAAGAACGTTGAGCACGACCCCGAAACAAATCTCGGTATTATCCGTATTGCGAAAGACGGAACGACTGCGGAACTTCTCTGGGGCTACAAGGACGGCGGAAGATTTACGAGCGAGCTTCCCGCTCACCTTATGAGCCATATTCAGCGTCTTGCAGTGGACCCCGAGCACAGAGTCGTAATGCACACGCACCCTACATATACAATTTGTATGAACTCCGTTTGCCCGCTTGACGAAAAGGATTTCACGCACAGGCTTTGGTCGTTCAATACCGAGGCAATTGTCGTTTTCCCCGACGGCGTGGGCATACTTCCCTGCATGGTATGCGGAACTAACGAAATCGGCAGAGCAACTGCCGAAAAAATGAAGGATTTCCGCCTTGTCGTGTGGTCAAATCACGGCATCTACGGAACGGGCAAGGATATTGACGAGGCTTTCGGACTTATCGAAACGGTTGAAAAAACCGCCCAGATTTATATGCTCTGCCTCGGTCATGACCCCCGCCCCATCGACGATGAAATTCTATGGGGACTTGCCGACCGCTTCTCCGTAACTCCTCTGGCGGGAGTTCTCAAAGAGAGATAATCAAAAATAGAAAATCGTCGGTTTTAATGTCGAAAAATAATGTAAAACAAGCGCTGCATGGAAATTTTCATTCCAAGCAGCGCTTTTTTGATAAATATTGCAAGAAAGATATGTACTTAACCGTTCAAAACGAGTTCCAGTATATCTCCCTTTTCTCTTACGGGGAAGAAGCAGGCTCTTTCCGCTCCGTCGGGATTATTCGGACAATGTAGTGCAATATAGCTATCACCGTTAAAATCAAACATCATTCCATGTCCGCCGTTTTTTGAAAACAATGGCGTATCGATGTGCTTCCACGGACCGTGAATACCGTTTTCGGACACCGCCATACTGAGTGCATATCCCGTTTTGCAAAAACTTGACCAAAGCATAACAAGGCTTCCGTTGTTGAGCTTTTTGATAAAGGGACCGTCTGTGATATAATTATCTCCCTCAAATTTTTCTATCCAAGGGGCACTGCTTGCCTTGAAAAGCATTTCGGGCTCACCCTTGATACCGTCAAGGCTTTCGTTAAGCTCGGCGAGTATCATCTCACCGTCAGTACACTGGAGCCATTCATGGCAAAACACAGTATACGGTATACCGTCCTCAACGTAAAGCGTTGCGTCAAGGCATTCCCATTCCTCGGGTGTTATCTGAGAATTAAGCGGAACATATCTGCCAAACGGTTCGTCGCAAACAAGTGCCTGAGACGCCCTACGCCTGTCATTGGACTTAAAAGATGCAAAAAGATAGTATTTCCCGTTATACTTATGTAACTCCGGTGCCCAAAAATCTTTATCAGCCCAAAAACCGTCATTTGCTTCAAAAAGGACAAAAGGTCCTTCAAAATTTTCAAGGTCGCGGGATTTATATCCGCAAAAACCGCTCACCTTTCCGCCCCAGGCGGATTCGTGTGTGGTTCCCACCATATACGCTATGCCTTCTTCGACGTACATATACGGGTCTCTGATATTAATATCTTCTATTTTCATACCATTCATTCAACCGATTTGATCGTCAGGGTTTTCGTCTTAAAGTCCCCCTGCTCAAAATTTATCAACAATCCGACGTTCATTATAGTGGAGCCGTGAAGCGTTAATCCGGCGAGCTCTTCTACCGTGTAAAGCATATCTTCGCAAAGCCCGCGCGGATACACTCTCTGCGCTGTTCCGTTCGCCTGACAAAGCGGACGCATAAGGACGAGATAACTTTCTTTTTTATCCTTTGATACTACCTGCTCTGCGAAAAGCTTTCCGTTCTCAGGATAGCTGAGTCTGTACAAATCGCCGTGAAGTACAAGGTCCTCTCTTTTGCGATATGCAGACGTATCTCTTTTAATCGTTTCTATCTGCTCCTCGGTAAAGCTTCTCGGGTCGAGCTCATATCCCGTTGCTCCGAGGGAAGCTATATCCGTCCGCGACTTGAAATCCGTTACTCTGCCGTTTTGATGATTGGGGCAAACCGACACGTGGCAGGACATTGACGAGAGCGGATAGCAAAGCGACGTGCCGTACTGAATAAAGCATCTTGCGAGTGCGTCGGTGTTGTCACTCGTCCATATCTGCGGAAAATAGTACATCATAGCAGGGTCAAATCTGCAACCGCCCGATGCACAACCCTCAAAGAAAATATTCGGAAAGCCGTTTATTATTCTCTCGCAAATATCGTAAAGTCCGAGAACGTATCTGTGGGCGAACTCCTTTCCCCTATCCCCGAGGTGAGCGGAATAGTTTTCTGTAATTGATCTGTTCATATCCCACTTTACATAGTCAATTTCGTTTTCGCCAAGACACTTTGAAATTACGTCAACTATGTAATCGCGGACTTCTTCTCTTGTGAGGTCAAGAACGTACTGAAAACGTCCCTGGCAGGGTTCAAGTCCCGTGGCATGAATAATCCAGTCGGGGTGCGCTCTGTAAAGGTCAGAGTCGGCAATTACCATTTCCGGCTCAAACCAAAGCCCGAATTTCAGCCCGTTTTCGTGAGCGCAGTCAATTACGGGTTTCAGCCCTCTCGGAAGCTTATTTGGATTGGGATACCAGTCTCCAAGTCCCGTATATTCATCGTTTCTGTTGCCGAACCAGCCGTCGTCAAGCACGAACATATCAATTCCGCTTCCCTTTATGGTCTTTATCAGGTCGCAGAGTTTTTCCTCGTCATAATCGTAATACACCGCTTCCCAGCTGTTAAGAACAATGGGGCGGTGCTCATTTACGAAGCGAGGATTTATCAGATACTCTCTGTAAAGATCGTGGAAGACCCTGCTCATCTTGCCGAGTCCCGCGTTTGAATATACCGTTACAGCTTCGGGGGTAACGAAGCTTTCCCCTGCTTTAAGCGTCCACGCGAAATCATAATCGTTTATACCGCCAAGCACTCTTGCAACGTCGTTTTGTCCGAGTTGAGCCTTAATTACAAAATTTCCGCTGTAAACAAGGTTGAAGCCATATACCTCACCCACATTCTCGTCGGCATTCGGTCTTGCAAGTGCCGCAAAAGGGTTGAGTTGTGAGGAAGAAACTCCGTACTTGCTGTCAATGGATACAACTCCGTGGTGGAGCTTGCTTTTCTGGATATGCCTTTCACGCACGTGCGCACCGTAAAGCGAAATAAATTCAAAATCGCCGTCGGGCAAGTCAAGCGAAAAGGAATATGCTCTGTCTATTATAATTTCTTTATCACCGCAGTTTCTTATCTCGTTATGTCTTAAAATAACGGGCAAATCCTCGAAAACCGTGTAATAAAGGTCGATTTCAATGTTATTGCGGTCGTCGCACAAGGTAACGACCAAAGTTGTGCCGCCCTTTACGGAGGGCATTCCCGAAAGTTCGGGCTTTTTATCTAAAATGGTGTGATTTTTATATCTGAAATCACCTACGCGCACTCCTTCATTATTAAAAGCGAATGCGCTCTCTCTGAAATCTCCTCTTCCGTATACAGGAAATTCCTGACTCAACACCTCAAAAGTGTTTGTACTGCTCATTTCGGCAAGATATGCGCTGTGTCCGCGGGCTACGCGAAAAACCGAATACTCCAAGTCGTCCCTTGCAACACGCGCTCCGTAATAAAGATGCTCCAAAAAGCCGAAATCGTCAATTTTGAAAATATATGAAAGTTCTGCGCTTTCAAGGTAAAAAGTCTTATTGGTATTGTCAAAAAATATACTCATAATTGACTCCCCTCATTTGAGAGTGCGGGGAGGGAGTTCCCTCCCCGCAAGTTTTTAATAAGTTATAAACCTGAGATTATTCAGCTTAATTAATCTCGATGTTAGAAATCGTGCAGTCAACGTCGCGGCAAAGGAAGCTTACTACTACTCTGCCCGTATATCCGTCCTGCCAACCGTGCTGGTGGTCGATAAGAACGTTTCCGTCCTTGTCCGAAATAATCATTCTTGTGTCCTGACCGTTTTCAGTCATAACTCTAATGAATACTACGTGGTATGTCTGACCTTCTTCGAGTCTTGTCGTTTCGCCGTTAGCCACGTATTCAACGCCGCCCGAGCCGATACCGTCGTTAAGATTGCCGTTGATATTCCAGCCCGTCCAGCCTGCCTTGTACTGACCGATAACGAGTGAACGTCCCTCGGGAACGTTGGCATCGTAGCGGTTGATTGTAACTGCAAGTGCGGGAAGACCGTCGCGTCCGCCGAAATAACCTATTGTAAGGTCAAATTCAACTGTGCTTGTTACTCCTGCACCGAGAACTGCAGATGTACCGATTGACTTAGCTGCGTGGTCTTTTGCGTTAAGGTTGCAAGTGCCCTCAGCCGCGCCGACGAATTCAATAGAGCCGTCATCGTGGATAATCGTATCTCCGTAAGAACCGTAGAACATATTGTCATCAGCCGTTGCAAGATACTCTGTAACTGCCGCTTCACCGTATGAAACGCTCATATTTGTGAACTCTGCTGTGCAGGAGCCTACGTTGATAACGGGAAGTGTAGCGATTTCGGAGAAGCCTTCAACCATTTCGTCAACGTAGTAAAGCTCGCCGTTTACGAATGCGTAGAACGCCGCACCGTTACGAACTACCGTGATTTCAACATGGCTGTAATCGAGGCTTGCAAGGTCGTGCTGTCCCCATACCTGAGAACGGTCTGTTACTGCGCCCCACTGAACGTTTCCGTCAGTGATAATCATTGTAACTGTCTTGCGCTGATTATAGCCAACGCCGGGGGATACCTGGAAGCCGTAGTAGGAGTTTATTCCGTTGTAGTGGGAGATACCTACTCTTGACCATACGTCGCCACCGTCAGTAGCTGTAATATTTACAATAACGCTTGCTACATAATAGTACGAGGGGTCGCCCGTGAAGGCCGCAAAAGAGTTTACCTGTCCGTTAGAAGCAACCTTAGCATCATCGGAGTAAAGGTCTGAGAATACGAAATGGTCTGCATTTACAGAGGAATTCATAACGGGAGCCTTTACTGTAAGCTCAATCTCGTCATAATAGCTGCCCGCAGAAACACGGATTGTAACCTTGCCTGCCTTGTGAGCAGTTACAAGACCGTCAACTACCGTTGCAACGCTCTCGTCGCCGGAAGTCCAGGTAAGGGGCTTATCCGTGGGTGTTACGCCTGCGGAAAGCTGAAGTGTAGCATTATCGAAAAGCTCTGTAACGCTCTTGTCTGCGATTTCTACCTTCCATTCAACAGCTGCACCGCAGCAGTCGCATGCGCCGTTCATATTAACATCGTCGTGAGCGGTGTGTTCTTTGATTTCGATGTTGGAGACTGTACAGTCAAGGTCGCGGCTAAGGAAGCTTACAACTGCTCTGCCGGAGTAGCCGTCCTGCCAACCGTGCTGGTCTTCAAGAAGAACGTTTCCGTCCTTATCGACGATAATCATTCTTGTGTCCTGACCGCCTGCGGTCATAACTCTTGTGAATACTACATGGTATGTCTGACCTTCTTCAAGTCTTGTGCTCTCGCCGCCGAGCATATATTCGCGTCCGCCTGAGCCGATACCGTCAGGAAGATTAGCATTGGAGTTCCAGCCCGTCCAGCCTGCCTTGTACTGACCGATAACGAGTGAGCGGGCCTCTGCGGGAGTTCCCTCGTAACGGTTAAACGTTACTGCAAGTGCGGGAAGGCCGTCGCGTCCGCCGAAGTAATCTATTGTGAGGTCGAATTCAATAGTTGTGGATACGTTTGCACCGAGAAGTGCGTTTGTACCGATATACTTTGCACCGTGGTCCTTGGGATTGAGGTTGCAGGTTGCATCGGAAGCACCGATGAACTTGATAGAACCGTCTTCATTGATTATTTCTTTATCGAAAGAACCGTAGAATTTGCTGTTGTCAGCAGTAGCGAGGAAAGTCTTTACGCTTTCTTCACCATATTGTACGTCGAGATTTGAGTATGTAGCTTCACAGCTGCCGAGGTTAAGAACGGGGATTGTGTCACCCTCAAAACCGTTTACGCCGTGGTCAACCCAATAAAGCTCGCCGTTGATGAATGCGTAGAATACGTCGCCTGCACGAACTGTCGTAAGAACGAGATTTGAGTAATCAAGTCCTGCCATACCGTGCTGATTCCAAATCTGCGAACGGTCTGTTACTTCGCCCCACTGAACGTTGCCGTCAGTGATAATCATGGTAACGACCTTGCGCTGATTGTAGCCTACACCGGGAGATACCTGGAAACCGTAGTAAGAATTTGTTCCGTTAAAGTGGGAGATACCTACTCTTGACCACGTATCAAGGTCGGAGGGGTTGCTGAGAACTACGGTAGCAGTAGCTACGTAGTATTTGGAAGCCTGACCTGCAAAAGCAACGAAAGAGTTAACCATTCCGTTGGATTTTACAATCGCTTCGTCCTGATAGATTCCGCTGAGGTCAAAGTTGTCGGAATTGTAATCCGTGCTTATGATGGACGTCTTTACCGTAAGAGTAATCTCATCATAAACTTCATCCGTAAGAGCAACGCGGATAGTAACCGTGCCCGCCTTGTGAGCAGTTACAAGACCGTCAACTACCGTTGCAACGCTCTCATCGGAGGAAGTCCAGGCAAGGGGCTTTTCAATGGGTGTAACACCTGCTGTAAGTTCGAGCGTCTTTGTTGCATAAAGCTCTGTAACGCTCTTGTCTGCGATTGCTACTTTCCATTCGTAAGCAGCACCGCAAGCGTCGCACTTACCGTCAAGGTTTTCGTCCTCGTGCTCCGTGCAAACGGGAGGTTCTGTCTTAACTTCCTCACCGCACTTGTCGCATTTGCCGTTACCGTCGGCATCGACGTGCTCTGTGCAAGGTTCATCTACGGGGGGCTTTTCAGGTGTAAGGTCTATCTTACAAATGTCGCAGAAGCCGTCGCCGTTGATGTCGATATGCCAGTTTTCAAGTGAGCAGGATGCGAAGCTCATCAAGCATACCGTCAAAGTAAGAGCCAAAACGAGAATAGATTGAAATTTCTTCATAGTTTTTCTCCTTTCAGAAATTATATTTTATGTCGGTATTCTCTTTTCCGACAGATTAACAAATTGATATAATAATTATTTGTTTTGATTTGATTCAATAACAAGGTTTGTTACCTGACCGGATGCGTACTCGCCGCCTATCCAGAGGATATACGCTCCCGTGTACTTGCAGGTCATTGAGTTGTACTTACTTGAAAGCACGTCGAATTCAATCTCAACATTGTCAACCCACATTCTGAAGGTGGAAACGTTGTTTTCGATTGTTCTCGTAACCTTGATATGATGCGTGTCAGAAGCGTTTTCAAATGCAGACGCGCTACTTTCGGACCAGTAATAGTGAGAAGCGGGGTCGCTCATCTCTTTTACGAAATTCCAACTGCCGTAACGGGCAACGAAGCCTGTTGCGTCGGACTGTTCTGTGGATTTACCGACTGCGAACGTTTCAACGGTGTCAGCAGAATCGTAACGGGAGAGGTTAAGAGTAATACCTGCAAAGCTTGAATCGTGTGCGGTATTGCACATCATATCGGTTATATCAAATTCGATTGTGAAATCGCCGATGAGCTTAGCCGCATCACCGATGCTCTTTACACGGTTAAGCTTGTTGAGAACGTTGTTTGACTTAAATACAAACGCGTCGGAGCCTATCATCTCGATTATATCGCTGTTCGAGGAGAAGAATTTTTCAGCAAACTTGCCGTCATTAAGCATAGCGTCAAGCTCTGCGCCATCTGTAACTACCTTGTATTCAGTTACCGTTACGGGAATATCGATTGCTACGAGTATGGGCATTGTGGGAATACCGTCGTATATTGTGCTTTCGTCAACGTACATAAGTCTGTCGTTGATAAAGTAGTAGTACGTATTCTCATCTCTCATCATACCTATCTTAACGGGTTGGTTCTTCCAATCAATGTAGTCAAGTCCGTTTTCGCCCCAAGTCTGGGAACGTGTCGTAATAGCGGGCCACGTTTCGTTGGGAAGGTCCTTAACGATGAATTTGTTGAAGTCATTTCCCTGTCCGTCTACTCTGGGAGAGAAAATGAAATAACGGGTTGAAGTCTCGCTAAGACCGCTTCCGAAGCCAAATCCCTGCCATACCCAAGTAGAGATAAGCTCTGCGGGAACGTCGAATATGCCCTCAACGTAGTAGCGGGTTGCGCTTACGTTGGCAAGATAGCAGGAGTGGTAGCCGAGCATGGAACTGTCGATATTAAGCGTTACCTTGGAGTTTTCACCCTCGCTCTGTTCGGAGAGGTCCCAGTAAGGCGAGCCCATATCACTGCGGAAGAAGCCTACCTTAACCGTGAACGTTACGCTTGCGGAAACGCTCGTGTCCTCAAGGGAAGTTGCCGTAATAGTAACCTCTCCTTCTTTAAGGAAGGAAACAAGTCCGTTTTCGGAAACGGTTGCAACGTCTTCGTCGGAGGACTCCCATGATACGAGAGCAGACGCTTCCTCGGGAACTATCGCCGTGTCAAGCTGAAGTGTTTCGCCCGCCCAGGCAACAGTATCGTCCGCATTTTCAATGGTAATGCTTTCGGGCTTAACTGCCTTTTCAACCGTAATGGTAATACTCTTCGTGCAAGCAGGCTCGATTACGAGCGCACAAACGATTGTTGCAGTACCCTCTGAAAGTCCTGTTACAAGGCCCTTTTCGTTTACCGTCGCAACCTCGGGATTGCTTGATGTGAATGTTACATCCTTAGATGTTGTTCCTGTGACGGAGGAACGAAGCTGTACTGTCTTACCGGCTTTAATAGTCGTAGAGCCGATGGCTGTAAGACGGATTTCGTATTCTCCGTTATAAGGAGGCTGTGTAGTGGTGCCTGTCGTTACGTTTCCCTGAGGATTGAAAATGTCAAGAATACTGCAAGCCGACAAAAGCATCGCGCACATCAGAATAAATGTCAAAAACGAAATCTTTTTCATACTTTTCTCCTTTTTCTAAATTATTTTATAGCTAATCCGCTTTCAATATCGAATATATGGAGCTTGTCAAGGTCAAATACAAGGTCAACTCTGTCGCCTATTTCGATGCCCTCGCCGCGCGAGGTCTTGACCTGAAAATCCGTATCAAAGATATTGAAATGGAGAATGCTCTCGTTGCCGAGTCTTTCGACAAGTGCAACCTCTGCACTGACTGCATCGCTCTTATTCGGAACGTCGCAATACGATGCAAGATATATGTGTTCAGGACGAATACCGAGCTTGACTTCGCCACCGCGCGCCATACCGTCGTAGTGAGTGGTCAGTGCTTTAAGTTCTTCAAGGAGGCTCTCGCGCCTGTTAAGCTTGTCATTTTCGGTATTCGTCTTATTTTTATTCAAGAAAGCAAACTTCTTTTTCTTTGCTTCGGGTGCTTTCTTCTCTTCCTTTTTGTACATTTGAGAAGCTTTCATACTCTCGATTATCTCGTCGGTAAGATTATCAAAATCGTCTATATTAGCCTTGATTTGTGCTTTTCGGGATTCAATAAAGGAAGCATATATCTTCTCAAATCCGTCTTTGAGTTTAAGCTTTTGACCGTTGTTCAGGGTAACTCCGCCGTTTTCGTATCTCGCACCGATAATATTCATTGCAGGCGAGCCGATAAAGGTTGCAACGAAAAGGTTGTTTGGGTGGTTGTAAACGTCCATAGCCTTTCCCGCTTGCTGAATAAAGCCTTTGTTCATTACGACGATTACGTTTGCCATCGTCATAGCTTCCGTCTGGTCGTGCGTAACGTAAATCGTCGTCGCGCCCACTTCTCTGTGGATACGGATAATCTCTGAACGCATCTGTACGCGGAGCTTTGCGTCAAGGTTTGAGAGGGGTTCATCCATAAGGAAGAGGTCTGCCTGACGCACGATGGCACGTCCGAGCGCAACTCTCTGCATCTGACCGCCCGAAAGCTCTTTCGGTTTGCGGTCGAGGTAGTCACCGAGGTCAAGTATCTCAGATGCCTTAAATACCCTCTGTTCTATCTCCTCTTTCGGAAGATGGCGAATTTTTAAGCCGAAGGCTATATTCTCATAAACGGTTTTTTGAGGATAGAGCGCGTAGCTCTGGAATACCATCGCTATATTTCTGTCCTTGCTTTGAAGATAGTTTGAGTAGACCTTGTCGATATAAAGTGAGCCGGAAGATATTTCTTCAAGTCCCGCTATCATTCGGAGCGTGGTGGATTTTCCGCAGCCCGAAGGACCTACCAAAGCAACGAAATCGTGCTTGTTAATCTCTAAATTGAAGTCGTATACTGCGTGGACTCCGTTAGGGTACACTTTATTTACATTTTGCAAGGATACAAAGGACTCAAGGGAGGAGTCAACAAGCTTATTGTTGTTTTCTTTAAGCTTTTGCTTTGCTTCTTTTTCTGTCATTAGATATTTTTCCATTACTTCCTCCTTAACGCTTAATACCCGTATTAGCAACACCCTCAATAATCTTGCTCTGCGTTACGAGATATACGATAAATATCGGTATCATCGAAATAACCGCACTCGCAAGCGAGAGTGTTATGGACTCGAACGCCTCGCACTGGTCTGAAATGACTTTAAGTCCGTATGCAAGAGTCCATGTGCTTCTCGGAGCATTTCCGATTATGAGCTGTGCCCACTGAACGTCGTTCCAGGCACCCATAAATCCGAAAAGTCCCTGCACGAAAAGTGCACTTTTACCGAGAGGCAGTATGATTTCCACGAATATCCTAAAATTGCTCGCTCCGTCCATTCTTGCGTTTTCCACAAGGTCCTTGGGAATACTGACAAAAAACTGTCTTATAAGGAACACGCCGTAAACACCGCCCAGGCTCGGCAGGATAAGTCCGAGCAGATTTTTGTATGCTCCGAGCATATTCATATTGATGAGCTGTGGCGTTGTGGATACGATACCGGGAATAGTCATTGTACAAATGAGAAAATAGAATATTCTGTTTGCCCACTTAAATTCGAGAAATACGAAAGCGTACGCCGCCATTGACGCCACAACAAGATAGAGAAGCGTGCCGCCGAGCGCTACAATGAGCGAATTGAGAAGCCAATTCCATATCGGATACCATTCGTTTGCGTTGGTGCTGACGAACTCCGTCTTTGAAAAAAGCTCCTTATAACCGTCAAGTGTGAATTTGTCCCAATTTGACGGAAAGAACTTATCGGGATTGCTGAAAAAATCACTGCTTTCACGAAACGAACCGACGAAGCCCCAAAGAATGGGAAGAAGCATAAGCACGGAAATAAGAGTAAGTGCAATAAAGGCAAATGTCTTACTTACTCTGTTGCCACTGTTTAAATCTTTGTGCATACTTATTCCCTCCTTTTCTTTCTTTGTTACAAATCATCTGTACCATAGCGATAACGATGATTATCGCACCAAGACAAAGTCCCATTGCCGCCGCATACCCGAATGCTCTCGGATTTGAGCCTGCAAGGATATCCTGAATACGGTAAACCGCCGATTTCATTGAAGAAATGTCGGGATTGTTGCTTCCGAGTATGTATATCTGTCCGTAAACGTTCATATATCCCGTAAAGCAAGTGAAAAGAATCAGGAAAAGTTGGGGCTGGATTCCGGGGAAAGTAACATTCCAGAACTTTTCCCACTTGGAACAGCCGTCCATATTTGCCGCCTCATAAAGCGTTTTATCGACGTTTTCAAGTGCCGCGCACATAATAATGAAATTGCCGCCGATACCGCACCAGATACAGAGCAAGCCTATCATAAACCAGCACGCCGTAACCTCGCCAAACCAGTCTACGGAAAGATTGAACACGGAGTTAATCCAGCCGTAATGAGAGTCAAACATTCTCATAAGAATAAGTCCTGTCGCGGTAAGCGGAAATATTCCCGGCACGTAAATTGCCGCGCGGAAGAATTTGTATCCCTTGGGCTTCACGTTTATAAGAAGCGCCAGCAAGAGAGGAATAACTATCGAGAGCGGAACTATGCAGAATGCAAACTTAACCGTTGTCCATACGGAATTCCAGAAGTCCCTTGCTATCGCCGTGTCGCCGAAAAGGACCTGAAAGTTTTTAAGCGTTCCTATTGTCTCGGGAAAGAACGACTTGGAATTGAAAGTTCCGAAAGCCATTACTATTCCGAGTAGCAAGGGGAATACGAAGAAGAGTAAAAAACTTACGGTATAAGGTCCCAAGAAACCTCCTACTGAAATCATCTGACGAAGAGAGCTTTTCTTTTTCTCTTTATTTGCCGCGTAATCACGTATATCTATCAATTTATCATTCATTCGTATTCCTCCTTTCTCTGTTTGTTTTTTCATATCAATTGTTTATTATCTTACTGATAAAGCTCGATATATTCTATACAGTCTTTGTACTGAGCATCAAGAAGGTCCTTAACATTCTTGTCCTTATAGGAGCCGGCAAGTGCCTGCTGAACTGCATTCTTGAAATATGTATCTACATAGGAGTAGTACTTTGTCGGAGGAACTACTACATAATCATCGGGTGTGCCCCAATACTGAATGTATGCGCTGTATGCGGGGTCGGAAGTATAATCGGAAGAAGCAGAAACCGAAAGCATTGCGGGAAGATGTCCGCGTTTAGCCCATTCAATTCCGGAATTTGTTGCCATATATTCCATAAAGAGAGTTGCGGCACAAGCCTTCGTATAGCTCTTAACCGTCTTCATAAGAGTGATAGCGTGTCCCTCGCCCTTGATTTTGGAAGCGTATTCGCTTGTGGAATCCTTAGCGAAAAGACCGGAGAGAGAACGCGTTGTGATGTTGGAAGAACCGCCGTCCTTGCCCATCATTGTATCAAAAGTCTGAAGCTCCTTCTGCCAAGCCCAAGGTCCTTGAAGCTTGAAGATACATTCGCCTTTGAGGAAGGGTGCATCGCCTACGTCGTAAGACGAACCGTAGTCCTTGGAGAGTGCATACTTATTTGCAGATGTACTTGTGGGGAAAATCATTTCTTTAAGAGTTGTGATACCCAATGCAGCCTCATTGGAGTTCCAAGCGGGCATACCGTCAGCTCCTACCAAAGAAGCACCGTTCTGTACTGCCGCCGTATATCCTACAAATTCGTGTACCCACATATCGCCGAAGGACATCGGGAACGCCGTATACGGTTCTGCCGTGGAAGCCAAGCGCCACTCTGTTGCGCCGTAGCCCTGGGAGTTTTCACCTCTTATCCAGAGGTTGTTGTTTGCCGCCAGCTCTGCTGCCTTGTCGCAAACTTCAACAAGCTCGGCATACGTTTCGGGAATTTCAAGTCCGTTCTTTTTAAGAATGTCAACGCGGATGCAAAGAACTGCGGAGTGGCAGTCGATGGGCATTCCGTATGCCGTGCCGCCAACCGTTACGGATTCAAGCAAAGAGGGGACGAAATCTTCTTTGTCATAAAGAGCGCCGCTCTTCTCAAAGAAGAAATCCACCTGCTGAAGCCAGCCGCGGTCATTGTACTCTGTTACTCTTGAACCGTGATTGAAAAGAAGGTCGGGTGCGTTTTCGCTGTCAAACTGCATTGTGTTGCCGAGAAGAGTTTCAAGGTCGTAACGGGAGTAATGCTCCACCTTAACCTCAATCATACCCTTGTACATATCGTTGAATTTTGCAACGATTGCATCCTGAGTAGCCGCGTCATCACCTGTCGTTACGCTCCACATAGTGAGCTTTACGTTGTCGTAAACTATATTGCCGTCGGCATCGCGTACGATATCGCCTTCGCCTTCAAGGGGGTCGTCGGGCTCATCGGGAGTTACGCACGCCGTAAGAGGCATTGCCACAAAGCAAAGAACCAAGATAAGAGCTAATAATTTTTTCATCTTTTAATCCTCCATTTTTGAAAAATCTACTACTACGGGACCCGTCTTTGTTTCACCGATTGACGCTTCCCGATTTTCAACATAGGGCATTCCGTTCTCGTCCCAAAGGATTTGGTCAAGGAATACTATTCTCTCCGTCGGATATTCGCCGTTTACGTCATATCCGTGGTAGAACAGCCACCAATCTCCCGCAAAATCCTGAACGACGGTGTTATGTCCGACACCGACCACCTTGTCGCTCGGAGAAATTACCTCTTCGCCGTAGGGCGCTTCGCTGAGCGGTATACCGTCGTGGGTTGTGAATTTGTCAAGGAATTTGTCTGCAACACCCGCTCTGACCTTATAGGTGGAGTCCGTTCCCGAAAGGCAGGTGCCCGACGAGCCGAAGAAATACAACTTACCCTCGTGGCGGATAATGTAGCTTCCTTCGTAGTTAATATCGACGTTCATACCGTTTCCTTCGGTGTTGTCGTCAATAAGATACGTTATATGGTCTTTGACCTGGTCGCCGTAGAAAAGTTCTGTTCCGTCATCGGTGAGGAGCGTGCAGGCAATTCCGAAAAAGCTTCCCCATACTATGTAAAGGCTCTCGCCGTCATAGAAGGGCATGGGGTCAAT
Organism: Eubacteriales bacterium; assembly: GCA_051867875.1. GTDB lineage: Bacteria > Bacillota > Clostridia > Oscillospirales > CAG-272 > RGIG4608. The sequence continues at coordinate 28,136 of JBJDZG010000021.1, forward strand.
TCCGTTCCTTACGCCCGTCATCTCCTGGTCAAGGAGCTTCCCGTGATGCGTCCAGGGACCGTAGGGTGTGGGAGAGGTTGCAACTCCGATGCCGGGGTTTGAGTCCCCCCAAAGAGATAATGAATAGTAATAGTTGTAGGTGTCGCCGACCTTTATTACGGAAGGTGCCCATACGCCTGCATTTTTGTCATGCCAGTCGAGCGCGTTGGGGGAGTCGGCAAAAACGCTTCCAACCCATACCCAATCAACGAGGTTTTCACTTCTGAAAATAGGTCCGCGGTCAAATTGCATTCCCTTGTCGCCCATTTCGCACTGCGTATTGGTACAATACATATAGAAGTAACCCGTTTCATCATCGCGGTAGATATCCGGGTCAGCCACCGTAACGTGGTACTGTGAACCGTCCTGCTTGTAAAATTTCAAAGGATTTTCGTATTCAACCGTTTTATAAACGAACTCCTTTTCCCCGCCGCCCGGCTTTGTTGTTGTGGTGGTGGTAGTAGTGCTCGAAGGCGGAAGATAAACGCAGGAGCCGAGAAGCGCCGTCGCTATTACAAGACAGATAACGCTGAAAATTCTCTTTTTCATTTCATTCCTCCAAATCCTTTATGTACGGTCCGGGAAGCACTACTCCGTTGCTTGCCTTGTTTCCTTCAACGAATGGCATTCCGGTTTCTTCATCCCAGATGAGCTTGTCAAGATATAGCACTCTTGCGTTAGGATTTTCGCCCTTCGTGTTGTATCCGTGGTAGAGCATCCAATAGTCGCCGTTATCGTCGGTGATAACCGTGCAGTGTCCCGTTCCCATAGCTCCGCTCGTTGTCGGAACAACGACGGGGTCGCCTCTGTTCGGACCGAACATATCTCTGCCGTTGGAATCGAGATAGGGACCTGTAACGGACTGCGATTTCGCCACTACAACATGGTAAGTTGAAGTCGTTCCGCTAAGACAGCTTCCCGTTGAAAGGAAGAGATAGTACCAACCGTCCTTCTTTATGATAAGACTGCCTTCGTAGTTGTTGAGCTCAAAGATTTCATAACCGCCGAGAGCAACCTTGTTTTCTCTCTGATATTCAAGCCCGCCCATAAGTCCCGTGCCGTCCTCGGTAAGTTCAATCAGGGTAATAAGACCGCCAAATGAACCGAATACCATATAAACCTTTCCTTCATCGACGAATACGTGGGGATCGATGGAGTTCGTTACGCCTATTTCTTCACTGTTGAAAAGCTTTCCGTGATGTTCCCAAGGACCGTAAGGGGTGGGGGCGGTGGCAACGCCTATGCCGGGGTTCGTATCTCCGCCCGTTGAAAGCGAGTAATAGAAGCACCATACGTCGCCGATTTTTACAACCGTCGGTGCCCAGACACCTGCTCCTGCCGTGCCCCACGTGGGATTGTAATTTTCAAATACGTCGCCGACGTATTCCCAACTGTGCATATCGTCGGACTTCCAGATAGGTCCTCGCTTAAATCCGAGTTTGGGAGTATAAACGTCCGTCTGCGTGCAGTACATATAAAACGTACCGTCATCGTCCCTTACTATATAAGGATCTGCTTGATACGTCAGCTTCTTTTCCCCGTCCACTATCGGGTAGATGGGATTTGAGTAGTCATTGTTCTGTGCTACGGGCTTAGTTGTCGTCGTAGCGGTAGTGGTTGCGCTTTCTCCAAAAGGAAATTCACACCCGCCGAAAAGTAACGAGAACGAAATAACCGCAAGAAGTACCCAAGCTATTTTACTTTGTTTCATATTCCCTCCTTGTTTAATTATTTATTGCCGTTTGGTTAAAGTTCAAGATATTTTCCGAGCAGTACCTCTGCAAACAGATATCCGAGCTGTACCATATATTTTGAATCGTAATGGTAAACGTCGGGAGCGCCAACGGGCTCTGCATTGTATTTAAGCCCCGCCGCTATCGTGTCTATATAGTCGTGATACTCGTCCTTTGAGGCGAGATTCATCTTTGCCTGATTGATAACCTTGTACTGCGTCCATGCGGTAAGGTCGGAAATGCCCGCGTCGATAAAGCCTATCTCGCTATCGGCGGGCTTGTAATAAGCGAGATCCTCTCGCAAGTCCTTTACGAAATTCGCTTCAAGAGATTCGTAATTGTTAAAGCTCAGACCGCTCGCGTCGCTCTCGCCCTGCATCCAGCAGATAGCCTTAACTATGGGATAGAGATCCATTGTTTCAAGAGCTTCAAGCTGTTGGAGTATGTAATCCACCGCGCCCGTATAGAGTCTGCCGGCATTTCCGCTTGAGGGAGAACGCCATTCGTTGTTAAGAGTTGTTCCACCGTATGCGTATTTGATGATAACCACTCTCTTTTCGGGGTCGAGCTCGGCTATCTTTTCCGCCATACCGATTTCGGGGCCGAAACGGTCCTGAAAGCTTCCCTGACCGAGCTTGACGGGAACGAATTCACCGTTAGAGGTATTTTGTGAAATGGTGTTTGCATAGCAGATTTCAACTTCTTCAAAGCCTTCTGCATAAAGCTGTGCTTTTTCCTCTCCCACAGTCTTTGAGAGATATTGACTGTGAGTGTGTCCCTCGGCGTTGCTCTGTCCGAGAAGCAATACCACCTGCACCTCGTTGGAATATACCTTGGGCGGTTCCTCTTCGGGAGCAGTCGTCGTAGTGGTAGTACCAATCAAGCCCGAAAGAAGCTCGCAGCCCGTAAGAGCGAATACCGACATCATCGACAATGCGATAATTAATGCGATTAATCTTTTCATAAAAACCTCCAAAAATTATTTCAAATACTTATTCAAAAGCACTTCTGCAAATAAATGCCCGAGTTTAATACTGCCGAGGCAGTCATAATGGAAAATATCCACCTCGCCGTAGGGCTCCTCGTTATACGGAAGGCGCGCAGCAATCGTGTCGATATAATCGTGATGCTCGTCCTCAAGCGAGAGAGCCTTTTTGCTCTCGTTTACCTTCTCCATCTCTATCCACGCAGGACAGTCCGAAATACCCGCATCGACGAAGCCTATTTCACTTCCCTCGGGCTTGTACGCCGAGAATGCGCCACGCAAATCGTGAATAAATCCTCTTTCAAGGAAAGCATAATCCTCAAATTTTTCTCTCTCGGCATCGCTCTCACCCTGCATCCAGCAAATTGCCTTGATAACGGGCCCAAAGCCCATAGAGCGAAGAAGCTCGCACTGTGCACGCACATATTCCACGGTTTCGGTATACAAATGACCTATGCTTCCTTTGCAGGAAGGCGGACGCCATTCGTCTTTGAGCGCTGTGCCCCCGTATGTATATTTTATTATGTAGACCGGTGATTTAAGAACCGCGCGGGACAATTTTTCCGCCATACCGAGCTCGGGGCCGAACCGCTCGGTCGTATACCCCTGAGAAGCGCAAACGGGAACGAATTCGTGATCCGACGTATTAATAAAGTCGGAATTGGCAAAACTAATCTTGATACTACCGTAGCCCGTAAAATACTCGTCAGCCTTTTCCTTACCGACCTTGTCGAAAAGAAATTTTGAATGGCTGTTGCCCTCGGCATTGCTTTGACCGAGAAGCACGACTATCTGCGCTTCGATATTATTTTTTTGGGATTTGTTCAAATTGTCATATAAGTTTCCCATAAAACACCTCAAAAAAACACCGATAAATCTATGGTTTTAACCGCTTTTTTATCTTGGTTCAGTTTTTTGGCACAAATTATTCGTCATTTTGCACAAAGCAAACCTGCCATTTTCGTACCTTCTAATCAAATTATACAATCTGCAAAAAATCAAGTCAACAATCCAAAAGCAGTTTTGTTTTCTATTTTCACCCGCAACAAAACAAAAAGATAACTAATTTGAAAAGATTTATTGCCTTTTTGACTTATAAGGTTTATAATTGAACTATGAGCACGAACTATCAAAAATCAATGGACCGCCTCTCTGTTATGGCAGGCCGTCCTCTCACCCTCAAAAACTGGTATATCGAAACGTTCCCTGCAAACTTTATAATGGACTATCATTCTCACCCCCAGATTGAGATAATGTACTGTCAATACGGAGGCTTCGATTTTGTGTACAGAAAGGACAAAAATTCGACTGATATCAAATCAGTATTCGTACGAAGCAATTCTTTTATATTGATTAATACAGGATACTACCATAAGCTTGCAAATCTTCTCCCCTCAACACGAATAGCAAATCTTGAATTCGTGCCGAGCTCCGAGGAGAATACCGAGTATCTCTCCTGCAAACCCGTGTCGCAGTCGATGCTTTCGCTTGAGACTCTTGCCATGGCGTGCCCGAGACTTGAAAAGATTTTGTCGAAGGATAAGGATTTTTATATCTTCACGGATAACGGAACGGTCCTTTCAACTATGACAGAGATAATTCAAAGCACCACTATGCCGAGTTCCGAAGAAAAGTCCCTGCTTATTTCGCTTCTCACCTCAAAGCTCTTTATCGACATTTCAAGATGCAATTCCCCCGAAAATCATATAAAGACGGGTATCGTCCATGTTGATAATGCCATAAAATACATCAATGCCCATTTTTCCGAAAAGATAACCGTCAATGATATTGCGCTTGCCACAAACGTGTCGAATGTCTATTTGCAAAAGCTCTTCAAAATAGAATACGGCAAGACAATTCACGACGTCATTGTTGAAAAAAGGCTTACACAAGCGAAATATATGCTCGAACACAGTAATCTGAGCATATCGGAAATAGCAAAAAGATGCGGATTCGGCTCCCGCGAGCACCTGACTAGCGTATTCAATAAAGTCGTCGGCTCGTCGCCCCAAGCTTACAGAAAAGAGATTGCAAATAAAAAAATCATGCACTTTTCCCATACAGGTGAGGACAAAATCACCAACAATCAGTAATCACCGCTCATTATGCAAAAAGCGGCAGTTCACCGACGAAAAAGGGACTCGTACGAGTCCCTTTTTCTGTTCTTGTAAATTTTGCAGCCGTTTTTCCAATCATCTTTTTTGACTTTAACAATTATCATTCTCCGACGCATTGGAATCAATCTTATAACCGAGTTTCTTTTATCGCCCATTGACATTTTTCCCGAAAAGCGGTATAATAAAGTTACGTACGACAGACCTACCAAAATAATCCGAAACGGAGAAACAAGATGAACACTAAAATGAAAATGTCAAAGAAATCGATTATTACAACCGTCGTTACGGCTGTTATATGCCTTGCGCTCGTAGCGGGTGCAACTTTGCTCCTCACCGTATCGAGGGCGAAGATAAACGGAGTAGATATAAGGGACTACGTAATAGTCTACTCCACCGACGAGCCGAACTACAATGAAACCGCCGCTTATTTCGTGCAAATCCAAATCAAAGAGATTACAGGCGTTGAGCTCGCGGTAATCACAGATAACGAGAGTGCTCACGCCCACGAAATTCTCGTAGGCGAAACCTCGCGCCCCCTCTCCTCAAAGCTCGACGCGGACACCGAGGGGTTTGAATTTGCCATAGTTGCCGACGACTCCGGAGTAGCTATTGAGGGCGACTATTTCGTTATCGCGGGCGCGGTTTACTACTTTATCGACACCTATGCAACGGGAAGAAATTTCAGTGCAGACATTCCCGACGAGCCGGTAATCGCAACGCCCATAGTCGAAGCTCCCAAAAACTATGTTTTTCTTATCGGCGACGGAATGGGAGTCTACCAGACCAAAATTTTTGAATATATGGAAATTCCCGAGGGTGTAACGACCGACGGCGAGGACTTTTTCTACGGATATATGTTCCCCTATTCCGGTTTTTGTGCAACCTCCTGCCTTAGCGAAGGCCCTACGGACAGCGCGGCAGCCGGCACGGCTCTCGCCACGGGATACAAGACCTTTAAGGGCACCGTCGGACGCGACGGTGAGGGCAACGACGTAATGTCGCTTACAGAGCTTGCGAGCTCTCTCGGAATGGCAACTGCGGTAATGTCAACGGAAAAGATTACGGGCGCAACGCCCTCTGCCTTCTCCGCTCACGCCGCCAACCGCGACGATACTGCCGAAATTATAAAGAGTCAGGCGCTTCTGACAAACACCGTCTTAAAATCCGCTACGGATACCTATATCGATTCAACCTCGTCGCTGATTATTGACAATGTGCTCAAAGAAATCAGTGCAGACGAGGACGGTTTCTTCATTATGTACGAGGAAGCGCACATCGACAAAAAGTCGCACAGTCATAACCTCGAGAGCACGTTCAAGGCGCTTCTCCGCTTCAACCAGGCGATAGGTCAGTTTATGGAGTTCGCATTCTACAACCCCGATACTTTCGTAATCATCACCGCCGACCACGAAACCTGCGGTCTTAAACCCGACGGGGACGGAAATCTTAAATATACTCTTGATTATCACTCCGAGGATAACGTACCCGTGTTTGCTTACGGTGTGGGCGCGGAGATATTTGACGGTCTGACAGTGGAAAATGTTCAGATTCCAAAAACGCTTGCAAAAATGTGGGGCGTTGAGAGCTTCGGCGACCCCTCGTCCCCCTACCCCGCCCTCGGTAAATAATCGGACGCGCAAAACCTCGAAACTGCCTCGTTTTATGTTAATTTTTCGTGAATACTATTGACAAAAAAGCGCGTTTGTTATAAGATTAACCATAGGATAGCGCACCTCGCGCGTCCTAAATTGATAATTAAAATTGAGGAGGATTAGTCCAATGAGATTTGTACTTAACGAAACAAGCTATCACGGCAAGGGTGCCATTAAAGAGATTGCAGGCGAGATTATCGGACGCGGTTTTAAGCGTGCGTTCGTATGCTCCGACCCCGACCTTCTCCGCTTCGGCGTAACGGGCAAGGTTACGGCAGTTCTTGACGAGGCAAATATTCCCTATGAAATTTACAGCAATATTAAGCCCAACCCCACTATTGAAAACGTTCAAAGCGGTGTCGAAGCCTTTAAGGCGAGCGGTGCTGACTGCATCGTTGCCATCGGCGGCGGTTCCTCCATGGACACAGCCAAGGCAATAGGTATCATCATCACAAACCCCGAATTTTCCGACGTGCGTTCTCTTGAGGGCGTTGCTCCCACAAAAAATAAATGCGTTCCCATCATTGCAGTTCCCACCACGGCAGGAACAGCCGCTGAGGTTACTATCAACTACGTAATCACAGACGTTGAGAAGAATCGCAAGATGGTCTGCGTTGACGTTCACGATATTCCCGTAGTTGCGGTAGTTGACCCCGATATGATGTCCACAATGCCCAAAGGTCTTACAGCCGCAACAGGTATGGACGCTCTTACACACGCTATCGAAGGTTACATAACAGCAGGCGCTTGGGAAATGAGCGATATGTTCCATTTAAGAGCTATCGAGCTCATCGCTAAACACCTTCGCGGTGCGGTTGCGGGAACCGAAGAAGGACGCGAGGGTATGGCTCTCGGTCAGTATATCGCAGGTATGGGCTTCTCAAACGTAGGCCTTGGTATCGTTCACTCCATGGCTCACCCCCTCGGAGCTCTCTACGATACACCCCACGGTATCGCAAACGCTATAATTCTTCCCACGGTTATGGAGTATAACGCTCCTGCAACGGGCGAAAAATACCGCGATATTGCTCGCGTATTCGGAGTTAAAGGCGTTGATTCAATGAGTATCGAGGACGCTCGCCGCGCCGCTATCGACGCAGTTAAGCAGCTCTCCGTTGACGTAGGGATCCCCACCGACCTCAAGGAAATCGTAAAGCCCGAGGACGTTGACTTCCTCGCAAGATCCGCATACGACGACGCTTGCCGTCCCGGCAACCCCAGACAGACGAGCGTTGAGGAGATTAAGGAGCTTTACCTCTCCCTTATGTAATATCTTGTTTCAAGAAAATCAAGCACCTGCTTCGGCAGGTGCTTTTTTGAGTGAAAATCATAAAAATCGTCTTTGGGCTTGACATACGTCGTTTTTGGTGCTATCATTAGTGCATCAAAGATTAAAGAGGGAGTCATTATGCCTAAGATATCATCAAAAGCGAATAAAAATATATATCAGCAAACGCGTGAAAAGCTCGAGCTCTCGCGCGAGAGTGCAAGCGAGCTCCTCGAATGGATATCTCCCGAGCGAATCGAGCGGATTGAAAACGAAAAGAGCGCGCCGAACCCCGACGAAGTCCTGCAAATGAGTGAGAAATACAAATTTCCCTCTCTTTGCAATTATTACTGTGCAAATCAGTGCCCCATCGGCGCAGAATACGTGCCCGAAATAAAGTTAAAGGACCTCTCGCAGATAGTGCTTGAAATGCTCGCCTCTCTCAATTCAATGAACAAAAAGAAGGACCGCTTAATTGAGATAACCGCCGACGGCGCTATCGACGGCGACGAGATTGAGGATTTCATCTACATTCAAGAGGAGCTTGAGCGCATTTCCATAACCGTCGAAACGCTTCAGCTCTGGAGTGAGAAGATGCTCGCAAACGGCGTCATCGACAGAGAAAAGTACGAAGAGTACAAAAAGAAAAGTCACTGATACCGGATATTCAAAAGCGAAACGGATTGCCGTTTCGCTTTTTTTGCGCTATTTTGCATCCTTTGTCAAAATAAGGGCTCGCATTTTGCACCTTTTGATATTTATTTTTGCGCAAAGTTGATATATAATTAAATCATCAGATAAATACGACGCTTACGTTTCGGCTCACGCGGGAAAATAACGCCAAAATCGTTGACAAGTACGTATTTTTGTGATATCATTACAATAATATATGTCAACCGACATATTAAACAGAAAAAGGAGAATACTATGGAATTTCTTATTGTTTTGGCAGTGATTGTAGTTTTACTCATTACTTGCATTAAGGTCGTCCCCCACACGGAATCTTACGTTGTTGAACGTCTCGGTAAATTTCACGCTATCTGGTCGCCCGGTATGCATTTCTTGCTTCCCTTCGGTCTTGACCGCGTAGTTGCCCGCACTACGACGAAGGAAAAGGTGCTTGACACACCTCCCCAGTCCGTTATCACGAGCGATAACGTTCCTCTTACCATCGACGCGGTGGTTTACCACAAGACCTTTGACCCCAAGCTTTACGCTTACGGTGCGGCTAATCCCGTTGAGGCTCTTGCAAACCTTACCACTACCACGCTCCGTAACATCGTCGGTGAGCTTACACTCGACGAATCCCTTACTTCCCGTGACTCCATCAACGCAAAGATGACGGAAAGCCTTGACAAGGCTACTGACGAATGGGGTATCCGCGTAACACGTGTTGAAATCAGAAATATCACTCCTTCCGCCGATATCCGCGAATCCATGGAAAGACAGATGAAGGCTGAGCGTGCACGCCGTGAAACTCTTCTCGAAGCAGAAGGTCACAGACAGGCGGTTATCACACGTGCAGAAGGTGATAAGCAGGCTATGATTCTCGCCGCAGAAGGTGAGAGAGATGCCCGCATTGCTCGCGCCGAAGGTGAAGCAAAAGCACTCCTTCTCCAGAAGCAGGCCGAGGCTGACGGTCTCCGCGCTATTATGCAGGCTTCCCCCACTCCCGAGGTTATCGAGCTCAAGAGATACGAGGCTCTCGTCAATGTTGCTAACGGCACAGCCGCTAAGCTCATTATCCCCACAGATACGGTTGAGATGGTTAAAAACAACGCCGTTTTCTCCGAAACGACAGGTCTTGGCGACAACACAAAGCCCACCGAGAAGCCCGCGCCCACTAAGAAACCCGACCTTTGCTGCGATTAATTGAATAAATTACGGGCGTTGCGAAAGCAACGCCCTTTTCCGATTTATTTCAAAATACAAAAAATTCTTCTTGACAAAAGCGATTTGCTATGTTATAATCTCAAACAGTATGAGAGTGAGGTACACGGATATGGCAATTTTCGCATTGAAATCAAAATTCAAAGCCAAAACAGCCGTATTGCCCCATTCTCAATTTTTCTTTTCCAACGTATTTAATAGTTTTATTATCTTTTGCTGACGAGTTTTCTTCGTCAGCTATTTTTTTGCCCGTGAGTACTGTATAATGCGCAACCGTGCGATTATAAAATAAACACACCCAAGGAGGAAGTTCAATGAAACTTATCTACAACGTCGAAACGAAGCCCCGCGAGATGGGATATCTCAAAACGGTTTTGTTCGCTCTTCAACAGCTGCTTGCCATTATGGCGGCTACCATAGCAGTCCCCGCCATCGTAGAAAACGGTATGTCCCCCACCGCCGCACTCTTCGGTGCAGGCGTCGGCACGCTCGTTTATCTTCTTTTCACGAAGTTCAAGAGCCCCGTTTTTCTCGGTTCTTCTTTTGCATTCATCGGTTCAATGCTCGCGGCGTTTGCGGGCGGTGTTTCAATGAGCGCGGGCTATCTTGGACTCATTCTCGGTGCTTTCTTTGCAGGTCTTGTATACGTGCTTCTCGCAATTATCGTTAAATTCGCGGGCGTCAAATGGATAAACAGGCTCATACCCGCGGTAGTCATAGGTCCTACTGTTGCAATCATAGGTCTTTCCTTGGCGGGCAACGCCATAGGCGACCTCTCAAAAGGAAGTGTGCTCCAAAGCATTGTGATTGATAACGGTCTGATTGAAAACGTGCCGGTAGCTTCTCCGTATATTGCTCTTATCTGCGGTCTTGTAACTCTCTTTACCACTATTCTCTGCTCTACCTACGGCAAGAAAACGGTCAAGATGATTCCATTCATTCTCGGTATTCTTGCAGGCTACGCAACCGCCGCAGTTTTCACTGCAATCGGTACGGCGGCAGGTATTAAGGAGCTTCTGATAATCGATTTTTCAAAGTTCAGCGATATCAAATGGGTGCCCGATTTCACTTTTCTTAAAGCCTTATCGGGCAACTACGATTTCGGCGAAAGCGGTTCGTTCCTCTCTTATGCGGGAACGGTTGCGGTGGCTTACGTTCCCGTCGCGTTCGTAGTTTTTGCCGAGCACATCGCCGACCACAAAAATCTTTCCTCGATAATTGAAAAAGACCTGCTTACAGACCCCGGACTTCACAGAACACTCCTCGGCGACGGCGTCGGCTCGATAGCGGGCGCGCTGTTCGGCGGTTGTGCCAACACCACTTACGGCGAAAGCGTCGGCTGTGTTGCCATATCGGGCAATGCGTCCGTTGCAACAATCGTTGTTACGGCAATTATGGCTATCGCAATATCGTTTTTCGGTCCTTTTGCGACCTTCCTTTCCACAATTCCCTCCTGCGTTATGGGCGGAATATGCGTGGCGCTTTACGGATTTATCGCGGTTTCGGGACTTAAAATGACACAAAAGGTCGACCTTGGCGATAACAAAAATCTCTTCGTCGTTTCCGTAATTCTCATCGCGGGCATCGGCGGTCTTAAACTCACCTTCGGTCAGATTACGATTACCTCCGTCGCGTGCGCCCTCATTCTCGGAATTGTTACGAATATCCTCGTAAATCTTAAAAAGGGCGCTTGACGAATAAAACGGCACGGGAATACCATTGAGATATTCCCGTGCCCACTTGCTTTTAACAAAGCGAGTCTTTATTAATCAATTATTTAGCCGGATTCCAAGCCTCGGCGTAGGTAACGTTTCCGTTTGTTGTGCCGAAGATAACCTCGAAATTGCTGTAATTATCCGCTTCTTCTGCGGTGAGAAGCTTCATACCCGCAACTTCTTCCGTGATTGCACCTGCGCCCGTGTTGCCGTATTCTCTGAACTTAACACCCGCATCGGTGGGCTTTGCGTTCATAGAAACGTAACGCTCGTTTTTAGAGGAGCCCGAGAAGCCCTTCGTTGAGATATGACCGTCAAGCTCGCATCCGATAATTGCCACTGCACTGTATCCTGCCCAGCAACGTCCGATAGCGGTATTGCCGTTTGCAACTACGTCCTCGTCGGCTGTGAACTGACATTTATAGAATACAACACCGTATTCAACGCTGTCGCTCTCGCCCTTGTTAGAGCCCTTGAAGGCGGTGATATAACCGCCGTCGGTCTTTCCGCTCGTGATAGAGTGGATATGGCAATTACTAAACAACGTAGTATTGTTCGTGCCGAAAATAAAGTCCGTCGTACCGCAGATATATACGCTGTCAAGGAGCTGACGTCCCGTGAAGAACTCAACCGTATCCTGATAGCCGATAAGTCCGCCGCCCACCATTATGAAGCGGTCAGCCTGAACGAGAAGCGCAAGCGCGCGGTGCTCGCTGTGTTTGCCCTCTCCGAACGCTTCATCAAAGACAGCCTTGCTGTTCCACTTGTTTGAAATAATGAGGTTTTCGATACGGCAGTTAACTGCGCTCTCTCTTATCGCAACTGTCTGCGTGGAGTCGGTTACGTGAGAGAAGCCGCTCGCGTCAAGCTCTCCGTAGAGAGAATCCCACTCAACCGTTGCGCCGTTGCCCCTGATAGTAAGGTTGGGAATTGTAATCTCAATCTTTTCAACGTATTTGCTTCCGTTGTCTACGATATCAATTACCTTATTTGCGCTTGCTTCTGCTCTCTCAAGGAAGTCAAGAGCCTGCTGGATAGTCGTGAACATATTATAGCCGTCAAATATAGCGCCTATCACGCCCATGTAAGAGGAATCAACCCTTACCTGATATACTCCGTCAACTACGGAGGGCTCTGTATCGATTACGTAAACCGTAAATTGGTTATAAACGTATCTCTTCTCTTCCTCACCGCCGTAGGTGTAAGTTACCGTGATTGTCTTTTCACCAATGCTTATGGAATCAAAGCCGTTAATGCTGTAATCGTCAACGATAAACTCTTTCTGTACGCCGTCAAGCTCGCCTGAAACTATAACGGTGAGTCCCGATTTATCAAAATCATCCCATATTGAGTAAACCTCTTTAAGGCTGTGGTTGAAGTATACGCCGTTGTCAGCCGAGGTGTTGGCCGAAAGCTTTTCAACTGCGTCCTTGCCGAAGAGAAGCTCTTTGGGCTCGTATACGTTTACTCTGTATTTTATGGGCTCGTAATCCTTATAGCTTACCGTGATTTCGTAAGTACCTGCCGTGAGCATATCAACGGCACTTGTGTCAACGGTTACGTTTGCAAGGTCGATTGATTCAGTCTTTCCGCTTGCGAAAACTGCGTTAATGCGAAGTCCCGAGCAGTCGAGAGTCTGTCCTGCAAGGAAATCAACGTTGCCCGTTGATACGAGTTCAAATCCGACCTCGGGGGATTTTTCAACCCTGCATACGAGCTCGAGCTCGTAAATATCTACCGTGCCCGAGACGCGCGCTATCGTCCAGACGCCCTCGGTTACGTCAATTTCAATTTTTACAAGAGGGCTTGCTTCGTTGGTGCCTGCAAATTCTATCTCGCTGACAGTTCCGTCGGGGGCAGTAATTTTAACTTTCTGAGTTGCGGCACCGCTTGAACCGTTCTGAATAATGAAAGCGAGCTTGCCGTCGCCGGGTACTTCAACCTTGATAAGGTTTGCGCTGCCGCCGAGCTTTACGGACTTCAGATATTCCGTTACGGCACCCGTTTCGGGGTCTGTGTATTTTTTGGTTCTGTTTCTTATCTCAGTTCCGCTGACAATCGTGAATTTGCCGTTAATGCTGTCCGCGGTGAGTTTTTCTGCGGTAAGGTCGCTGATATTGAGATAATATCTTACGTCCTCGTATTCGGGAAGGGCGGGCTTTTCAAGCTCCGCTCCGCAGACGTCGCAGAGATAGTCCTCATTCCCGTCTACGTGCTCCGTGCATACGGGAGGCTCGGGCCTTTCAAGCTCCGCTCCGCAGACATCGCAGAGATAGTCCTCATTCTCGTCTACGTGCTCCGTGCATACGGGGGGCTCGGGTCTTTCAAGCTCCGCTCCGCAGACGTCGCAGAGGTAGTCCTCATTCCCGTCTACGTGCTCCGTGCAT
>JBJDZG010000021.1:42020-53246 GCA_051867875.1 Eubacteriales bacterium
CTCCGCAGACGTCGCAGAGGTAGTCCTCATTCCCGTCTACGTGCTCCGTGCATGCTGGAGGGGGTGAGGGAGGAACGTGGGGTGTAAACGCTCCCAAAATCTCGTCCAAAAGGTCGCAAGCTGTGAGCGTCGTGAGCATCAACGCGCACAGGATAAAGAGTGCTAATAATTTTTTCATAAGAAATTCCTTCCTTGAAATATATTTTTCCGAAAGCTCCGCGCACCGCGGAAACTAACCTTAACCTCATTTTACCATTATATTAGTATATTTGCAATAGATTTATGAAAATTTTATAAATATTTTTATGAATACATATACCCATTATGCAATTTGCACAAAGCTCGGATTTGCAAATTATTTGTTGACAAAAAGCCGTATTTGTGATATATTCAAATAGTAAAAGCCAACGCAAATCTACAAAAAAAGAGGAAGCAAAAATCATGAAATCTCCAATGCTTATAGGTATAGCCGGCGGTACCGGCTCGGGCAAAACAACTTTTTCCGAGGGGCTTACGTCCATGTTTCCAAACGACATTACGGTAATTTCGTTTGACAACTATTACAAGCCGCAGGACCATCTTTCGATGGAAGAGCGGGTAAAAACCAACTACGACTGCCCCGATGCGCTCGACACGGATTTGCTTGTCAAGCACCTTCGCACACTCCGCGACGGCGAGAGCATCGATATGCCCAATTACGATTTCCGTATTCACACACGCAAGCAGGAATATACCCGTCTTGCTCCCTCTCCCATAATCATCGTTGACGGAATTTTGGCTTTCCACGACGAGAGGCTCCGCGAAATGTTTGATATCAAAATTTATGCCGATGCAGACGCAGACGAGAGAATTTTGCGCCGTCTGCGCCGTGACGTAAACGAGCGCGGACGCGATATTGACGGCGTTATTCATCAGTACCTCAATACCGTCAAGCCCATGCACCACATCTACGTCGAGCCGACCAGAAAGTACGCCGATATCGTAATCAACGGAGGCAAAAATAAGATTGCCCTTGACATCGTTGCGTCAAGAATCACCAAAAAGCTCGAAGAAAATAAAGTTGATTGACAAAATGCAGCTTTTTTCGGGCAAAAGTCGCGCAAAAAGTTTTTCACATAGCCTCGCGCGAAATTACGAACGGACTATTTTTGCGCCTTGCATCATACGTTGCAAAGCGCCCAATTAAACGGGTGTGCAGTGCCAAAGCACTGCACGCCTGCTTGTTTTTTGAAAGACCTTTTGCCGACGAGCTTTAAGTGCGTCTATGCGGCGTTTATGCCATGCGTTTTTAAGGGCGGACGGGAAAAGTCGTCAGGAAGGCAGATTTTGCACGGAAAATCGACACATTTTACAAATTCAGGTGGAAATTCGGTCAAAAATTCCCAAAAACACCGTGAAAATTGCACAAAAAGTCAACAGGAAGTTTATATTTTTTGTCAGTTCATTCAAAGTTCACGAAAAAGTGCAAGCTGTTAAAAAAATAACAAAAAATCTGTTGACTTTGCTTTCTTTTTTATGATATAATTATATTGTATTGCTTTGGGCATCGTACCGCTCTTTTTCGTTTTCAAAGCTCGGTGAAGGTCAAAAACGTCGCTCGGCTCAAAGCAAATCTCACATTTTTGTTATTGTAGGAGAACACCGCTTTGGAAAAGAAAAATATCCGAGTGATACTCTGCATCTGCTTGGTTTTGGGATTGCTTGCCGTTTTGGCAGCAGGCATACTTGAAGCTCTGCAAGACGGCTCCGATCAAGGTCCCCTTACGAGTGAAAACTACACTCTTTTTGACACCGTTTCGTACATTTATTCGTACAGAGGCGACACAGAAGAGGCTTTCGGCGAGATATGTGAGGAGGTCTGGTCGCTCCTTGAAGATTATCACTGCCTTTTTGACATTTATCACGAATATTCCGGCGTCGTTAACCTTTGCACGCTCAACAAAAACGCCGGCGGCGAAGCTTTGGAAGTGAGTCCGAAACTTATTGAATTTTTACTGTACGCAAAAGAGCTCTGCGTTTTGACTGACGGAGAGATGAATATTATGATGGGTGCGGTGCTCTCCCCCTGGCACGACGCGCGCGAGGACGGAACGTATATCCCCTCGGACGAGGTGCTCGGCGAGGCGGGCAAGCACATTTCCATCGACTCACTCGTAATCGATGAAGAAAACAACACGGTAAGAATTGCCGATGCAAACGCCCGCATCGACGTCGGCGCACTCGGAAAGGGCTACGCCACGGAAAAGGCGGCGCAGCTCCTTGAATCCAAAGGAATCGGGCATTACGTTCTCAATATCGGCGGAAATATCCGCATCATCGGCACAAAAGTTGACGGAACGGGTTGGAAAACGGGTATCAAAAACCCCTCCGACACAGGTACGTTTGCGGAAATCGTTTATATCGCGGACACGTCCTGCGTTACGAGCGGTGATTACGAGAGATATTTCACCGTTGGCGGCAAAAAATATCACCACATAATCGATAAGGACACCCTGATGCCCGCAGAATATTTTTCTGCCATCACTGTTATCACGAAGGACAGCGCGCTTGCAGATGCACTCTCCACCGCCCTCTTTTGTATGAGCTACGAGGACGGACTTGCCCTGCTCGGCAAAATCGAGAACGAGCTTGGGGCAAAGGTTGACGTGCTCTGGATTTATCCCGACGGCGTCAAAAAAATGACGGACGGCTTTGCTTCGCTTTTGGCAGAGTAATTTGAATTTGGCAACAATAAAATTAATTAACGTGAATTGATGAAAAAACAGGATTTTATTCTTATCGGCGCGATAGTCGCCGTGGCGCTTATCCTTCTCCTCCTCGTAAGCCTTAATCAAGAGGAGGGCGCGGGCGTGATAATCAAGATAAACGGCGAGGAGGTCGCAAGATATTCCCTCTCAACCGACGGAGAATACGCTCTTAACGGAGGCACGAATATTCTCGTGATAAAAGACGGCGAAGCGTATCTCAAAGACGCAAATTGCCCCGACGGACGCTGCGTAAAGCGGGGTAAAATCAGCAAAACAGGTCAAGTCATTACCTGTCTGCCCAACAAACTTACGGTAACGGTTTACGGAGCAGAAAAAAATGATGTTGACCTTGTCAGTTAAATGTGATACAATAGTATTTTAGGAGGAGTTTGAGCATGAAAACGAAGAAAATCACGTTTTTGGGGCTCTTCGTCGCACTTGCGATGATTTTATCCTTTGTCGAAACTCTGCTCCCGCCGATAACTACCGCGTTCCCCGGCATAAAAATGGGACTTCCCAATATCGCAATAATGTTCGTTCTGTATAGAATAGGCGCAAAGGAAGCGGCGATAGTCAGCCTTGTACGCGTGCTTCTCGTGAGCATTCTTTTCGGCAACGTGCAGAGTATGCTTTACAGTCTCTGCGGTGCGGTATTAAGTCTTACGGCGATGATACTTATGCAGAAATTCTCAAGCTTTTCGCACGTGAGCGTCAGCGTCGTCGGCGGTGTTTTCCACAATATAGGACAGATACTTATGGCTGCCCTTATTACCGACACACAGCAGATTGTGTACTACCTGCCCGTGCTTCTCATTTCGGGAACGGCGGCGGGTTTGCTCGTAGGTCTTACCGCAGGTTTTCTCGAAAAACGCGTTCAAGATATCAAATTTTAGTCAGAAATCAATTTCTTAATTCTAAAAAAAGAGGTAAAGGAAAATGTACAAAATTCTCAGAAAAAAAGTCCTCAATCCCACAGTAACACTCATGGACGTTGAGGCTCCCCTCATTGCTAAAAAAGCTGAGCCGGGACAGTTTATCATTCTCCGCGTCGACGAAGCGGGTGAGCGTATTCCCCTCACTATCGCCGACTTTGACCGCGAGGCAGGCACCGTAACCATCATATTCCAGATAGTCGGCGCATCAACGGAAAAGCTCAACAGACTTGAGGAAGGCGAATATATTCACGATTTCGTAGGTCCTCTCGGCACTCCCTCTCACACACACGGTCTTAAAAAGGTCGCAGTTGTAGGCGGCGGTGTTGGCTGTGCTATCGCGTACCCCATCGCAAAGAAGCTTCACAAGCTCGGCGCTGAGGTTCACTCCGTAATCGGTTTCAGAAACAAGGACCTCGTTATCCTTGAGGACGAATTCAAGGCAGTCAGCGACGTAACGAAGATTATGACCGACGACGGCTCCTACGGCGAGAAGGGACTCGTTACAAACGCTCTCGCTTCTCTTATCGAAGAGGGCAATGTTTACGACGAGGTTATCACAATAGGTCCTCTCGTTATGATGAAGTTCGTTTGCCGTCTTACAAAAGAGCACAATATTCCCACAGTCGTTTCTATGAACCCCATTATGATTGACGGAACGGGTATGTGCGGCGGCTGCCGTCTTACCGTTGGCGGTGAAACAAAGTTCGCGTGCGTTGACGGTCCCGACTTCGACGGTCATCTCGTTGATTTCGACGAGGCTATCGAGCGCTCCACGATGTACAGAGATTTTGAAAGACATAAACACGAGGAGACCTGCAATCTCTTCAAAAAGGAGGTAAAGTAAGATGCCTAATATGAGCCTTAAAAAGAACGAAATGCCCGTTCAGGACCCTAACGTCCGTAATAAAAACTTCCTTGAAGTAGCACTCGGCTACACAGAGGAGCAGGCAGTTAACGAGGCCGAGCGTTGCCTCAACTGTAAGAATAAGCCCTGCGTTGGCGGTTGTCCCGTTTCCATTGATATTCCCGCTTTCATCTCAAGAATAAAAGAGAGAGATTTTGAAGGCGCATACCAGATTATCTCCAAGAGCTCCGCTCTTCCCGCGGTTTGCGGACGTGTTTGCCCTCAGGAAACACAGTGCGAATCCAAGTGCGTAAGAGGTATCAAGGGCGAGCCCGTTGCTATCGGACGTCTTGAAAGATTCGTTGCCGACTGGCACAACGCTCACGCCGAAAGACCAACTGAGGTTCCCGCTTCCAACGGTCATAAGGTAGCTGTCATCGGCGCAGGTCCCTCGGGTCTTACATGTGCCGGCGACCTTGCAAGACTCGGTTACGAGGTTACGATTTTCGAGGCTCTCCACCTTGCAGGCGGCGTTCTCGTTTACGGTATCCCCGAATTCCGTCTTCCCAAGAAGATAGTTCAGAACGAGATTGAAAACCTCAAGGCTCTCGGCGTTAAGGTTGAAACAAACGTTGTCGTTGGTCGTACAATCGAGGTTGACGAGCTCTTCGGTATGGGCTTTGAAGCAATCTTTATCGGAAGCGGCGCGGGTCTTCCCAAGTTCATGAATATCCCCGGTGAGAACCTTAAAGGCGTATACTCCGCTAACGAGTTCCTTACCCGTGTAAACCTTATGAAGGCTTACCTTCCCGATTCCGATACACCTATTAAGAACAGCAAGAACGTTGCCATCGTAGGCGGCGGTAACGTTGCTATGGACGCTGCACGTTGCGCAAAGCGCCTTGGTGCTGAGAACGTCTACATAGTTTACCGCCGTGGCAAGGACGAAATGCCCGCGCGTCACGAAGAAGTTGAGCACGCTGAAGAAGAGGGTATCATCTTCAAGACTCTCACATCTCCCGTTGAGGTTCTCGGCGACGAGCACAAGTTCGTTACGGGTATGAAGTGCGTTGAAATGGAGCTTGGTGAACCCGACGAGAGCGGCAGACGCCGTCCCGTTGTTAAACCCGACAGCGAGTTCGTTCTCGACGTTGACTGCGTAATCATGTCCATCGGCACAAGCCCCAATCCCCTTATCAGAAATACAACTCCCGGTCTTGATACAAACAAGCACGGTTGCTTTATCGCTGATGAGAACGGTCTTACTTCCCGTGAGGCAGTATACGCAGGCGGCGACGCAGTAACAGGTGCAGCTACCGTTATCCTTGCTATGGGAGCAGGTAAAACCGCTGCCAAGTCTATTGACGAGTACATTAAATCCAAATAATATCGCCTGAATAAAGATAACCCCCGAGGTTTACACCTCGGGGGTTTTGTATTCAAAACGGATACTCATCGCAACCATTATGTCGTTTTACTCCGCTTTTTCAAAAGCTGCGAAAACGTCTCATTATTTCTTGTTATAAATACTTCTGAACTCCTCGACTGCGCTCTTGAAATCCTCGATGGCACCGTTAACAACATCGGGGTCTCTCATGTCGATATCTGCGACAAGAAGGCTGTCAAGGGGAGATTTGGAGCCGCCGCATTTAAGGAAATCGATATACTTGGAAACGTAAGCCTCGCCCTCGCTCTCGATTCTTTTAACGATTGCGGAAGCGGCGGAGATGCAAGTTGCATATTTATATACATAGAAGCTTGAATAGAAGTGAGGTATTCTCATCCACTCCATAGCTATCTGCTTATCAACGGCAACGTCCTTGCCGAAATACTTCTTAACGAGCTTGTAGTAGTGCTTATTGATAACGTCAGCAGTAAGGGGAGTTCCCTTTTCACTCATAGCGTGCATATCTCTTTCAAACTCCGCAAACATAGTCTGGCGATAGAGCGTACCCTTATACGTCTCCATAAGCTGATTGAGAATGTAGAGCTTTTCGTTGTCGTCAGTGCACTCGCGGAGCTTTCTGTGAGCCAAAAGAAGCTCGTTTACGGTAGAAGCAACCTCAGCTACGAAAATAGTATAGTTTGAGTTGTGGGGCTCGTTATAGTGAGTGGAGAAATACGTATGCATCGAGTGTCCTGCCTCGTGAGCAAGAGTAGAAACGTCGTCAAACGTATCCGTATAGTTGAGAAGGATATACGGCTCGGTATCGGGAGTGCCCGCGCTGAACGCGCCGCCGCGCTTGCCGCGTCCGGGATACACGTCAACCCAACCCTTTTCCGTAAGTCCTGCTTTAAGAGTGTTGTAATACTCCTCGCCGTAAATCTTTACGGTTTCAAGCACTTCCTCAACTGCTTCCTCGTAAGGATAAACTCTGTCGAGCTCGCCGATAAGGGGCGCGTAAACGTCGTAAAGGTGGAGCTTCTGCACACCGAGTACGTCTCTCTTGAGCGCGTAGTAATCGTAGAGCGCAGGGAGTCCTGCGTGAACGGAGTTGATGAGGTTGTTGTATATTTCGGGGGTTACTTCGTCCTGGAACGTGGACGCGGTAATGGAATTTTTGTATCCGCGAACCTTTGCGAGCATTCCCCTCTCGCGGACCATAGCGTTGAAGGTAGTTGCAAACGTGTTTCCGAACTGTGCATAGGTCTTATAGATACCTCTGAACGCGTTCTGGCGGACCTGTCTGTTTTTGCTCATAAGGAAGGAAACGTAGTTCGTGTCGGTGAGCTCAACGAGCTTGCCCTCTTCGTTTCTTATCTTTCCGAAGCGAAGGTCGCTGTTTGCGAAAATGCCTCTGATATCGCCGTGCGTGCCGAAGCCGTCCTGAAGACGGGAGATGAGTGCCTCACACTCGTCCGAGAGCGTGTAGGGCTTGTTTCTCATATTCGTCTCAATCATTCTGCGGAAGGTTTCAAGTGCAGGGTACTCTCTAAACCAGCTCTGCACCGTTTCGGTATCAAGACGGAGCATATAAGGCGAAACGAACCAGGCAACTGCGCCCGCGTTTACCGCGAGAGAGCGCACCTTTGCGTTGAGTGCCTGAAAGGCGTTATTCGTTGAATCAACGGAGAAATTGAGGTTTGCATAGCTCCAAAGCTTTTCAATTACAGCCTCGATATCGCAGTAGTCGCGGAGTGCATTGTAGAGCTCTTCCGGTCCCTTGCACATCGTTTTTTCGTGCTTTGCGAAAGCCTTAATCATCTTTTCTGCCTTTGCGTAATCCTCGTAAAATGCCTTCTCGTCGGCGTAGATGACCGAGAGGTCCCATTTGTAACGGGCATCTATTTCTTTTCTGTCTTTCATATATTATCTCCTTTTTGAAATATTAACATTATTTATTTTAATCCAAAAGTGCCCGCTTGTCAAGAGAACTTATGAAGAAAACGGCTTTTAAGTCCCATAAAACCCTGAATTTGCTCATTTTTTTGCGTTTTTGACCCAAAGGAACGGTTTTCATTTTCCGCGCTCTCACTTTTTACAAAAAATATCAAAGGAAATTATATTTATTATTGAAAAATTGAAAAATGTGTGCTATAATTACAATGTATAATTATATTACTGTGCCGAGGAGTCATTTCAGATGGAATTAGTGCTCTTAACTGCGCTTGGAGTGGGCGGTGCGACGGTCATCGGCTCCCTGCTCGGATTCGCTTTCAAAAAAATTACTCATAAATTCACGGATATCACGCTGTCGTTTGCGGCGGGCGTAATGCTCGCGGCGTCGGTGCTGGGACTTATTATCCCCTCTCTCGAACACGGCGGAGAATACGGTATTCTCATTACGGTGGCGGGCATTTTTGCAGGTGCTATGTGCCTCAACGTCATCGACAGGATAGTTCCCCATCTTCACCGCCTTGTCGGTGCGGATATTGAAAGCCACGGCGACACGAGCCTTGACAAAGTTCTGCTCTTCGTAACGGCGATAGCCATTCACAATCTGCCCGAGGGCATCGCGGCAGGTGTTGGATTTGGCTCGGGCGATACCTCGCAGGCTCTGCTTATTGCGGGTGGCATCGCACTCCAAAATATCCCCGAGGGTATGGTTATAATCGCTCCCATGCTCGCAAGCGGTATTTCGCCGAAGCGCACGTTCCTGTGCGCCGCCGCAACGGGACTCATTGAGGTCGTCGGCACTGTGATAGGATATTTCGCGGTAAGCGTGGCGCAGTTCATTCTCCCCTTTGCGCTTGCATTCGCTGGCGGAACGATGCTCTACGTCATCAGCGACGAAATGATTCCCGAAACTCATGCTCACGGAAATGAGCGCGGCGCAACTTACGCTTTGCTCGTGGGCTTTTGCATAATGCTTATTTCAGACGTTTTACTCGGATAAAAGATTGAGAGGTGTACATTTTGGCACAAAAAATCAAGGAGTTTTTCTCAAAAATCAATTACAGAAGTCTTTTCTTCGCCCTGCTCGGCTCGGCGATAGTAGCCTTCGCCACATACAACATCAACGTAAGCTTGGAGATTCCCGAAGCGGGTATTATAGGTCTTTGCCTCATTATCGAAAACTTTGTCGGAATATCCCCCGCTATCTCCAACCTCATAATAAACATGATTTGTTACGTCGTTGCGTGGAGACTTATGGGAACTAAATACGTACTTAACGCGGGAATTGCCACCGTCGGCTTCTCCGTGTTCTACGCTATTTTTTCTCTCTTCCCGCCCATCACGATTCCCGTTATCTCAAATTATCCTCTGCTTATGGTTCTTATCGGAGCAATATTCGTTGAGGTCGGTAACGGTATTTCAATCAGATACGGCAGCGCACCCGCAGGTGAGTACGCGCTCTCCGTCGCTCTCGTAAGCCGAGGCGGTTTCGACTTTGCTTGGTTTGCCTTTATACAGGATTTCGTTATTATCGCTCTCGCGTTTACCTACGCAGACCCTTACACGGTCATTTACTCACTTCTCGTTATGACCGTCACTAACCCCATTATAGACTATATCGTAAGTACTCCCGACAAGCCCAAGAACAAAAACGCACGCAGGCAGAAGAAGAGCTATATCCCCATGGTTCTCACAGGTCTTGCAATCATTACGGTAATGACGGGCGTCACTATTTATCTCAACAATTACTATCACGCCGATAACGTGTCCATTCGTCCCACGGTTTGTGAAACCGTAAATCACGTCGAGCTCGATGATGGCTCCGTCGCTTATGTTCCCGAGGGCGAAATCAAAGCGGGCTTTGTATTCTATCCCGGCGGAAAGGTCGAGCACACGGCGTACGCGCCCCTGCTTTCATCTCTTGCGGAGCAAGGCATAGTAAGCGTAGTCGTCAAGATGCCATATAATCTCGCGGTGTTCGGAATAAATAAAGGTCTTTCTATTCCCGAAAAGTTCCCCGAGGTTGAAAATTGGTACATAGGCGGGCACTCGCTCGGCGGAAGCATGGCTTCAAACTGTGCAGGCAACTATCCGGACGCCTTTGAGGGCGTAGTTCTTCTTGCCTCGTATTCCGTAACGGATATTTCCTCGCTCCGCGTGCTCTCCGTCTACGGAAGCTGTGACGGAATAATGAACAGGCAGAAGTATGTAAAATATATGAATATGCTTCCCGAAAACTTTGAGGAGCACGTCATAATAGGCGGTAATCACGCATACTTTGGAATGTACGGCAAGCAGAACGGCGACGGCATTGCTCAAATTACAAACAAAGAGCAAATCAAAATAACCGCCGAATATATTGCCGATTTCATTCTGGGTAAGGAATAATTCTATGAAAGTATTGATGATAAACGGCTCTCCGAGAGCAAACGGCAACACAGCCTTGGCTCTTCGGGAGATGAAAAAGATTTTTGAGGAAAACGGCGTTGAAATAAGCTACGTTCAGGTCGGCGGACGCGATATCCGCGGTTGTATGTCCTGCGGTGCTTGCCATAAAGGCCACGACGGTTGCGTTATCGACGATACCGTAGGCGAAATCGCTCCTCTATTTGAGGCTTGCGACGGAATGGTAATCGCCTCTCCCGTTTATTACGCAAGTGCAAACGGAACTCTTATCGCTTTCCTTGACAGACTTTTCTACTCCACCGGGTTCGACAAAAGAATGAAGGTCGGCGCGTCCGTTGCAGTCGCAAGACGCGGCGGTTGCTCCGCAACCTTTGACCAGCTCAACAAGTATTTTACCATAAGCGGTATGCCCGTTGCGTCAAGCCAGTATTGGAACAGCGTTCACGGTGCCGCTCCGGGCGAAGCCGAGGGCGACCTCGAAGGACTTCAAACTATGCGAACGCTCGCGCACAATATGGTATTTTTAATGAGGAGCATCGAACTCGGCAAGGCGCAGTTCGGTCTGCCCGAGCGCGAGGAAAAGGCGGAGAGGACTAATTTTATTAGGTAAAAAGTTAGTTTATAAAGAGCTTTTTTGAAAAAAGCGGCGCAGAAAACTTTTAATAGAGCTTCGCGGACTAAATTCCGCGTAAATTGGGGTGTAGTGCCAAAGCACTACACCCCAATTTCGTTTTTCTCCCTTGTCGAAAAATGCAATTTGCTAATTATATCACGGACGAGCCTTTTCAGCTACGGATGTTGATAGCAAACGAGTCCGTACCGTGCCCGTTCTGCGTTTTCGCCCGCCTTTTGCAAAAGGCGGCGCGGTCAAGGGCGCGCAGCCCTTGTCGCCGTCGCAACGGCGAAATTTTCTCTCGGCGTCTCTTTTTGTTAGCTTTTTCTCTGCGCCTATTTGGT